>NZ_JAGDQK010000002.1:0-540068 GCF_017498755.1 Bacillus sp. XF8 | reverse complement strand
TTCATCAGATACAGAAATAGACATATAAAAACGCCATCCTTTCCTATGATTCTACAGAAAGAATAGCGTATTTTTTTATTTTAGGGGGTATTTTGTTTTGTTAGCTTGATAGCGATGGGGTCCCGCCCCACATCCATCAACTTAAAGTGTATTTTTATATAAAGTTTGGTCTTTCCACGTAGTTTTTTATAATCTTTTATAGATTTTATAAAAGTGCGCATACCAAATAAACCCTGACGGGTTTCAATTTTTTACTATGCTACCTGATGAGTAGAAGTGGTATACTCATAAACAACACCCAAAATATCAAAGACTGTCTTTTTCTCGTATCGATGAGATTTTCGTCCGTTGCGCTGTAGGAGGTTAAACAGACGAAGGAGAACCTTTGATAGCTCTTGGGTGTTTTTGTGTAATGCGTGGTGAAAAAGTAAAAAATAATTCTTAATTATGTACATCGCTTTGTATTCACTTAGCTCTTTTTGTTTCTTACGTAACAGGAGTTCTCGCATTTTAAACATAGTAGAAGAACATAATAAAATACTAATGAGTTGTCCATAAAGGTGACATTCTAATCGCTCTTGTTTAATAGATTTACAACGATGAATTTGAAACCAAGATTTCCATATTTTAAATAACAGTTCAATTTGCCAACGTAGTGAATATAAATCATAGATTTTCTCTTTTGGTACCCATTCCGTAGGAATATTTGTCATATATACCGTAATTCCTTGTAAAAGTTTCGTACGCTCTGTATATGTAATCCCTTTTTTCTTTTCGCGAATCGCTCGATCGCGTAGGCGTTTCTGTTTTTGCTCCTCGGTACATCTATAAACCACAATGCGAGTAGGCAGTTTGTCTTTACTCCCTACATATACATCATGTAATTCATACACTTGGCCAGGTTGTAATTGTTTCATGATGTCTTCCAAATGAATTTGTATATATACCTGTTTTAATTGAGCTGGTTTTGTTTTAAAGACCACTGTTTCGAATTCTTTTCTATATATTTTAGTTGGTAACTTAAGACGTGATAAATAGTATCCTTGCTTATCTTGAATAGACTTAAAATCTTGTAAACGAAAATATCCTAAGTCACGAATATATAGTTCATTCTTTTGTGCCATTCCTGTTCGAGTCGCACTATATGCCTGATCACTTCGTTTTCCTGGTTCAATTTCCACATCAGAAAATTCTCCACTCAACAAATCATACTCTAGTTGAATTTTCACACCAGCTTTATGACTACATCCTCCGGCACCAGGATAAGTAGCTGCGAACCGATCTGGAACTTGGAAGGTTGTAGAATCAAGGATGCGAATCCGCTCAAAATAAGCAGAAAGAGAATGAGAAATCTTAGATACTCCTCCAATCTTGGCTTGTAGAAGTGTAGTAAATACAGTTCGAAAGAAGGCTACAGAAGCCGAGTTAAATCGTCGATTAAGTCCCTCCGGACTTAATAAAACTCCTGTTGAAGTTTCTAATTGACTACAAAGTTGAGTAAGAGAGGTAGTAGCGACTTGTTGATTTAGCCATACACACAAAGATAAGAAATGGTGCCCGTGGCACTTACGTTTTCGTTTCATCCCGCCTGCTTCTATAGCTAATTGATTAAGTGTAGCGGGAGACATATATCGATATAACTCTTCGGCAAATAAAGATAACTCTTGTTTTTGGTTCATATTCATAAAAAGCACGTCACCCTTTCTCATTAACATAAGAGAATAGTAACGTGCTTTTAACTTCAAAAATAGTCTAAATCCTTAAGTTGATGGATGTGGGGTCCCGCCCCATGCCCATCAAGCTAATATTTTGAATTACCCCCAAAACGAAAATTTTATCTATTTACAGTTGGGGAACAACCAATTTCTTAACCTGATGTTGATGGGGTAGTACGCCAACTTACTCAAATATTTAAAAATGAAGATGCTAGATATAACAGAATCAGATATTTTTCATATCCAGCTAATAACAAAGCATTCGTAAAAGTCATCTCGTTCGCCTCTATTTAAAAGGTTTTCTTTATCGAGCAATCAATCAGCGTAAACTGGAAGAAACACAGAGCTAAAAATCTCTGTGTTTCTTCTTTTTTAAATACATTTATTAGAAGCTAGTTTACAAGTCTTACTTTGTAGGCTCTACAATGATTCTAACTCCACCTATCCATCCTGGTAAAAAGTTTTCAACAATTATCACTGGTTTTTTGTTGGGAACAATTGTTGTTGGTGTAAATGGAATACTTGTTAACTTTCTGTATCCTTTTTGTATCTGTTCTGCATCAATTAATCTTTCATTTAGAATCTCTTCACTTTCTTGACCAGCAGAATCCGATTTGAAAGATACTTTAACAATATGGTGTGCCACAGTTCCTTCATCTTCTGGTTTAACATATACTGTAATTTGATAAGGGGTATTATTCTTCAACTCTACTTGTTTGTATATTGCTACATGTTTATCAGCATAAAATACCCATTTTCCATTAAGAGCATTCTCTTCATCTTCTTCTAGAGTAATGGTTTCACCAGAGAAGAATTTCCATCCTGTCGGATCGCCATTCTCCCACCCATCATCAATAACAGGTACCGTAACGGCAATTGTTTTTTCATCAATTTTTTCATAACTATTTATCACTTTATATGTTACATGGTATTTACCTGGTTTCGAGGTATCGACATTATTAAATTTTACAGTAATTTTATCTGTTATATCTCCATCAATTGGATCTGTTGCTTTGAGTCCAATTGGTTCATATTTTAATGGATCAAATGCTAAGTCTTTCTGGTTCTGGTGCAAAAACTTTAAAGCTCTTGCAAGTAATCTCCTAAACTTGGACATACTGATAGTATTACTCTAAAAAAGGTGTGTGCTCGGTATGGAAAAGGACAATTTATTTAAATGGAAACATTATCAACCTGACATCATTTTATTAATGGTGAGATGGTACCTACGGTACAACCTGAGTTTTCGTGATTTGGTGGAAATGATGGAGGAACGTGGATTATCCATCGCTCACACAACCATTATGCGTTGGGTTCATCAATATGGACCAGAATTAGATGAAAGAATACGGCGTCATCTTAAGCCAACAAATGACTCGTGGAGAGTCGATGAAACGTATATCAAAGTAAAAGGTCAATGGATTTATCTGTATCGTGCAGTGGATTCCGAAGGAAACACAATTGATTTTTATCTCAGTGAAACAAGAGACACAAAGGCTGCAAAGCGATTCTTCAAGAAAGCTTTGCGGTCTTTTCATATTTCTAAACCTCGCGTCATTACGGTGGATAAGAATCCGGCTTATCCACTGGCGATACAAGAATTAAAAGAGGAGAAACGTATACCTGAAGGCGTACAGATAAGACAATGTAAATATCTTAACAATATCGTGGAACAGAATCATCGTTTTATAAAGAAGAGGGTTCGTTCCATGTTAGGATTAAAATCATTTCGTACAGCAACCTTGATTTTGAGAGGTATCGAAGCCATGCATATGATGAAAAAAAGACAACTTCACCAAAGGGTGAAATCTGTCCAAAATGAGGTTGAAGTCATTCATAAGTTATTTGGATTAGCCGTTTAATCTCAAAGTTAACAGGGGATTGCTGTTCTATATTCCTAGTAAGCTATTTTCGCACCAGAACCACGTAACATTATAAAAAGTTGGATATCGTCAGGAATCCTTTTATACCAAGGGATTCTCTTACTCTCCGATATTATAAAATATACAGAATTTTACACATTTCTGCAATGGTGCCGTATTTCGGATTCCCGTTTGTTACTAGATTAGCCGAAAAACTGTATAAAATCCTGCATACTCTTAGCGTGGTATTTTTCCGGAATGCTAGCGGTACCCCAGTATGTGGTCCTTTTACAATTTGAATTTCTTTTTAAGATTCTTATATTTTCTATATGAACGTCTAACAATGTTTAACATGAAATACGGTATTTTAACAGGGAAAGGCAATTTATAAATGAAAGGCAAGTAAAATGTAAAATATGCCTTTTCTAGGTCTCTCCACTTACTATCTTCTTTTGTTTTTAAGAAATCAGATACATCGACTACATATCCCCTTCCGTTTTCCATCATCACATTTTTCCCGTGAACATCACAAGGAGTTAATCCTTGTTCCCTTGCATACTCTAAAGCTTCATTGATATCAAGGATTACCTGCTTAGGAATTTTAATCCCCTTATGAATAGCATCGTATAAGGTAATTTCTTTTAAACGTTTCAATACTATGAAATTTTCTCCTTTATATATAAGCTTCGAATAAGAAGGATGATTTCCGATTCTTCGGTATACTTCTGACTCTTTTTCAATTCCTTCTCCTTCTCGCGCGTAAACTTTCACTACCCAATCTTTGTATTCTTTGTGCATAAATACTGCGGCATAATTACCTGTCCCTAAACACTTCCAAAGTCTAGGAATATCTTTAACTACTACAGGCTCGAATTCATCCTCACTTCTTATGCTTAACTCTTTTAATAATTCGTCCTTTATCAATCCCACAAAACTATTTATACTCATCATTTCCACTCCGGTTTTGCTAAAAGGGGGCCCACCCACATTTTAACGAATGTTGGTGCTACCTCAATTACTATCTTAACAAATTAAAATTTTGTCTCTCTATTCTTTTATTCTTTCCTCATACTGTTTAGCAAGCTTATAAAAAGAAGAACGTTTGATGCCATACTTTTTCATGGCTCCTACTGCTGTAATTGAACCAGATTTCCATTCCTTGTAAGCATCCGTAAATTCTTCTGTTATTTCGACAGGCGGACGTCCTAAACGTCTACCTTGTTTTCTGGCAAGAGCAATTCCTTCAGCTTGACGTTGTTTAATATCAATGCGCTCTTTTTCTGCAAAGGCAGATAATATTGTCAGTGTTGCTTTTTGAATTGCGCTCTGAATAACATCATTTGTACTTTCTCCAGTGTAATTGACGTTAATGTATGGTTCCTTTATAAATTGTAAATTTACTTTATGTTTTTCGTAATATCTAAATTCTTCTAATGTATCATTCATATTTCTTCCAAGTCTTGTCAAGGAATCAAACACAATGGTATCTCCTGTACGAACAAGACGTTTTAGCATTTGATAATTCTCTCGCTCCATATTTTTTCCAGATTCTTTATCTATGAAAATATCCCGTTCTTCTATCCCTAAATTCTTCATATTCTGAATTTGCCGTTCTTCGTTTTGATCTTTACTCGAAACTCGCACATATCCAAATTTTTTATGTTTCATATGCTACACCTCATTGATAATTATAACAATTATGTCTGTAAAGGTATATAAAATAAACGGATGTCTGTAAAATGAGAAACGGATGTTTATAGACGTGGTTTTTTATAGTTTCCTATGTATCTGTAAAGGTATACCTTTAAGGACATAACTTTAATCCTTATAAAATCAAGGTTTAACACGTTTACGTTTATAATGGTTTACGTGTGACTGGGAAAATTGGCGATGATATAAAAAAAAGACACTGAAGTGTCTTATGTACTTTCAAATCAAGCTCACCGATAAATTGGAATTTTATGCTCTCTTAATCCGATATCTAACAACCATTATCTCATTGGCTCGGTGCATCTTGACAAGTGCCGTTAAGTTAATCGATATCTGAAAATATATGATTAAATGATTCCAGCAGTTTTAAGAAATTCTATTTCCTTTTCGTATGTATTACAAGTATATTTAATTTCGAATAAAGATATATTATGTGACTTGGCATAAGCACGTTTTAATTTGTCATTCTCTACTTGAGACTCATATTGTGAAACACCACCGAACTCATCTACAGGCTTATAATGCTGTTCACCTTGACACTCAATAAGACATTTAATGCTATTATCTGAACCGAGAACAGCAAAATCATAACGCAACAAGTTCTTACGCCCTACACCATATAAGTCTTGAAACGAATATTCAACTCTATATGCTACATTATGTTCTCTCAGTATTTTTATAGTTCGCCATTGAAATGATGAAATGTTATGACAGTCACAATAAGCATCACAATAATATCCATCTTTCGCTCTAGATCCGCGGCCATCATTTTTTATCTTAAAATCTGATGACTTAAATTTATGTTCTTTACCGCACAGATAACAACGACATCTATATAACTTATATACTTTACATTTGCCACCTTCCTTTCCTCTTCTTCCTCTATCAAATATAATAGGTTTCCCCTCATAATTTTCATCAATACATTCTAATATATCTAGCGATTCATGCGTAGTATTAGAATAATCATCATAATAACTTTCGTCCTTTACTCTAGGATATGAAGCTATCCTTTTTCTCTCACGTTCCTGCTTTACCGCACAATTATCCCCGCAATCTCTATGTCTTTTGCTTAAAAAGAAATTCTGAGTAAGATAATCTACTTTTCCGCATTTACACTGGCATTTGTATCTCTTGACAGACTTAATAATTTGTATCGTTCTATCATAAGCATCTACAGAATCAAAATTATTCCCATTAATCCTTTCCCCATTTATAAACTTTTGCTTTTTTTGTTCTAGGTCTGCAATTCGTTCTTTAGCAACTTCTTCTTGATATGCTTCAAAACCACCAATTATAGTAAAACATCCATTTTTCTCTCCAATAGGCCATACGCTGTCCATGTATTTCAAGCCTCCCCGATTTATAATATAGACACTAACGATCTATCGAATACTTATGTATTATATAACATTTACCATCTTTCTCTTGTAATGCATTAATTTGCTTTGCCCATTATCCATCTTAATACATCGATAACTTAGTTAGAGAAGGAAAAATTAAGTGTCCATTCGGGTGCTTTTTATTTTACAAAGAAAAAAGCCCTGGATAGGGCTATATGATTTTCTTCATACCGCATTGACGACATTCTCTTAAAAAGATGAAATCTTTAACGGAACTTTTTGTGACTTTACCCATAAAGCTACCGCTAAAGGAAGCATAAGTTGGCCAGAAAACACTTATTTTTGTAGGTGATTATCTAATTATTCAACGGAATTGGAAGCATAAATTGGCCGTGAGTTAATTATTAACCCATAAGCTTGCCGTGTGTTTTATTAATGTAGCTTTGGAATAATGTTTGTTCAAAATGATACTAATAACCTTAATAAACGAGCAAGTGGAACTGACGCTTTCGTTAGTTAATAGGTCACTATGCTCTCTTAATATGCTTTCTTTATCCGTCCAATTTGAGCAAAGTGTCCTTGTATATGTTGAAGATCTTTCAATTGAAAATAACCTATAAATCATTTATAAATAAAGTTGTTCTTTGGAAGGTTTATCCAAATATATATAGAAAGTATGAAAAAATAAATTTTAATCTGACCAAAGGAGATGAAGAAATTGTTTAAAAAAATCGGTATAGGGGTATTTTCTACAGCAATTGTATTAAGTGCCAGTATAGATTTTTCAGGTATTGTATCAGCAGATAGTCCATCTGCAAATGAACAAGTTAGGAATGGAGACTTTGAGGATGGGCTAAATAACTGGATTTTATCTAATCCTAATTCTTCTACCTAGAATATCAGTACTTCTGAAACAGGCAATCATTATCTGAAATTAATACATGCAGACACAGCCTATCAGCTTGTTACTGTAAAGCCGAATACAGAATATACATTAACATTTGATATAGCGGGAAGTATAGGTTCTCCATCAGAAGTAACAGTAGGTAATCTGAATGCCACTCAAGAAATAGTTCCATTAACAAAGAAGCAGTATACAGGATTTAAGCCAGAACATCATGAGATAAAGTTTAAAACAGAGGAGGATGTGTCAAACTTTGCTGTCAAACTTGCTTCTACAGCAAATGGGAGGGTTAAGTTTGATAATGTACAATTAAAGGAAAAGGAGAAATCTTATATTTTAAATATGGATTTTGACCACAATTCAAGTATAGAACCTCTTAAACCATGGGACGGCAATATGAAATACAATATTGAAGAGCATGCAGGGGTAAATAATTCTAAAGGACTTCATTTAAACTCATTAGGTGCTTCAGCGTTGTTTGAATCCATAACTTTGAAGCCTAATACTACATACATACTGTCCGCATCTGGAAAAGTAACTACTCCTAGTAGATACGTAGGGGCATTAGTATTGGTTGATGGAAGAACCCTAGCTGATATGGTATTTACTTCCTCACAGTATGAACAAAAATCGTTCGAATTTACTACTCCAAATTCTATTAATTCAAGTGAATTCTACATTGGTGAGCTTTCCGGGTTCAACTTTGATGCCTATCTTGATGATATCGAACTAGTTGAAAAGTAGCCATAATAAAAAATATATTTCTATCATTGACATAAAAAAAATTCTAGAAATGAGCCGCCATATGCCTATCGACTTGAGACTTTGAAATGTATCCAAAACGAAGTTTGTTCTTTCTACATTTATTTATGGGAATTCAGCTCGTTTTTTCATTTTGAGGAACAATGAATTTCTTAAATTGATGGCAATGTGGTTCTACCTCTTATAAAAAAAATCCCCACACAATGTGCAGGGATCAAGTGTAAAAACAATACTTTTTGTGGGTTTGAAATAAAGTCGTACCGTTTTGAAAAAAGATGAACCGTTTATAAAAAAGTTGCACCGTTTTGCCCCTTTGGATATGCTTTATCTGAAGGGGGTTCCTATGGTAAAAGTAATATAAGGTTATACGAACGGGCCATTTTGTTGAACTATTAAGGGGAAACAAGTAATTGCGTGCGTCGTACAAAGGGGTGCTGGGGTGAATGTAATTGCGTGGTTAATCGTTGCATGTGAAATAGGGTTTTGGGTTGTTATCACTTTAGGTCTATTCACACGATATATCCTTAAAAGAAATAAATTAGGATTGTTTTTCCTAGCCTTGACACCTGTCATTGATTTAATTTTATTGGTTGCTACGGGTGTAGACTTGTATCGTGGTGCGACTGCTACCAAAGTGCATGCAATTGCTGCTGTGTATATTGGAATCTCTATCGCATTCGGTAGAAGTATGATTGAATGGGCTGATATACGCTTTCAATATTATGTGATGAAACAAGGATCGAAACCAGTTAAAAGATTTGGCATCGATTATGCGAAACACTACTTTAAAAGTTGGGGACAACATGTGCTTGCCTTTCTAATAGGTGCTGGAATTTTATTCGTCCTAATCTATTTAATTAACGATTTTTCCCGAACAGAAGTGTTGGCTGGGTTTCTAAAATTATGGACACTTGTGTTAGGTATTGATTTTCTGATTGCCATAAGCAATTTTATTTGGCCAAAAAGGGCAAAGGGGTAACAATTTAAAATACCGCAAACGGGCGCGATTGTTTAAGATCATCGGTAGAAAATGATCAAACTTTATTATAAAAATTGCATAGTATTTCACAAAGGCTTAACCCGTTTTGATCAATCTTTTTTTCAAAACGGGTTCTTATCGTTTAACTTAAAATACGGGTTTGGGGGATATTTCTGATCAAACTTTATTCCAAACCAACACTTTTAAAGGTGAACAACCTCATAGTAATACATTCATTCCCTACTTGCAAAACAGTAAAATCCCGTTTTCTCCCAAACAAAATACAATTTTCTTAGGTAAATTCCCATAATATATCTATTGTTTAAATTAAAATGGTTCAAATCGGAGGAAGGCACCTTATGGTATCTTTTTTTATGAAAAAATCCCCATACAATGTGTAGGAACTGAATTTATGCTGTATATTTCATAATCGGTCGTAATTTTGAAATATACGGTTAGAACACGATTGGATTTTTTTATAAAAATCTTAAAATTAGCTAAAAAGAGTACTCCATTTTGATCGAACTTTTTTCAAAATGGAGTCATTGTATTAATTCCATAGTAACTATTTAGTCTAATACATTTTTTTAACGGAACAAAAAGCTGACCAAACCCGAAAGGGTTTAATCAGCCAGTAGGTCCCCAAATTCATCCCTGATATCGTCCACTAATTCCTCACCGGCTCTTCGAGCTTTCGGCTCTAAAAGTTCTTCAACCTGTTCCTTGCTCGCTACTATTTCTTTCGCTGATGGAAATAGTACATGCAGGTTAGTAGTTGTGCTCTTCTCCGGATTCAATTCCATATCAATCGCATTACCCTCAATTCCAACTTTCCTACGCTTATCTGGAAAATAAGATGAAACATACAGGTTATTAGATAGATGGATATAATGAGCCAACTCTTTCTTGAGCTTCTCATTTTCCTTTGATAACTTCTCGTTTTCATCTTTGAACTTACTAAGATTTTCGTTATTTTTTTCTAAGTCCCTAACCTTGGCGTACAACCGAATTCTAGACTCCTCAAGATGGTATAATTGATTAACCAGTTCGCGTGGATTGCTACTATACCGTTCCACAATATATTCAATGTTTACGTGATTTATTTCATCGTGTTCTGTCACACCGAACTCTCGACCATCTATTACAGGCATATTAATTCGTTCTATTTCTTCCGAAATCCTTCTACGCCATATTTGTCTCCCGATGATACCACCTGTGGCTTGTTCAAGGACACTAGGGTTAATTACTTCGCCCCTTAGCTCTTTTTTGACTTCAAGTGCAATATCCACAAGGTCGTCGTTTGAAAATCTACTGAAAGGTCCCCTGTCTCCATTAACCCTTACCTTTCCACTTTCAGGATACTTATTATTAATCCATTTTTGTATACCTTTTGATACACGTCTAATGTACTCAGTTTTCTGACTCATCTTCTTCCTTTTCCTCCATTATCCTAGCATCGATTATTGCTTTGTGGTCTAAGTATTTAAAAAACTGAACAGCCAGTGACTTACTCTCAGTTTCATTTATTTTTTCAATACCTTTCAACTTCTCATAAGTATCGGTACTCACCGTCGCCAGTAAATTGAGCGTATCAGTCATATGCTGTTCAAGTTCCTTGGAATAGCTTTCTAGCCATTTAATACCGTCTCCCCATTCACCAACGCTTGGTCTAAATGCGTAAAAATCGCATAACCTACAATCTTCGATACAGTTTCTTGGAAAGTTATCTGTATCCTTACAAAAACCAAATTCAACTCTACGCCAATCTTCTTCAAAACTCTTCTTCACTTGGGCTTCTCTAACTTTTTGCGCTCTTACTCCAATAAAACCATCATCCATTGCAGAACCGATTCCTCCCTCCACTTTTCTCTGTGCTAATTTATACACAAAGGAGGTGGCGTAATGTTTTGCGTGGGTAAAATAATTGCTCGGAGAGCTTATCTCGTCATGACCTGCTAAACGAGTTATTGTAAGTACGTTAAATCCTTGCAGAAACAGATTCATAATAGCGAAGTGCCTTGTATCACCAGCAGTTACGGGCGACAACCCAATCTCTCCAAATTGCTCTTCCACCATTTCTTCATAAAAAAAACGGATTAGATTATTGAAGTTGGTTCCGTTGGTAACATCATCAGACACAGTATATGATGTTCGAAACCTGTCATTTATCCAGTTTAGAGGAGGAATTAGGTACTCGGAATCAATGTTCATTTCTCTTAACTTAAACACGTAATTTTCAACTAACCGATGGGTATTTGCATCTATAAGAAGCGTGTGTTCCCAATGAGTTTCCTCTGGCGAGGAAAAATTTAATTTATAGCGTGGAATAGTGATCCAAAGCGAGCCATCGTCCTTTTCCTTTAAACAGTCCCTTTTTATTCGAAGAAACTCAATTACTCGCATCGGAATGATGTTTGTGATAGACCACCAAAGGTATAGAGGATAAAACCTCACAGTATCCTCTAAAGAATTTTCCCTAAAATACCTATTAATACAATCATCAAAAGTTAATACATCTTCAAAAGGAGGCAAATCCCGATTGTTATAAGTCGGATATTTTAATCCCTCGAAAATCTCCTTCACTTTGCTGTGCATGCTAGGAATTGGATTGAATTCAAGGTAATTCACCAACGTGTAACACATACGATAAGTTTCATTTGTATCCCTTGGCGTAAGAAAAAATTCTTTAATACTTTCTGCATCTCGCAAACCTTCGGTTTCTATTATGACAGTCTTTAATCGTTTTAAATCGTCCTTGATAGTTGATGGTTTTTTACCTGATTTTCTTCGGAGCAAGACAAATGACTTGAGAGAAGAACTAAACGAATTAAATCTACCTACACTGAAATTAAACTGGATATCCTTGTGTTTAACCGGACAAGGTAAGTACCAAGTGATATCACTGAAAGAATGAGCTTTCACGTAACCGGTTTTCTTCATTCCCTCAAACAACTCTTTATATTGCTCAAGGTTTGTCTTGGCATCAAAAGTGTATCTCTCTGTTACCTCAACCTTATAGTTTTTATCTGAGTTTAAGACGCTTCTTACTTCCACGAAAACACCTACTCTATAAAAGTTTTTGCTTGTATGCTACTAATTGCCTCTTTTATTTCCTTCTTAGGAAGGAACCCAGAGACCTGTTCTGGAGAATATATCTGATTTGCCTCTTTAAAGATAGTCATAATGGTCATAAATAGCTGTTTATCTCTTATAAATGTTGTTTCATATCTAGCCTCAACCATAGATTTCACGACCCTCTTAAACTCTGTGGCAGCTTCAATTAGAACATAAAATTGCGGGATAAAATACTCACAACCGAAGCAATTCTTTCTGCTTGGATACTTACAATTTGAATAAACCATACACTGACCAGGACTCGTTTTTGCAGGCATTTGTTGATTAAATATCTTCCTAATTAACCCCAATAGTTCCTCTTTAGGCATCTTGGACAATTGAAGAATTAATTGTTGTCTTTTTAAGGCATTTTCATGCATTAATTGCGCCCAATCTTCAAGCCCCCTAGGAGCTACATCTTCTCTAAAACCCTCTATCGCTCTTGTTCTTTCTTCCAATGAATGAACCACCCCTGTTCCCTCCAAAGCGCTTAGAATGATGTAATTATATAACCAACCAAAGTGACCTCGTTTGAACAGATTGGATGCTACCCGATTCACAGAACCATCTTTATTCATCAACTTAACATATATACTCGTTGAGTCTTCCCGTTCATGAGAACGGGCTTGTTTAGCTAAATTAAGAGCCATATCAGCATTGTCCGCATCTTCTTCTACGATGTGATAATGTAAATAGGTCATTGTACTTCGGTTCATCTTGCGATTTCTAAACTCTTTAAGTTCAGGTTTTCTATCAAAGAACTTACGATGCTGTTTACCGACTGTAGCGACATTATTACGAACAAGAAAAGTATATAAAAGGATATCATCATCTTTTTTCCTTCTATGAATCTCTGAGATAACTAGGGCATGTCCCACACATTCCACTAGAGTAGGCTCAACCAAAAACGTTAGATAAGCCCTTGTTTTATTCGTAACCTCCGGTCTTAGCTTTACGCGAAGTTCGTTTATTATCTTCTGACACTGCTCCAAAGTCAACCTATTCTCTTTAAACCACGCATGTTGGGTTACACCAATTTGTTCTAAGTTGATTTCCGGCAACTTTTCTACTATATCCTTATGTCTCCACACATCTGTCAGGTGAAGTAGCACATACACCCACATATTCGCATAAGAAGCACTTCTCAGAGCCCTGGGGATATGTTCCTCTAATTCTCTTGCGTACAGATTAATATCTTGATATACATCTGGAGAATATGGCGCTACTTCAAACTCCTCGTCTCCATCATCTTCATTTCTGCTTACTTTGAATTCTTTTTTAGGCACTATATCTTTCATTCCAAACGCAAAGTTTAAGAACGCTGAAAACACTACTTGAAGCCTATGAGCTGCTGTTGTTTTTAATAAAGCAGCTTCAATGGTATCTTCGATACCTTTGCCAATATCAGTAGATATCAACAAGATAATCTTCTGATACACGTTAACATAATCTGTAGTCAAGGATTTTAACTTATATCCCTCTTGCCTGGTTTTGCCCATATATTCTTTGAAATATTGCATATACAAATCAGTGAGTTCAGGTAAATGAGGGCTAGCAATTTCAGAAATACGTTCTTCGAACTCTTTAAGCATGGAATCTTTTGAATAGTATTCATCACTACGCGTTTTTGGAGGAGCTTTCCTTTGTAGCCAATCCGTATTATCAATGTATTTAGAAACTTCCCCGACAGGGATAAACCATTTATTACCCATTTGAATGAAATCGAGTAAATTCCCATTTTTAATTCTCGTTTTTACAACTTTCCAACTGTGCCCAACTTTTTCACAAAAATCAACAAGCGTCATATACTTCTGACTTTTCTCTGATTGCTCTCTTCGTTTCTTTAAAACGTCTTCAACATAATCGCATGGAATAATCCAACTACCTTTTGTTTTAAGCGCATTTTTAATTGTGCCATTGCTGCAATAGATAGCCAGGGTAGTAGTGGACAGTTCAAGTTTATCTGCCGCGTCTTTTATTGTCATATAACCGTCTTTTACGTTTTTTTGACCTAGAACCCGTCTTATCGCTTCTTTGTTTAAATAGATAACATTGAAATACGAGAATTTCTCTGTATCTAACAATCTACGTTCATCGTAGCTTATCACAGCAACTGTTGCTCCAAATTCAGCAGCAGCAGCCCGACTTATAAAAACCTTTTTGTCTATACTTTCTTTTTGCGACAACAATTCTTTGACTTTAGGTTGTTCTGTCAGAATATATGTACTCGTAAATTTGACTATTGTTATCTCTTCTACCTCAATACTTCCGTCATCTATCAACCTTTTGACTCTTACATCAATAACACCCAATTTATCAGCTAATTGCTTAATGGTGTAATAGTTTTCAGAAATGTATTTTAACCTCAACTCGATTTCATCAACTGATTGTTTAGGTATCAGCCACTTTTTGACCTTTCCTTTTAGAGCCACCTTTTGACTCTCCTCGAAAGCGACATCTTTACCAGTCAAGTACCCTTCGGGTATATTACCAAATTGTTTCATCTCCACCGTACCTTTCACCATCAGTAATCATTATTTTTTCGTCTTTCTACCAAACTCGGTATATATTCATTGTTTAAATTGCTGAACGTTTTCTCAATCTTCTCCCGAATCCTTGTTGTTTTAGCTATGTAAGGAAGCGCAGAGTTTACCTCTTTATCACCACGTTTATAAGCAAGCAAAAACGGATTATCTGTCCGTTCTGCAACCATATTGGTGAACGTTCCTCTTCCGATATGTGTTGACCAATCTACCGTTCTAAGGTGGTCAGACACCGCGATATCATCTTTATCTCCGTACACTTTTAAGTAGTTGCAGAACTCTTTTTTCACCTTATTGAAATACTGACTGTAGCTCTTACTTGTCATCGCCCTTCCCTCTGCGTTCACAAAGAGCGCGTTACTACCGTCTAATGGTTTATATTTTATTAGGTGGTCTTCAAACAACACACTCAACCAACCTTTGACATTGAAAATCTCTTGAGTCCTTTCTCGTTTAACCGCCGAACTCGCATGGTCTTTGATATCTGTTCTAAAGTTTCTAGTTTTGATATCGAGTATAAAATCACCATTTTTTATCCTTCGTGTTGCTTGCGTTCTTATGATATTAACAACTTCTCCATTGCGAAGCCCACCCATAAATTGCATGTAAATTCCTAAAGTTATCCTAGGCGCTACCAAGATGGATATCTCTATCAGTAAAGTCAGGTATTGTATCGGAAAAATGTGCTCTTTTTTTGTATTAGCCGATTTAGGATACTTAACTCCCTTAAATGGTGATAAATAGTATTTTTTTCCCCATTGATTCTGTTTTTTTACAAACTGATTCAGTGGAGTTTCAGGTAGAAAGCCCTTCGTGGCTAAGAAGACGTAAAAATTAGTCAACGTTCTTTCGTACAGCCTTACAGTTCCATTACTCACCTTTACGTCCGTCCCCAAATGATTTAAAAACTCTATACCATGAGATATCTTCAATCCGGAAAGAGAATCTAATTTTAAGTGTTTTCTATTCTTCTGGATATAGTTTAAAAAAACCACTAAAATGTCCGCATACTTCTTCATCGTATTAGGTTTACTGGATGCATATTTACTTAAAAGGAATTCCGATACCGGATGTATGACTTTGACTGTTGCTCCACTTTCTTGATCTATCCTTCTCACTGATATCAATGCAAACTTCTTTTCATCGCCATACCAATCAATCCACATAATATCTGTAAAGAACTCAAATTTATACATAGGCAAGACACCTATGCTTTTGTTATTCTCCGCCATATTCATATTCATCATGTATAAATCTCCCTCAACTTTCTGACAGTTGTTCTATATGTATTTAGCTGTTACTGCTTGTTTTTAAATTCAAGGTCCTCGCACCGAGGCTATGTCCTCCTAAAACTGAAACAAACAATCCCTAATTATGTACAATTATTATTGGTATTGTTTTACTCTGATAACTCTTAATGCCATGATACTAAAGAAAAAAATATATGTACAAGCGATATCACTCGCATAAAACAAAAAAACCTCTTATATCAAGAGAGATAATCACTTTTAAGAAATTTAATACGTCCAATATCTTTATGTACAATATTGCGGTGATATATATTTGAAATATATTCCACCATTTTATATTAACATAGCTATAAGATTAGAATTTGAAAACACACGATTTATTCTCTAAACATTGTTTTTGTAGACACTAAAAAAGCTAAGACACATACGTCTTAGCTTTTTAATTCAATCTATCTTTCACTTAAATAAGCATTTTTATACGTATACACACCACCAAATTGATGCTTTTCAATTCCTTTTACATATTCCTTTTGTATGTATGCTAGGCCAGTATGATAAAGAGGAGCAACAGCAACATCTGCTAACAATACTCTTTCTGCTTCTTGTAAATATTCCCATCTTTTCTGTCGATCTAATACAATATCATGTTTAGCTTTATTTATAAGATCGTCATAATACGAATTTGAATACTTCATTTTATTATTCGAATTATCTGTCGTAAATAACTCTAAGTAATTTATAGGATCTTTGTAATCTGGCCCCCACACTACCATGGATATATCATACTGTCCTGTTTGTTCAAGCTGTAATTTTTGTTTAGATGGTTGCTGCTTAATCTGTATCTTTAAGCCTAGTAAGTGCTTTTCAAGCTCTCCTTTTATATATTCTGCTATACGTTTTGCATTGTCTTGTTCAAATGTTAAAAATTCAAGTGTAACACTTTCTGTACTAAGTTCTTTTTTTGCATCTTCCCAAATTTGTTTAGCCTTTTGCAAATCATACACAGCAAGATTACCATTTTCCTGTCGAAAATCTTTTCCATTTGTTTCATTCTTATATCCTATCGGGATAAGACCTTCTGCAGGTGTTGCACCATTATTGATAAAGTGATTTACAAATCCCTCTTTATTCAGTGCTAAAGAAATAGATTGCCTGATTTTTTTATTTGCTAACGTAGCATTCCTTTCATTAAAACGTAACATGGCTATCGCAGATTCTTTTTTCATATGCAATTCCTTTTTTCCCTTGTATTGATCTACAAATGTTGCACTAACAGGAGCACGATCAATACTACCAGATTCATATAAATTTACAGCCGTCATTGTATCTTTTACAATATGAAAATTTATAGCCTCTAGCTTCACTTGCTTCTTATCCCAATATGTATTGTTTTTCTTCAGTTGAAATTCTTGTTCATGCTTCCATTTTTCTAACACAAACGCCCCATTGTATATAAGATTATTTGGCTCTAATCCATATCTATTTCCTTGTTCTTTCACAAACGATTCGTGCTGTGGTAAATAAACAGGTAATGCTAATAATTGTAGTAAATATGGGACAGGCTGTTCTAATTGCACTTCTAGCGTATAATTATCTAATACCTTTACTCCTAGTTGATCAGCAGCCAATATACCTTTATTTATTTCTTTCGCGTTTTTTATATCAAACAGCAAGTATGCATATTGAGCTGCTGTTTCAGGACTCAATACCCGTTTCCACGCAAAAGTAAAATCATATGCTGTTACCGATTCCCCATTTGACCATTTTGCATCTTTACGCAAATGGAATATATATCTTTTCCCATCCTCACTTCTCTCAAAAGACTTCGCCACACCAGGAATAGGCTTATCTTGATGATCCAGTACATATAACCCTTCAAATATATTTTGCATTACATGTGATGATGTACCGTCCATCGCTTTCGCTGTATCAAGGGAAGGAATTTCTTCTGATACAGTTACGTTTAACACCTGTTTTTTTGCTACTTCATTTGTTTTAACAGTTTTGCTACTACAAGCTGTTAAAAGTAAAGCTGTTGTAAGTATAAATACTATTAATCGTGTCTCATGTTGCTTCATGAATTTTTCTCCTTAAATTCAAATAATATTATAAAGCGTTATATATTATAACAGAAATATTACTGTAAAGCCGTTACATCTCAATGAATATGTATGCATTCTAAAATAAAAAACACTATCCTTCTTTTATTTACTAAAAAGGATAGTATTTTTTATCAATTTTCTCTATTTCATCAGTGATTTCTACCTTACAACTACATCTTTAATCCTCGCTTATAACGACTCGCTTCAAAAATAATCCGCTCTTCATCTAATGTTTTGCATTCACCATTCCAAACAATACGCTCTCCATTAATAATGACATCAGATACATCTTTTCCACTTGCTGCATACACAAGGTGTGACAATACTTCTTCTGCTGGTTGTAAATGTGGCTTATTGGACGGATCTATTGTAATAAAGTCAGCACATTTCCCTACCTCAATTGAGCCCGTTTGTTTCATTCCAATTACTTCTGCAGCTCCTTTTGTTGCAAGTGAAAGAGCTGTTTCAACTGGTAATGCAGTGGCATCTTTATGGATGCCCTTTTGCAATAACGTTGCGACGCGGAGCTCTTCAAACATATCTAAATTATTGTTAGATGCCACGCTATCTGTTGCGATACCCACTTTGATTCCCGCTTCTAACATTGCTCTAACATCCGCTATACCAGACCCTAATTTTAAGTTACTATTTGGGTTATGAGCAACACGAACATCATTTTCTGCTAAGAAAGCGCGCTCATTTTCATTTAACACAACTCCATGAGCAATAACTGTCGGTCTCTTAAATAAACCACAACTTGCTGCATACGCTACTGGACGTTTGCCATATTGTACTTCAATATCCCGTACTTCACGCTCTGTTTCGGAAAGGTGAATGTGAACCATTGTCTGATTTTCTACTGCAATACGCGCGCACTCTTCTAACATTTCTGTAGAGCATGTATACGGGCTATGAGGAGCAACCATCGTTGTTAACATACCATCTTCACTGTAATATCGTTTTACATATTGCTCTGCATCTTGAATTGCCTTCTGTTCATCCTCTTTCGTTCCAAAGCTAAATAAGGTTCTTGAAACTGCAGCACGCATTCCACTATTACGAACTGTTTCCATAATCGCATCCTGATCCACACCAATTGGATTAAACATATCAGAAAATGTTGTCGTCCCGCTTTTCACCATTTCTAACAAGCCAAGTTCTGTACTTGCAACGGCAAGCTCTGGAGTAAATTGACTTTCAAGCGGCCAAATTCTCGTTTCAAGCCATGGTTGTAATAGCATATCGTCACCAATGCCACGTAAAAGACTCATCACAACATGCGTATGTGTATTCACAAGACCTGGCAATAGCCATTTTCCTTTCAGATTTACTACTTCATCTACTTGATTTTCATTAGAGAATTCACCATTTTTCACTTCTATAATTTTACCATCTTCTACAATGATATATCCGTTTTGTAACACTTCATTCTGTTCATTTAAAGTTGCAATCGTAGCGCTTACATAAGCTGTTTTCAAAAGTATTTCCCCTCTCAACTCTATGAAGTATTTTCCTTTTAACGAGTTACCACCATTATAGTAACTCATTAAGTATTAAGAGTCAAAAGATATTTCGCTTCATACAAATTCTATTGCATAAAGATATGCACTTTCTGTTTTAAAGAATCATATTGCCTTTCATTTGTGTCTGCAAATGCTTCTTCTCTATTAGAAGTAATATCCATATAGGCTATCTCTTCAAAAAATTGTGCTTGTGTAAAATCATATCGCTTGCCATTTATAACATTGTAAAAGTGCCAAGCTTCGCCAACTTGCGTCTTCTTTATGTCTCCTCCAAACAAATCATGTATAACAAGTGCTGTTACACCACATTGTCCTTTTGCTGGATTTTCTATCGTCCACTTTGAGCTTGTTTCTAATGACCAAGATTTTATTAAAACCTCGTGCACTTGTGCAATTTCTAAATCACTCATTTCAGCATCTCCTATGTATACTCATTTTTATACATCATATTGCAAAAGTGGCAAAGCACGATCTTTAAAAACTGTTGAAGGTGTCTCTCCAATTAACTTTGCTCCCATTTTCATATAATACCCTTTCGCATTTGGATCACTATCAATTGTAAAACGCTTAATTCCTAATTCAGCCGCTTTTTCTACGACACTTTTCCATAGAATGTTACCATAACCTTTTCCCTTATAATTTGGATGTAAATATAAAAAATCGAGTGCCGTTTCTTCTTTACGTTGGAATGAAAAAAAACCAATTTCCACACCTTGTTTTTCTAAAACGTATACATCATTACTTTTTATGTACTCTTCTGTAATCGTCAAATCTTCCTTACATGCTAGTATGAATTCTTCGCTGTAATTCCAAGTGGCTTTTGATGTTAGTGCTATATGACTTAATTCATTTGCTTCGTTTAAGAAAGCTTTCCTAATGATCAACCGTATCCCTCTCTTCACCATATATGACATATAAACTACTGCACTACAGTTATTCACCCAAATTTCAACAAATCCTTCAGGACCTATCCCTCCTTATTTTTATATTTAACTACGCAACTATGCAATTTTGCATATTTTTACATAAAATGAAGTTTTTCTCTTTTATTCGACATAATTCTGTATTACAATTCTATCAAGTTTTAATTTTCAAAATATAAGAATGGAGGAGATATAATATGAATAAAAAGAATAGAATTACTTCAATCGGTATTTCGACCGGTCTTGCTTTATCCATATTCGCTCCATACAATTTAGCAAATGCACAAACAAATGATCAATTACAACTCAACATAGAAGATGATAATTACCGTGCAGGAGACTTAACTCTTCCTTCTCAAAAAGCTCCAGAACATGTAGTGAAAGATGCCTTAAAAGAAAAAACAAAGCAAGTCTTATCTCCTAAACAAGTAAACAAAGAAGAGAAGGTAGACTTTAAGGTCACCCAAAACGCCCCTCTTATGACGGCACAACGTTAGTACGTATGCAACAAACTTATGAAGACCGCGAAGTATATGGTTATCAGCTTACAGCACACGTTGATAAAAAAGGGGTAATCAAAAGTATTTCAGGAGATAGCGCTCAAAACTTACAACAACAAAGTGATTAAAAAAACCCTGTTAAACTATCAAAAGATGATGCAAAGCAATATATATATAAGAAGTATGGTAACGATATCACATTTATTGATGAAGCTGAAAGTAAGTTAGTAATTTATGTAGATGAGAATACAAAAAAAGCAACAACTGCTTATCAGGTAACATTTAGCGCTGCCACACCACAGTATGTATCTGGAACATACTTAATGAATGCTTTTAATGGTGAAATTTTAAAAGATATGGTACAAGAATCAAATTTAAAAGTAGATAAAAAATTAGTTCAAGTGTTACAAAACGACAAGAAAAAGAGTCTTTCTTCACTAACTGGTACAGGTAAAGATGATTCTGGAAATACTCGTACATTTGGAATTTCACAACAGAGTAATGGAAAATACGCATTAGCTGATTACTCACGCGGAAAAGGTATTGAAACATATGATGTCAATTATAAAGATATTACAACACAAGACTGGGCATATCCTGGGAATCTAGTAACAAGTGCTTCTACAACATTTAACGATTCTAAAGCTGTTAGTGCACATTACTTGGCAACAAAAGTGTATGACTTCTATAAAGATACATATAAGCGTAATAGTTTTGATGATCTTGGTAAAAAAGTAGTTTCTGTTGTACACGCATGGGATTCTACAGAAACAAATGATCCTAAACAATGGTTTAATGCACTAAGCTCTAACTCTAGTACGAGTAGCATGCTTGTGTATGGAGATCCTCTTGTAAAGGCATATGATGTCGCTGGACATGAATTTACCCATTCCGTTACTGCCAGTGAGTCTAAATTAAAATATGAAGGACAATCAGGAGCCATTAATGAAGCTTTATCAGATATCTTTGGTGTAGCTGTTGAAAAGTATGCAAACAACGGAACATTTAACTGGACAGTAGGTGAACAAGCAGGAGACGTATTTAGAGATATGGCAAATCCCTCTTCTCTTTCTACTGGCTTTGGAGCATATCCAGATGATTTTAAAGACTATAAAAACCTACCGCTAACTAGTGATGGTGATTATGGCGGGGTACATATCAATTCTAGCATTATTAATAAAGTAGCTTACTTAATTGCAAATGGTGGTACTCATAATAACCTAGCTGTTCGAGGAATTGGTGAAGATAAAATGTTTGATATCTTCTACTATGCAAATACAGATGAATTAAATATGTCATCTGATTTCAAAGAATTGAAAACTGCCTGCATTCGTGTTGCCACAAATTTATATGGGCAAACTCTTCTGAAGTTCAGGCAGTTCAACAAGCTTATAAAGCAGCTTTTATTGATTAATACTAGAATTAAAGTTTTAACAACATATCAATCGAATTATTCGCTTTAATAAGTTCCTTTTTAGAGAAAAATAAAGAGCTAACTGGATGTAGTTAGCTCTTTATTTTAAACAAACTATCACCCTATTATTCAAATTATCTTTCATAAAAACTTATAATAATAAAAAAATAATTTAATCCACCTTCGCTCCGTAACACCTCGCCACAGCAATTGCCTGCGTTATATCCAATCTCACATTTTTTAATTCAAATTCCCTAAAATCGATTCTATCAATTACTGCTCCCCTTAAGTCTGCCCCCATAAGCTTTGCTTTCCCTAATTGGGCGCCCGTCAAATCAGCTTCTACTAAACGAATACCCTTTAACTTTTGTTTATTTAAATTTGTATACAATCAATCTCCTGCTACAATTGTCAAACCGTCTAAGTTTGCCTCTTCAAAATCAGATCCTGTCATTTTACATTCTTCAAATTTTGTCACAAATAAATTCGCTCCAGAAAAATTACAATTCGTAAAGGTCGATTCTATATAAATAGAAGCATTAAAGAGAGTACCTGTAAAATCACACTGGATGAAATTACAATTTTTTAATTCCTCTTCTTTTATAGCAACATCTGTAGCTTTGAAATAAAATTTGTTCAAAAATACCCCACAATCTAAATTTTTACGATAAATAAAAAGAATACATTTTGAAAAAAGATTGATCAAAATGTATTCTTCTCCAGCAGATTTAAGTGTGGTTTTTATAAAATAGTTGAATCATTTCTACCTATGTTGTTCCACAATCGCGCCCGATTGCTGAAGATCAAAACTACCCCAAGGGTATTCGCCGCAAACGTTTGTGCTTTCGCATTCCACTTTCGGATAACTTCCTCTCCTTGGGATTGATGATTCTTGAGCGTTTCTTGCCACGCTCGATCCCATGAGGTGTAATCCTAATATTGACAATTGTCATAACACTCAACTCCTATTTTTTGATTTACTTGCTTGCACTCGATTCTTTCAATTGCCCTGAATACCGGAGCCGCAGACTCATAAATACTAAGAACAATGCAATGACCGTGAGGAAAACCCCGAGCAGTCGAAATCCTGCGAAGTTGAACGCACCTCCCATGATGATGCCTGTCAACAGTGAAGATAGAATCGTACCCAAGTATCTCAAGGTATTAAATAGTCCAGATGCAACACCAGCAATTTCTTTTGGAGAACTTTTAAACAAAGCCGCCTGCATACCCACAGCGTTCAACCCGTTGCTAAAACCGAATGCAGCTAACGCCAAGCTCACACTGATTACCGGTGAAGTTTGAGTCAATGTCACGATCCAGACCGAACCCAATGTCATCAGTATTGCGGATACGATCAATGCGGGTCTGGGTCCTGATTTATCGACCCATTTTCGAAATGACATGTCGTGTGTAACCGTTGCTGCCGGTCCGTCCTTAGGAATCATCTTCCAAGCTAATAGAAAGCTTGCCACTATGAACGGAATATTGACGATAAAGATCGCAGGCCAGTCCCACCATTGGATCAATACCCCGCCGGCAAAAGGTCCTATAGCTGCCGCACCGGATAGGAAAATCGACAAACCTGCCAGTGCAGTCGCTTGCTTTTCCGTAATATGAACGCGTACAATAGCCGTTCCAACTGCAACCAGCATACTAGTTCCGATCGATTGCACGATTCGGGACACGATAAGCCATCCAAAATTCGGAGAAAATGGAGCCAGTATAGAAGAAATCAAGGATACAACTAGACCGGCCAGAAATATCTTCCTCCGCCCGAATAAATCACTAGCCTTACCCATTACAGGTTGGGCGATAGCACTGGCAATGTAAAAAGAAAAAATAATCCAGGATACATCGGTAAAATCAATGCTATATACATGTTGCAACCTGGCAATAGCAACAGAAATCATTGATGAATTTAATGGGTTTAATAATATCCCAAGTCCAACGGATATCATTAACCACCTGCTGCGAGCATTCATTTTTGAGCCCCCTTATGTTTGTTATATTGTTATCTTACTTGAAAATTTACATTCTCTCCAATGCATTTTATGTTATGATATCATTGATCCAAAGGAATGATTGGAGAGTGAAAAATGGAACTTCTTCAACTGCAATATTTTTTGGCGGTAGCTCGATTGGAACATGTAACCGAAGCTGCACGAAGTCTGCATGTTACGCAATCGTCGCTAAGCAAAACGATTCAACGCCTGGAGGAAGATTTGGGGGTCCCTCTATTCGATCGATCAGGGAGGAAACTGCGATTGAATGAGTTTGGAAACAGATTCCTTCGCCGCGTGGAAAGGGCTTTGTTTGAATTGGAACAGGGGAAGCAGGAGATTAACGATTTGTCCAGTGCGGAATCTGGTACACTCGAGTTGGCGGTTACAGCCGCAAGCACATTACCCCAGATTCTTCGGGAGTTTCGTAATAAGCGGCCCAATATCCAATTTCATGTGCAAATGCTGACCACACAGGAAATGGTTACGCTTTTACATCGAGGAGAGGTCGATTTCTGCTTGTCCTCGCCTCCTGTACAAGGGGACGACATTGAATGCCAAGTTGTCTTCATTGATCCCATTCTTGTAGCTGTTCCTATGGGACATCGTCTGGCAGATCGAAGCAGCGTAGCCTTGACAGAACTAAGGGATGAATGTTTTGTCGGTGTAAAGAGAGGCTACGGTACTCGCGATTTAGTGGACTCTGTATGCAAATCGGCTGGATTTGCACCTAAATATGTATATGAGGGAGATGAACCTACACGGCTGATCACTCTTGTAGAAGCCGAAATTGGCCTTGCTTTCATACCAAGCACGGCAAAGATTTCATGGGATAAGATCAAATATCTGCAAGTTGAGGATCACGAATTGGTACGAGAAATCGCTTTATTATGGCATAAAAGTCGGTACATGTCGCAGGCTGCTCTGGAATTCCGCGAGGTCGTTCTGGACTATTTTGAGGCGAAATCCAAGCAGAACATTTAATCATACTGCATGAATCAAACTGATTCGTTTGGCCATCAAGTTAAGTATTGAGGACAGTTGGTAATACCGACAGATTAGGGAACATCTATAGATATCGGACAGACACCGAATTTAGATATGGATGAGGAACTACAAGTAGCATGGTGAATTCGGACTGATAAATCAACGAGGTCGACGTAAGAGTATGTGGACCAGGAGCGGCTATTATGCCTATAAAAAGCGGAAAGAAATAGACGAGACAAGACACTTAATGACTTGATCCCGGTTGAGTACAACAATTACGACGGTAAATATGGTTGATGCAGGAGATGAACTTACGTTCCCGAATCCGCCGCAAGCATCGTTGCAACTATAGTTCATCTGTAGAAGGTCGGGTTGCAAAGAATCTCTTACGGCAAAACTTTAAGGCAAGTGCCCTTAATCAAAAGTGGATAACGGATGTAACTGAATCCGAGTAGGCGACCACTGGCTGTATCTATTGGCATCAAAGATTTGTTCAACAATGAAATCGTAGCTTACCAGATAAGTTTGCGTAACGACAATCAGCTTGTCCTTCAAACGTTTACTAAAGCTTTTGAAAAGACGAAAGACGTGACTGGTTTGATCGCTGTTAACGATCAAACCAATCACGTCTTTCGCTTACCACTAAGTCTTTGAGGAGCTTATAACAAAGTTATTCCTCACAATTATGAATAAATTGGACTAGAATATTGGTTTATAGGCTAAAGTTGAGTTTAATAATTTCAATTAATTCAAATACATAAATAAACCGTCCCTTATATGATTGAATAAAACCATAAACGAGAATTAAACATATCTGAACCTTTGTAATATCGGTCAACTTAACTTCTTTAAAAACCTTCATCACTCCATTAAAAAAGGCATTTTACGATAAATTCTTTATAAGGGAAAAAACCCCTTCTTCCCTGAGTACATTTCTTTACAATTCCACACAAAAAATTAACATAAATATCTAATTTTGTTTGGTAGTCTTATTCAATTAAATGGCCCGATTATTGAAGAAGTGACAATTACTATCGAGTATTTCCTAATGATATTTATTGTATTTTATCTTTGGAATGTGCAATATTATTAATTCCCATTCAAATGATAGATTAGTTGCACAACGCCAGAGGAGAACGTTCTTGTATTAACCATTTTTAAATTCAATCTCTGTTTTATATCAATAAACAACGGTTTTCCTTCTCCCAAAATAACAGGGTGAACAGATAATCTAAATTCATCAACAAGCCCTAAATTGATAAAAGTTGTAATAAGACTTGCTCCACCATATAGCCAGATGTCTTTACCAGGCTTATTCTTTAATTTATTTACTTCTTCAAGAATATTATCATTTATGAATATTACTTTATTATCGGTCCCTTTTTGCGTTCTGGAAAACACATATTTTTCTTTACTATGAATTAATTCCCAAATTTCTTTTTCAGTATCAGTATCTTCAATTTCTGGAGTAAATTGTCCCCATAAATCGTAGCTTTTTCTTCCATATAAAATAGTATCAATTTGATTTAAGAAATTAATAAACCCCATCTCAGAGTCCATGATACACCAATCAACTTCCCCATTTTTCCCTTCAATAAAACCATCTAAAGTAACTGCTAAATCTAAAATTATTCTTCTTGGTCTTACGTTATTGGACATAATTCTTCCTCCCTTTAATCATTTAGATATTGTTTCTCCCGCCAAGTTTTTTATATTTTCATTATTTGCAGCACTTATTTCTGAATAAAGTTACTGATGTTATTAAACTAACCTGCTCTTTAACTTAATAACAATTATCTCAAATTTCCATTATTTCCACAATTAGTTATACAAGAATGTAGCCCAATACATAAAGAATGAGCACAATTCTTGCTACAGAATTGCGCCCGAGTGCAGAAGTTACTTTTTTAGGAGGTATTGTTTAAACCCTTAAGCTCATCGAAATCTGCCGGTCTACAAACCCAAATTCTAAATATAATTTGCAATCGCGCCTCATGAACTGACCTAGGATCTCCAATCAGCTAGTTTTCTTTACCTGCTTGGTGAAAGCTGCTCTCCAGGAATCTCCTGTAATTTTTCAGTATGAACGAACATGTTCGCTGTTGGCATTTGTACTTGATTCTTATGGAATATAGACATTAGTTCAAACCTTACTTGCCTGGAAGTTTCAAAATACTCTTCAGGTTTAACCAAGCCTATAATACAAAATTCGTATCCAACATATTTAAGGTTTGGATTTAAGTCTGTAATACCAATATATTGAAATGGTTCAACAGCCTCGTCCTCTATCCTATATAGGCTTTGATCCAATTTTTCATTGCAGATAACACTTACTTTTTCTAACAATTCCTTTATTCTTGTAGGATCTTCCTGATAACTTACCGTAATCCGTTCAATAACCCGCATCCGGCCTTTATTAAAATTTTGTATCGTTCTAATCTCTCCATGTGGGATGGTAAGGAGTTTTCCCGACCATTCACGAATTTGCATAAAGCGAATACTGATTTCCTCAATGGTACCTGAACTTGTTCCGTTAAAAGTAACAAAATCGCCGACACGAAACTCTTTGTCCGTTAATCTTGCGAACCCTAATATAACATCTTTTAGCATCTGTTGTGCAGCAAAACCGACGACAACTCCGGCAATCCCTGCACCTGCAAGAATACCTTTTATATCTACAAATTGACTAATTAGATAAATAACAAGGCTAATCATAATTCCATACCTAAAAATTGATCGAATTACACTTTGAATCGTCTGTTCTACTTCTTCATCAAAAAAACTTGACTTCCTAAAGAACCAATCAATAATACGGTTTATGACAAAGGAAAAGGTCATGAGAACCAAAGCAAATAGTGTAAATCTTAAAAGTAAAAACTTCCTTACATAATTAAAAAATTCCTCAGTAAAAGTTAATAAATCCATCCATCCACTTCCTTAAAAATGAAAATTTCATGCAAAGCTGATTTATTGTAAATACCTTTTAATCATCTCAAAATTTCTTCCAGGATCATCTGTTACTTTGACCTTAAATATTGTTTCCTTAACTGTGTATTTTGATTTTTATTCCCAGTTCATCTTCAACAATCTGGCCCTTTAGCGGAGTAACTTTATCGCTACTCAACGGTTCCTTAATCCGCCTTTCAGTTCAGATCTTCTTTTCACTTTTCACTATAAAAACACCACTTTAGATAAACAGATCCAAAGGGGTGTTTTTATAAACGTCGCGACTTTATTCAAACTTCGCGTCTTTTTTATAAACACCGTGACCTTATTTAAAAGCGACAACATCACGAAAATCTATTTCTATATACTCTTTATTTACAAATTCACTCATGCTTTCCCTCCAAATTTCCAAAAAGAAAACCCACTTCGGCAAAAGTGAGGTTTCTTTTTATATAATATGTTCATCTAACCAAGAAATCAAATCTTGGAATACTTCATCTCTATTCACTTCATGGAACATTTCATGCCTTCCATTTTCATATAGACGAAGTGTTACATCTTTTACACCACATTTTTTATACATCTCGTATACTTCTCTTACACCTTTACCCATATCTCCAACTGGATCACGATCTCCAGAAAAAATATGTATCGGAAGGTCTTTAGGCGTTTTTTTATATTCCTCTAGTTTATTCACTTCAAGCACACCATTAAATAATTCACGGTAAAAACTCGTTGAACAAATAAAACCACATAATGGATCTTCTATGTATCTATCAACTTGATTTGTATCTGAAGAAAGCCAATCAAACTTTGTCCGATTCGGTTTAAAGTTCGAATTAAAATTCCCAAATGATAAAAAGTTCAACATTGGACTTTTTGTTTTTGCACCGCGAAGCTTCATTTCAATCGTTGCTACTTGATGACCTATTACACCTAAAAATCCAGGATTTCCGCCTGTTCCAGAAATGAGGAATCCATCATATAGTTCACCGCGCAGTTGCACAGCACGCCTTGATAAAAAAGAACCCATACTGTGCCCTAATAAAAAGAGCGGACAAGTATGTTCATTACGAATCAGTTCCGATACAAAGACTACGTCAGAAACAGCCTGATTCCAGCCAACATTAGGTTCAAAATGACCATAATCCTCTTCTTGTTTTGCTGTTTTTCCATGTCCCCGATGATCATGAGCCATCACACCATAACCAGCTTTCAATAAGGCATCAATGCATTCTGTATAGACACCAGCATGTTCCGTCATACCATGTGCAATCTGTACAATTCCACGTGGTTCATTTTCCGGCAGCCACTTACGTAAATAAATTTCCGATCCATCCAATGCCGTAACAAAGCTTTCCTGTATGTCCATTTTGACACCCTCCAAATCCATTATGTATACCTTTATAAAATGAATGAGCATTCATTATTCTTACTATGTATTATATGCAATTGTTTCCATTATGACAAACACTGTATTTTTTATTTATCAAATGATTCTCTTGACGAAAATAAAATAAAATTATATAGTTACTTACATAAAGTAATTTATATATTTTAGGAGGTTTCACTTATGATGCCATCATTATTTTTAGCACACGGCTCACCAATGCTTGCTATTCAAGATACAGATTATACACGTTTTTTAAAAACACTTGGAGAAACATATAAACCAAAAGCAATTGTTATTTTTACAGCACACTGGGAAAGTGAAGTATTAACCATTTCATCTTCAGATGATGAATATGAAACAATTTATGATTTTGGCGGGTTCCCTCCCGAATTATATGAAATAAAATATAAAGCAAAAGGTTCTTCAACCATTGCAACAATGCTAGAAACAAAATTTAAGAATAAAGGGATTCCAGTTCGCAAAGATACAACTCGAGGATTAGATCACGGTTCATGGACACTACTGCATCGTATGTATCCAAAAGCTGATATACCTGTCGTTCAAATTTCAGTACATCCTTTCCTTCCCGCAAAAGAGCAATATGAAATTGGACAGGCGATTCAAGGACTTGGACGAGAGGATATTTTAGTAATCGGCAGCGGTGTTACTGTGCATAATTTACGCGCGCTTAAATGGGATCAAACAACGCCTGAACAATGGGCTGTCGAATTCGATGACTGGATTATAAATCATATGCAAAATAACGATAAAGATGCATTGTTTAACTGGGAAAGTGCTGCTCCTCACGCACATTTAGCCGTTCCAAGAGCAGAGCATTTTGTCCCTCTTTTCATCGCTATGGGAAGTGGTAATACTGACGGAAAAGTCATTCATCGTAGCTATGAACTTGGAACATTAAGTTATCTTTGCTTTCAATTTTAATTGATTTCAACCAAAAAGGATGAAGCACCACTCGCTTCATCCTTTTTGGTTTATCCAGCATTAACGCTCTATATAATTCACCTCATTAACTAACTTTCAAATGCTCTTTTTCTGATATCTCGGCGCTTTTACTATTGAAATATACCCAAATGCAGGCCATGAATAAAAGCGATGCTGTAGAGAAAAATACATATTGAAATCCAGCATGTGCAGCAATTTGTCCACCGAGTACTGGTCCAATCATATTCCCTAAAAACTGAAAGGATTGATTATAACCAAAGATACGTCCAGTTACATGATGTGGTGTATGTTGTTTTAGTAGAGTTTGTACGGAAGGTAACAATCCAGCTTGTGCAATCCCTAATAGAAAACGCAGTATTAATAATTGCCAAGCAGCTGTCACAAATGCTTGAGGGATAAAGATAATTCCTGCAACAAACAATGCTACAATTAAAGTTTTTTGAGGACCAATATGATCCGATAATCTTCCTAGTTTAGGAGCTGCTAAAATCACAGCTAAACCTGTCGCAGACATCACTGCCCCCGCAATTATTTCAATATGAGCTGTATGAGGACCCGCTAAATGTTTCACATACAACGTAATAATAGGTTGTATTGACATATTTGCAAGTTGAATCATAAAAGTTGCTACAAATAAACTGATAATAAAGTGTTTTGCCGGAACCATCGTCCATACTTTTTTTGGTTGCTCTTTTTTCGCTTGAACAGAATGATTCGATTCATGTAAGAAGAAAAAAACAATTAAAAATGAAAGAAATAAAAAAGCACCCGTTATAAAAAATACGTGGCGCATTCCGATTAATTCAGACAAATACCCACCAAGCATTGGTCCAAGTAATGAACCACTTACACCGCCAGTTGATATAGTAGAAATCGCCCAACCTGAATGTTCTTTCGGTGTTTCTGCTGCAACGAATGTCATTGCAGTGGAGAGAAAACCAGATACAGCTCCCATTAAAAAACGGAGTGCAACTAATTGATACACATTTGTGACAAAACCCATGAGTGTCATAATAATCGCCATCCCAAGGCTTGCACGAATAAGCATCAATTTCCGTCCATGTATATCACCGAGTTTCCCCCATATTGGCGATACAATCGCGCCCATTAAAAAAGTTACACCGAATGCAATTCCCGACCACTGTGCAATTTCGGATGTACCCGTTACGCCTAGATCCTCAATATAAAAGGATAAGAATGGTATCACTAAGCTCATACCTGCTGCCGTAGTAAAACAACCGAGCCAACAAATCATTAAATTTCTTTTCCAGCTGGCCATTTTTACACCTTCTTTCTTAGATACCCATTCTACACCCTTCCGTTAAAAAAGTTTAGTAATATGATTCAAAGCTCAAACATCATTCATTTAAAGGAAATTTAAGAAAAATAAAAATTGCTAATAGAGGGATATACCTTTATTAGCAATTTTTATTTTTAACTAGAATGTACTGTATCTTCTATCATGAACGATTCGAGTTTATTCAAAATTTGTAGCAATTTATGAATCGCTTGCTCCATAAATTCACCATAAGATATCCCATTTGACATAGAAACTAAAAACTCCTCCGTACGATACGTCCTATTTAATAAAGCCTCTTGCATTTGAATATCTTTCGGAATCCTTGATATCACTTGTTCGCAACATAAGCCGATTGCCAATAAATAAGCAATTGGAGGTAAAACGTGATCTCCAAATTCAAAAATAAATGAAGTCTTCAAAAGTGGATTTAAATAGGAGTATGTTTCATTTTTAAATTGTATATCTTCAAAAAATGGATGCTGATCATACTCTTCTCGAATTCTCAAAAAGTCTGTTATACAAATCTCTCCATGATTCTGCACATATTGTATTAAACTCGTTTCAAATAGATGAACCCCATATGTAGATAAAACAACTTGGTGTATTCTTTTTACATACTGACTTGCAATTTCTTGCTTTAATTCTAAACTTATATCCTTATTACGTAAAATAGCTTGAATACAAGTGATTTCAAAGTAGTATGCCAAAATTTCATTTAGTAATTGAGTGCTATCGTCAAAAAATGTATGTCCATAACTTTGATTAAAATACGCATGTCCTAACTCATGACATAATATAAATAAACTATCTACATCTTCATGATAATTAAACAAAATTCTACTTTCTTTTATATTTGGAAAGTAGTATGTTTTATTCACTTCAATTTCATTGTACACTTGTACAAAATCATATTGAAACATTTTTTCAATATGATTAATCCAGCGCTCTTGTCCGATTTGTTCTAAACTGCTGAGTATTATTTCTTTTGCTTCATCAATAGAAATGACACTTCGTTCTTCTTCATTATAAGCTAAAAAATCAGCATGAATTTCTCCTTTTGGATTTGGAAATATGAGCGATAAACTTTTCGTAATAAGAGCATGGAAATTCTCCTGTAATTTCTCCTCAAATATATGTAACGTCTCTTTCTTCACTCCAAATACTTCCAGATAATATTCAGGTGTTTCCATAGATAAATATGCTTGCTTACTCTTTGTAAAAAACTGAAGAATTTCATTTCCTTTGCTTTGCAATAACTCGTAAACTCTTCTCTGCAATTCTTTCTTTTCCTCATAATTCTTTAAGTCACGCATCATCCCGAAAATTTCAGATATAGCATATGTCTCACCTTGATAGACAATTTTAAGGTCTCGAATGATTTGTAAGTACCGCTCATACTCTGTTGTATTTCCCTCCTGTTCTTCTAAATCATGTAGAAGTCTAACAAAATCATGATACCTATCCTCGAGTTCCAAAATAGACAATTGATTCATATGAAGTAAAATGTCGAAAGCTTGATGCATAGATAAAATATCAATTTCAATTACTTTCGGAAGTATAGCTCCTTCAGCATAAGTTATGTTAGAAATTTCATCTATCTTACGCTTCATTTTTTCTTGTTGTAGAGGCATAATTGTTTGCAGCGATTGAATAAATGGATTGCGGGGAATGAACTCGTCATCGGCTGAAGTACGGAAGTTTATAAAATCGAAACTATACGCGCTTTTCATTGTATGCTCATCATTGGCTATATCAGCAAATATAATTCGACTAATAATAAGCGAAACAGCTAAACCTTGAATAATGGTTCCTCTATTTTCTCGAATCACATATTCTGTATCGTAATTTTGAAAACTATCCTCAAGTATTAAAGCACTATCATTGCTATTACTTACATGCAATACTTTTACAAAATCATTATGGTATCCCATTAGAAAATACTTAATTTTCTCTTCATCACAATAATTCATGATGTCTTTATGTAGTTGTAACGAAGATTCATCAAAACATCCAAAAATATAACTTATCTCATTTAATTTTAATTGTAATAAATCATTAATTGTTTCTATTTTCTTATCAAACACTTGAACTTTTACATAAGGATCCATTTTACCCACTCTCTCTTGGATAACATGGATTTTTTTCTTTTTAATATCGTCTGTTTGAAATATCGTTTGTGCTCTAATATTTTTAGGATGAACCGTATCAAAATCAATTACAATAATCTCACCAACACCAAGTTTCGATAGCGTCATGCACAATGTTGCTCCAATCGTACCAACTCCGATAACAACAGCCCTTATCTTCTTCATCTTATGAACAATTGTATCTGCATGTTTAGTGTGATCATGGGTACTGAAATAGTTAAAATTTCTAAGATTAAATAACTGTTCTTCTTTATCTCCATCACAACGCTTTTCATATAGAAGTTGATTCTCATTTATAAACTGAATAATACTTTGTAATTCTTCATCATCTATTCCATTCATGTTCTTCCATGCATATATTTCTTCACGAACATCCCCTACAGGATTCTCTAAAATTTTTAATAATGACCATAGTTTTTGGAACTCATTTACTTCAATAATACGCTCTTCCCCATCATAATAAACAACTTCATTTTTGTTAGGATATCCCCTAAAATTTAAACTTGTTTTCAATCTCATATTCTTCTCTCCATTTCATTGAAAAAGAAGGTGTTTTCACACCTTCTTCTTTTTAAAACTAGCATAATAATAAACAAACACATTGATTCTCTCGTTGCGTAGCTTTTTTAATTTTCACAGTTAGTTTCATTTGAAGACCCCCTTTTCAACATATTGGTAATACAAGGATATATTAACAATCATTCTTCACTAACTTCAACTCAATTCCACATATTCAGAATTTTCAGAGGTTGAGAAAACGCTTTCTAATGCCTATTACTTCTTCCGTTCTACCATTTATTTCCCAATTAAAAACCATTGGCACAATAGCGTTTTATATTTTATCAAATGAAATATTTTATTCCGAAAATATAATATTTCCAAAATATTTTACTTCAAAATCATTATTCTCTATCTGTTAAAGAATTGAATCAATACCACATTTTTCAAGTTGAAAATAAAGTTTATAGAAGACCGTTATGTAACGAATTGACAAAATGATAAAATACAATGTCAAGGAGAAGTGGTGATATACATTTTAATTTAAAAGAATCTATTAAAATACTGGAACGAGCACCACATACATTGGAGTATTTTTTTATCTGGTCTATCGGATGAGTGGATATAATGTAATGACATCGATGGAACCTGGAATATTTCAGAAGTAATTGTTCACCTCATTGAAGGGGAGAAAAATAATTGAATACTAAGGTTGGAAATGATTCTTCAAGAAGATAAAAGTAAATCATTTCCAACATTTGATTGTTATTCTTGCCTAAATGAAGCTTGCGAAGGCTCAGTAGAACAAAAATTACTTCAGCATTAAAACTCCGCATTTTCAATTTTCTCCCCTATGTTTAGGTATTACTTGTGCACGACAGCTCTTTTCATAAAATTCAAGCGGACCTGCTTGACCAATAATTGCATATTCATAACCAATTTGCTTCATGTCAGACAAGCATTGATGTAATAATTCTTTCCCCACACCTTTTACACGATTATGTTTAGCTGTTCCCATTGGTCCAAACAGTCCTTTTCTTCCTCTTACAATATCATAACAAGCAAAACCGATAATTTTTTCATTTTGCTTTGCAATATAAATTGGTGGTTCTTTATATTCTTGAAAACCTTTACTCACCGTTTCAATCCATCGTTCACCAAATTCATACTTAACAAACTGGAGAAGCTCTTCTAAATCAGATTGAGTTACTCTTCTAATGTTATAAATTTGGTGATTCATCATTGATATTTCATCGTTTTTCAAATTCACAATCATATCTCTTGGTACTGATACAATCTGTAAAATACTTTGTTTCACACCTTCACTTATTACATTTTGAATCTCCTCATCTAGCTGAAGAATCGCGCTTAAAACATGGCCTTCATTTACATATACTTGATTAAACTTTTCCATCTTACGCTTAGCTAATTGTAATATTTCTATTGTTTTATAAGAAACTTTATATCCTTGTACTTCTATATATCTTTTATCTTGAGAGTCCGTTTGTTGTAATTGTACGAATTTCGTTACAAAATCTATCCCTATATAATGAAATAAACACATATGCAATTCACTACAAACCCCTGTTCCTTCTTTATAAGCTCCTATAAATAAATCTAACGGACGAATGATATAATCATTATATTTAGATTCTTTGCTTGCAATTTGAAACATTCTATCTACTCGTTTTGTGAACTGGAATTCTCTCATACGTATTCTCCCTTTTACAGCAACTTTTTAAATATATACTTAACTCCCGTATCATCAGATTCTATATCCCATTCAATATCCATCTCTTTCGTCATAACTGCAATAATGGATAATCCAATTCCCGCACCTTTATTTGGCGAATGAGTATTTTGAAAACCTGGTCCATGGTCAACAACTGTAATTGTTTTTTCCTCATGGTTTACATATACTCCTATAAATTTCCCATCATCTGCATGCCTAACTACATTTTGAATTACATTATCTATAATTCTTTGAAACCAATTTTCATCAATATTCCAAAACAAATGCTTTTCTGGAATCACAATGTCAACCTCAAAACCTTTCTCATCTAATATGTCATACCATGATGCAACAAGCTTTCTCATTAAACGTGTCATATCCATTCGTTCTGGATGATATGGATATTTCTTTGCCGTTATTAAAGAATAAGATAATAAATTCTCAATTAATTCTGCCACATAATTAATTTTTTCGTCCATTAGCATCATTGTTTGATACCCTTTTACCGAAATAACTTCTTCTTTCAATGAATCTATTTGTGCACGCATTATCGTTAATGGTGTCCGTAAATCATGAGAAAGATCTGCAATTAATTTTCTACGAAATTGTTCCTCTTCCTCCTCCTTCAATCGACTTTGCTGTAAAGCCTCTACCATACGATTAAACGACTCTTCTAATAAGCCGATCTCGTCTTGCTTTGATATAGAAATTTTTGACGGAAGTGTCTGGTCTTGCGGAAGTTCCATTGCTTTTTGTAGCTTTAATAATCTTTTTCTAATCTTAAGAAAAAAGATGATAGAGAAAATGATAAATACCGTAAAGCATCCAATAATAACCATTTCAAAAACAATTTCATATCTTTCACGTATTTGAGCAATTGGTGCCTTTACATATTTCCTCGGAATTTGAAATACCATAAATGCCCCTTGCTTCTCTTTTCCAATATAAGATACAACTGTAAATGGATCCCCTTCAAAACTCCTTTTCATAAATGCAACTGCATCACTTGCACTCCACTCCTGTGGAATATTTTGTTTTTCAGGAATTTGAAGGTTCGTTTTCCCTTGACTATCTAACCAAAACATTGATCCTTCTGGATATTTTTCTTGAAACTCTCGAAAGGTTCGCTCAATTCCTTCAGGATTTTTTTCGTGTAAATCTGTCGCTTTATTTCTCCATTCCTCTTCTATTTGCACACTCGAATACGCAACATTAAAATCTTCTATCCACTCGATATATTTAATGAAGAGAAACGAACTGAGTGGGACAATGAGAGGTAACATTATAATCGCTATAAATATGATAAATAGATATTTTCGTAACAGTGATGTACTTTTTATCATACTTTACACCGATAGCCTATTCCACGTATTGTTTCTATTATTTGAGGACTACTTGGATTTCTCTCTATTTTTTCGCGTAAATGACGGATATGAACCATCAATGATTTATCCCCTTCTATGTAGGATTCATTCCATACCGCCTCAAAAATTTGTTCTTTCGTTAATGTACGATTCATATTCTTCATCAAATAAAAAAAGATTTGATGCTGCTTTCCTGATAAAACAATTTCTTCACCCGTGTCTGTATCAACAATCCGGTATTCTTTCATAAATACTTTTAAATGTTTCACATGTTGCACTTCTGCTCCATCTTTGTTGTACCGCCTTAATAAAACTTCAATACGTGCCATTAACTCTTTTGGGTGGAATGGCTTTATTATATAATCATCAGCAAATGTTAATCCATATATTTTATCTTCTAATGTTGTTCTTGCAGTCAGCATAATAATAGGGGTATCTGGATATTCCCTTTTAAACCGTTGACCAAGTGTAAAACCATCAAGACCTGGCAACATAACATCTAAAACAATAACATCTGCTATTTCACATACTTCATTCGTACCATTCTCTGAAGTAAACCATGCAACTTCATACTCTTGTTTTTGCAGTTCTCTTTTGACCCATTCCCCAATCTCGAGATCATCCTCAACATATAAAATGTGTGTCATTTTTTCACCTTCATATATAAATTTAACCTTTCTCTTCCATCATAAGGAATACAACACGATTTGAAAACTAGTACACTCCAAAATTAGGGAATACTGTATAAATTTAAACAAATCTTAAACTCTTCTAACATTATCATTAACCTTTATTTCCTATACTTGATTTGAGGTGATAGGAACATGAATTATATTTTGAAAACGACAGGGTTAACAAAAAGATATCGAAATGATTATGTAGTACATAACGTAGATTTAAAAATTCCAAAAGGAGAGATTTATGGATTTCTTGGGCCTAACGGAGCTGGTAAAACAACTAGCATTCGCATGTTATTAGGCCTTATTAAACCAACGCAAGGAAAGGTCGTGATATTTCAACAGGATTTGGCTAAAGAACGCTTATCCATATTATCTAAAATTGGAGCTCTCGTTGAAAATCCATCTTATTATGCCCACCTAAATGCCATTGAGAATTTAGAGGTTTACCGGATTTTAAGAAATGCTCCGAAAGAAAAAATTGAGGAAGTGCTACAAATTGTCGGTTTACAACATGCCGCCAAACAAAAGGTAAAAGAATATTCATTAGGAATGAAACAACGGTTAGGAATTGCCATTGCCTTACTTGGTGATCCGCAGCTATTAATTTTAGACGAGCCGACAAATGGACTTGATCCAGAAGGGATTCATGAAATTCGTATGCTAATTAAACAACTGGCAAAAGAAAGAGGAATTACCATCCTTATCTCTAGTCACTTATTAAGTGAAATTGATCAAATGGCAACTTATGTTGGAATCATCGCAAAAGGAAAGCTTATTTTTCAAGATAAAATAGAGATATTGCGCCAGCATGCTCAGCATTCTATTACACTCATGACAGACAAACCGAATGCAGCTTGGAAGCTCATTCTCGCTAAAGGGATTCCTTCTATGCAAGAGGAGAATCAAATTATTCTATCAAATGTATCAAATGAAATTATTGGCGAAATTGTAAAAACACTTGTAACACATAACATTTCTGTATTCCGAATTGAAGAAAATAAAAAGTCACTCGAAGAGATATTCTTACAGCTTATAAAGGAGGAAGAGACACATGTACAAACGCCTCTTTCAATCTGAGCTTTTAAAAATAAAAAGGAAGTGGATTTGGTTTTTAATCTTTTTAGGACCAATAGGTGTTATTTCTCTTCAAGCATGTAACTTTTTTCTTCGTTATGATTTTTTGACCAATAAATATGCGAAGGACTTATGGAGCGGCCTCATTTCTGAAGCTCAACCGCTTGCTCTCACAACTCTTATATTAGGAATTACGATTGTTACTTCTTTAATTGCACACATAGAGCATCATTCTAGTTCATGGAAGCATCTCTTATCCTTACCTATTAATAAACAACATATTTTTCTAGTAAAATTCATACTGGTATTTTTTCTGCTTACTGTATCTTGTTCTTTATTATTGATTGGCATAGTTGGATTGGGCTTATCATTACAATTCGATGCTTCAATTCCATGGCTTTCTATATTTAAAATGAGTTTCTATCCTTATTGGTCGGCACTGCCAATTGTAGCGCTACAACTATGGATTGCTATCATATTTCAAAACCAAAGTATCGCATTTACAATCGGACTTTTAGGAACTATTTTTACAATGTTTTCAGTAGCTCTTCCCAATTGGTTCATATGGAGATGGCCAAGCCTACGTATTGACTGGGGGTCTCCACTTCTATGTGTAGCAATAGGCCTAATCGTTGGTATATGTATGTTATGTATTGAAACAGCAGATTTTATTAGAAGGGATGTGCATAAATAATGCTTTGGCTTAAAACCATACAAGCTGAATTTTATAAAATTAAAAAAACCAAAATATGGACATTACTATTTTTAAGCCCGATTTTAGCAGGAGTAATAGCTTATGCAAATGCCTCAAACTATTCCGATTATAAACATTGGGAGTTGATTTATAATATCATGATAATGGTACATGGTATGTTGCTTCTTCCATTATTAACAGGCATTTTCACTGCATTTATTTGCCGATATGAGCATTCAAACGGGGGATGGAAACAACTTTTGGTGCAACCGATAGCAAGGTATCATACCTATATAACAAAATTTTTCTTTGTTCTCTTATTTGTAGGTACAATGCAAATTCTCTTCATTATAAGCTATGTTGGTGTTGGACAACTTTTACATATATCTGGTCCATTCCCTCTCATTCCTACAATTAAAAGTATTATAGGCGGTTGGATTGCTACTCTACCTTTAATTGCCTTACAATTATGGGTTTCAACCATCTGGTCTAGCTTTGCAGCACCGATTGCTTTAAATGTTATAGCTTCCATACCCGCTATGATAATTGCAAATTCTGCGAGGTTTGGTCCCATCTATCCATGGTCCCAACCTTTTCTCGCAATGCTTCCTAAGGAAGGCTCTGGACTGTTTTATATCTCTTTTCAAACATTAGTATTTGTCGTAATTGGGAGCTTTGTGATTTTATTTATAGGTGGCTTTGTTCATTTTATGAAAAAAGCATATTAATTTTTTTATACAAATAACCCAAAACTGTTTCAAAACAGTTTTGGGTTATTCAGCCTAACTAAACATACAAATTATATCCATATATAATAGACACAATTATTCCAACTACAAATATTCCAGGCAATAAATTTGCCACTTTAATCTTTATAAATCCAAGCAAATTGAGTCCAATTGCGAAAATCATAATTCCACCAGTCGCAGTCATCTCTACAATAAACTGATTCATTAGCCTTTCTGGTACAAAACTATTAATTTGCGTCGCAAAAATCGCAATACCTCCCTCATATAAAATGACTGGTATTGCTGAAAATAGTACACCTATTCCAAGCGTTGTCGTTAAAATAAGAGAAATAAATCCATCAATAATTGCTTTTGTAAATAGCACATCATGATTTCCACGAATACCGCTATCTAAAGCTCCAAGTATCCCCATTGCTCCGATAGCAAAGATTAGTGTAGCTGTTACAAATCCGAGGGATATACTACCTTCTCCTTTTGAGCCAACCTTTTTTTCTAACCAATCTCCTAAACTCTTTAATTTCTCTTCTAACTCCAACCATTCTCCAATCACTGCACCAATGACAAGACTTATAATTACAACCAGAAAGTCTTCACTTTTCAGTGCCATTTGAAGACCAAGTACAGTTACAGCTAAACCGATTGTATGCATAACTGTCCCCTTCATGCTTTCTGGAATATTGCTTAATAGTTTACCTAATATAGTACCAATTATTATACAAATTCCGTTCACTACTGCTCCTAATATAACCATTATGCCTTCTCCATCCTCTTCAACCATTATTTTTTTAATTTTTATATCTACCATACAACAAAATACAAGGAATTTTAACAGAATTTTCTAAACTTTATAAGTGAAATTGAGTTATGTATTGTATTCTTTCATCGTTTCATGTTACCGTAATATTGCATACACCATGAGAGGAGCTCTCAATACATGCCTATAATCTAACAGAAGTATCTTTCATCCTACATATCATGTCTAGCATACATAAACTAAACTATTAAGCACTTACTCATTTTCTTACACATTATATGAAACTCTTATCAGCAGATTTTCTAAAAGTCAGTCATTATATAAAAATGAAAAAAGGAAAGATAACTATGACACCTTTATTTAAACGATTTATTTTAATAGTAATTCTTATTACACCGATTGTTTTATTGATAAATAACTCCTTTACATCAAAAGCAAAAGATGCAGCTGGAGTAGAAAATAAAAAAGACAAAACAAAGACAACTGAAAAAAAGAAAAAAGAAAATCCTGAAATTACACTTACTTTCTCTGGTGATACAATGTTTGATTGGCAATTACGCCCGGCTATTCAAAAGAACGGTGCTGATTATCCATTTCAACATGTAAAAGATGAAATAACAAAAGCTGATATTTCCTTTATAAACTTAGAATCTGCCTTTACAACACGTGAGAACAAAATTCCTGGCCAGCGATTTTGGATTAAAAGCGATCCTTCCACTCTACAAGCAATTAAAAATACTGGATATGATATTGTCAATATTGGTAATAATCATACGCTTGACTATGGACAAGATGGGCTTATGGATACGATATCTCACGTAGAAAAACTGAAACTTCCTTATATTGGGGCTGGAAAAAATGCGGATGATGCATACACATCCAGGGAAATCACAGTAAAAGGAAAAAAGTTCAAATTCCTTTCCTTTGTTCGTTTTATGCCTGACTTTACCTGGGTAGCTGGTAAAGATAAGCCAGGTGTTGCAAATGGATATGATATCAATCTAGTAACAAAAACAATTAAAGAACAAAAAAAAGACGCCGATTATCTGATTGTCTATATGCATTGGGGCGTTGAAAAATCAAATAGACCTGTAGACTATCAAAAACAATATGTACCGAAAATAGTCGAAGCTGGTGCTGATGCGATTGTTGGAAGTCATCCACATTGGTTACAAGGATTTGAATACTACAATAAGGTTCCTGTCGCTTATTCGTTAGGAAACTTCTTGTTCCCTAACTACATAAAAGGAAAAAGTGCTGAAACAGGTGTATTAACCCTTACCTTTAAAGGAAAAGACGTACAAATGTCATTTAATCCTTACATCATTCGTAATGATCAAATTTCACCAGTCACTCCTGAGGAAAAGAAAAAAGCATTACAATATTTACAAACCGTTTCAACTGATATAGAAATTGATGAAACTGGAACAATTAAAAACAAACGTAGTTAGAAAAAAGGAAGCTTTTTCGTAAAAAGCTTCCTTTCTTTTTGTATATTAAATTAACAGATCAAACAAAACAGGATTTTTATTTAGCTCCATAAATTGAATATTATTTTCTTGGAAACGGGTAATTAATGGTTCATAATCTTCTTTATGTTTTAGCTCCACCCCAACAAGTGCAGGCCCATTTTCTTTATTATGTTTTTTAATATACTCAAAACGAGTGATGTCATCCTCTGGTCCTAAACCTTTATCAAGAAATTCTCGCAATGCTCCTGAGCGCTGCGGAAATTCAATAATAAAGTAATGTTTTAATCCTTCGTAAATGAGAGAGCGTTCTTTCATTTCTTGCATTCTATCAATATCATTATTTCCACCACTTAACGTACAAACGACAGTTTTCCCTTTAATTTCGTCCTTATAAAAATCGAGTGCCGCAATTGAAAGAGCACCAGCTGGCTCAGCAACAATTGCATTTTTCTTGTACAATTCTAAAATTGTTGTACAAATTTTCCCCTCAGGAACTAGTACAATATCATCCAACACTTCTTTACAAGTTTCAAAAGTTAATTTCCCTACTTTTTTAACCGCTGCCCCATCAACGAAACTATCGATTTTTTCTAGGGCCACATTTTCATTTTGTAAAAAAGCTTCCTTCATCGATGCTGCACCCTTCGGTTCTACACCGATTACTTTTGTCGTAGGGCTCACACCTTTTACATATGTACCAATCCCCGATGCTAAACCACCACCGCCAATTGCTGTGAAAACATAATCAACTGGTTTCTCCATATCATGTAAAATTTCAACAGCGACCGTCCCTTGCCCTGCAATTACAAATGGATCATCAAATGGATGAACAAACGTCATGCTATTTTCCTCACAATAGTGCTGTGCTTCCTGAAAAGAACCATCAAATGTATCACCGACTAATACAATTTCCGCAAAATCGCCGCCAAAGAACTGCACTTGTGATACTTTCTGCTTCGGTGTTGTGGTTGGCATGAAAATCTTAGACTGAATCTTCAATAAATTACACGTATAAGCAACCCCTTGCGCATGATTACCAGCACTCGCACATACAACCCCATTTTGTAATTGTTCTTTCGATAAACTTTGAATTAAAGTGTAAGCACCACGAATTTTAAACGAACGAATAACTTGTAAATCTTCTCGCTTTACATACACATCACATTCATACTTCTCAGACAAAACCGAATCACGCTGAAGCGGTGTTTTATTAACGATATCCTTCATATGATTATGAGCCACAAGGATATCTTCGATTTTCACTCTCTCCCTTACATTTTGCACCATCTCGTATCATTCCTTATCTCTTTTTATATAGATTCAATCAAAATTTTGCATTTTTAGCACTGCACCTGTATTCGCTGATGTTACCATTTGTGCGTAGCGTCCAAGCCATCCTGTTTTCACCTTTGGCTCTGGTTTTTTCCACTCTTTCCTGCGCTTTTCTAGTTCTTCATCACTAACTCTCACTTCAAGTAAACGTTCCTCTACATCAATACATACAATATCCCCTTGCTCGAGAAGTGCAATTTCTCCACCAGCAGCAGCTTCTGGTGAAATATGTCCTACTGAAATACCTCGTGATGCACCTGAAAAACGGCCATCTGTTAACAGTGCAACATCTGCACCTAATCCCATACCTGCAATTGCTGAAGTCGGCGCTAACATTTCCGGCATACCAGGTCCACCTCTTGGTCCTTCATAACGAATAACAACAACATCTCCTTTTTTTACTTTCCCAAGCATAATACCTGCAAGTGCCTCATCCTGGGAACCAAAAATGACACATGGTCCTTCAAATCGTTTTACCTCTGTTGCACCACTTTTAATGACAGCACCATCTTTGGCAAGGTTTCCTTTTAATATACGAAGGCCTCCTTCTTTACTATGAGGATTTTCAAGAGAGTGAATGACTTCTTTATCCTGAATTTTTGCTTGAGCAATGTTTTCTCTTAGTGTTTGACCAGTAGCTGTAATACGGTCGAGATGGAGGACCCCCTCTTTTCTACTTAACTCTTTTAAAATAGCACTAATACCACCCGCACGATCAATATCTTCCATATGCCAATTAGAAGCCGGACTTACTTTGCATAAATGTGGAACGCGCCTTGACACTGCATCAATTCGGCTCATATCATAATCAAGCCCCGCTTCCTGTGCGATTGCTAGCGTATGTAATACCGTATTGGTTGATCCTCCCATCGCCATATCTAATGCAAATGCATCATCAATCGCTTCTTCTGTCACGATGTCACGCGGTTTAATATCTCGTTCAATTAATACTTTTAATTTTTCAGCTGCCTGTTTAATTAGTTCCTCACGCCTTGGGTCTGTTGCTAAAATACTGCCATTCCCAGGAAGCGCAAGCCCTAATACTTCGCATAAACAATTCATTGAATTTGCGGTAAACATGCCTGAACAGGAACCACAAGATGGACAACCATGATCTTCAATATCCTTTAACTCTTCTTCTGAAATTCTCCCAGATTGATAAGCACCTACCCCTTCAAAAACGGAACTTAAGTCGACTACTTCTCCTTTTGATGTTTTCCCTGCAGCCATTGGGCCACCGGAAACAAATACGGTCGGAATGTTAACACGTAGTGCTGCCATCATCATACCCGGTGTAATTTTGTCACAGTTCGGAATACAAATCATCCCATCAAACCAGTGTGCATTTACTACTGTTTCAACTGAATCGGCAATAATCTCGCGGCTTGGGAGCGAATAACGCATACCAATATGTCCCATCGCGATCCCGTCATCTACCCCAATTGTATTAAACTCAAATGGTACCATTCCTGCCGCTCGTACAGCTTCTTTCACAAGACGACCAAATTCATTTAAATGTTTATGACCTGGAATGATTTCAATAAAAGAATTACAAATCGCTACAAATGGCTTATCAAAATCCTCATCTTTTAAACCAGTTGCTTTTAATAAACTTCGATGTGGTGCTTTGTCAAACCCCTTTTTAATCATGTCACTTCTCATCTTTTCAAGTCCCTTCTTGTTCATTTTCCTCTATCTATTTTCTACTATTTTTTTACTAAGTCTTTTCCCTCTGGCTGCGGAATCCAAGTCATCATCTCTCGTAATTCTGCTCCTACTTTTTCAAGCTGATGATTTTGCTCTGCCTTTTTCATCGCATTGTACGCCTTACGCCCTGCTTGATTTTCTAAAATCCATTTCTTTGCAAATTCTCCTTGTTGAATCTCCGTAAGAACTCGTTTCATCTCTTTCTTCGTTTCATCTGTAACAATTCTAGATCCTGTTACATAGTCACCAAACTCTGCGGTATCTGAAATAGAATGGCGCATATTCGTTAAACCGCCTTCGTACATTAAATCAACGATTAACTTCAGCTCGTGTAAACATTCAAAATACGCAATTTCTGGGCGGTATCCACCTTCTGTTAACGTTTCAAAACCCGCTTTTACAAGTGCAGTTACCCCGCCGCACAGTACAGCCTGTTCTCCAAATAAATCCGTTTCTGTTTCCTCTTGGAATGATGTTTCAATTACACCTGCACGTGTACAGCCAACCCCTTTTGCATATGCAAGAGCTACATCAAAAGCATTTCCGGTCGCATCTTGATGAACCGCAACTAAAGCTGGAACCCCATTTCCTTCTTGGAATACACGACGAACAAGATGTCCAGGACTTTTTGGGGCAACCATCGCTACATCTACGTAACTTGGCGGCTCGATTTGTCCAAAGTGAATATTAAATCCATGTGAGAAAAGTAACATTTGTCCTTCGCGAAGATTCTTTTCTACTTCATTTCGATATACATGCGCCTGCTGTTCATCCGGTAGTAACACTTGCACAACATCTGCGGTTCGTACCGCTTCTGAAACGGACATTACTTCAAAACCATCTGCTTTCGCTACATTAAAAGATTTTCCAGGACGAACACCAACTACAACACGAACACCGGAATCACGTAAATTTTGTGCTTGTGCATGACCTTGTGATCCATAACCAACTACCGCCACTGTTTTCCCTGCTAATACCTCTAAATTTGCATCTTGTTCATAATATGTTTTCATTTTTCATACACTCCTTATAATTTATTTACTTGCAATACATCAATTAACTTTTTTAACTGATTTACGAGCAGCGTTGCTTCATTTTCGGTACAAACTGCTGTAAGTTTCATTTCCGAAACATCTCTTGTTTCTCTTTCATTTAAGTCTAAAGAAGAAATATTATAGCCACGCCGGGCAAATATCCCACTTACTCTTAGTAAAACACCAGGATCATTATTGACAACGAGAGAAAAAGTATGACTCATTCTTCCCACCTCTTCATAATCATTTCATGATTCCCTTTATTAGGAGGAACCATCGGAAATACGTTTTCGCCCTCCTCTACACAAAAATCAACAACAACGGGTCCTTGATGACAAAATGCTTCTAACATGACTTGTTTCGCTTCAATCGGATTTGTAGCACGCAAACCTTTTACTCCGTATGCTTCTGCTACTTTTACAAAATCAGGTGACCCAATCTGTGATTCAGATAAGCGATTTTCATAGAACATCTCTTGCCATTGCCGTACCATGCCTAAAAATTTGTTATTGATAATAAAAACTTTCACTGGAATATTATTTTCAGCAATTGTTTGCAATTCTTGAATGTTCATTTGAAATGAAGCATCTCCTGCAATACAGACAACTGACTTATCCTCAAAGGCAAGCTGAGCACCGATTGCTGCAGGAAATCCAAATCCCATCGTTCCTAGTCCACCAGATGTAAGAAATGTTCGAGGTTTCTTCGCCTTATAAAAATGCGCTGCCCACATTTGATGCTGCCCAACTTCTGTGGTCACAATTGCTTCACCATTTGTTAATTCACTTACTAAATGAATCACGTGCTGCGGCTTTAATTTTGATTCATTCTGTTCATATGAAAGTGGGTATTCTTCTTGCCACGCTCTTACTCTCTCTACCCATGCATCAGTTTGACACTCCACTCTCATATTTCTTAGCATGTGTAACGACCGCTTCACATCCCCTACAACCGGGTATTCTACCGTTATATTTTTATGAAGTTCAGCCGGATCAATATCGATATGTACCTTTTTCGAATGAGGTGAAAATAACTCTAGCTTTCCTGTGACTCGGTCATCGAAACGAACTCCAAATGCAAGAAGCAAATCACATTCCGTTACTGCCATATTTGCAGCATACGTCCCATGCATACCGAGCATTCCTAAAAACAGTGGATCTCCCGGCGGATAAGCGCCGAGTCCCATTAAAGTCGAAACAACTGGAATCCTGTTCTCTCTTGCAAATATTAGAAGCTCTTCGGATGCACCTGCATGAATGACACCGCCGCCGATATATAGTAGTGGGCGATTCGCTTTTGAAATTGCCTTCGCCACACTCTCCAGCTGCATCTTGTCTGGTTCGATCCGTGGCTTATAACCTGGAATTTGAACTTCCCCTTCGAAAAAGTTCGTTACAATAGAATTTTGAACATCCTTTGGAATATCAATTAATACTGGGCCTGGCCGTCCGCTTTTAGCAATATAATATGCCTCTTGCAATATACGTGATAGCTGATTTACATCTCGTACTTGGTAATTATGTTTTGTAACCGGCATTGTAATTCCCACAACATCCGCTTCTTGAAATCCATCTTTTCCAATGAGAGGTGTCGCTACTTGACCGGTAATTACGACTAAAGGAATCGAATCCATATACGCATCTGCTAAACCAGTAACTAAGTTTGTAGCTCCTGGTCCGGAGGTAGCAAATACTACCCCGACCTCCCCAGAAGCTCTCGCATATCCTTCTGCACCATGAATTGCAGCTTGTTCATGACGTGTTAATACATGTTTTAAGCCACTGCCATACAGTGCGTCGTAAACTGGTAAAATAGCTCCGCCCGGATAGCCAAACACTGTTGTGACACCTAATTTCTTTAAACATTGAATCACATGTCCGGCACCTGTTACTTTTTTTACTTCTCCGCGATATGCTTCATCACACACTGCATGTTGCTTTACCATTTCACTAACTCCTTCCCCTGTTTGTTAAGCTAAGCTTTCTGCTAGTCCCGGAACGCGCACTCCTCGCTCTCTCGTTAACTTTTTAAATTCTTCCGTTAACTGTTTTGTTACTTCTCCTGGTTTTCCATTTCCGATTTCTCTTGAATCCACTTTTACAACTGGAATTAATTCCGCTGCAGTTCCTGTTAAAAATACTTCATCTGCTACATATACATCGTGACGAGTAAATGGTCTTTCTTCACAAGGAATATTTAGCCGTTCACAAAGTTCAATGACACTATTTCTTGTAATCCCTTCAAGAGCCCCTAAATATGCAGGTGGCGTTACTACTTTTCCATCTTTCACAACGAACACATTATCTCCTGATCCTTCACAAACATACCCTTGCTGATTTAACATAAGCGCTTCTAGCACACCTGCTTGTGCTGCTTCAATCTTTACTAATACGTTATTTAAATAATTCATCGACTTAATACGTGGATCCAGTGCATCTGGCATATTTCGGCGAGACGCAACAGATACAACGCTAAGACCGTTATCATAAAATTCTTGCGGGAACAACTTTAATTGTTCAGCAATGATGATGACACTTGGTTTCGTACAGCTTCTTGGATCCAGTCCTAAATCCCCTTTTCCTCTTGAAACAATTAATCTAATATATGCATCTGCATATTCATTTTTCTGTAGTGTCTGTAAAACCGCTTGCTCCATCTCTGCGATTGTCATCGGGATCGTTAGTAAAATCGATTTCGCAGATTCATATAAACGCTTTAAATGCTCTTTTAAGCAAAATACATTTCCGCCGTAGCTACGAATCCCCTCAAATACGCCGTCTCCATATAAAAAACCATGATCGTAAACAGATACAACAGCCTTTTCTTTTTCTACTAATTCCCCATTCATATAGATATACTGGTTTCCCATCCTACATCGCTCCTCTTTTTTATCTCTTTATGTGCAACCCATATTTTTTATCGATTGCTGAGAAGAATATATTTTATCTAAATCTTCTGTAAATTAACTATAAAAATATCCTCGCCTCAGCAATCGATTTTCTACAAACGTGTAGCAATCCATTGCTGAGACGAGGGAATCGTGGTACCACTCAGCTTTCTTATACTTCTCGCGAAATACAAGCTCTGTAAGTCCTATTAGACTTTTGTTCTTTTATCGTGAACAACTCCGCTGCTTTCTACTCAGTTTTTTCGAAGGCAGTGCTCTGAGGTGATCTTCAACCGATACAATTGTTACCACCCTCTCAGCCAAGGGGCAGCTCTCTGAAACAATTTATATCGTTTACTCTCCTCTTCTTTGCATTCTTCTATTCTCTTTTCTAAAGTAAAAACTCTCGCCTCAGCAATCAATCACTACATCATAGTAGCTTTGATTGCTGAGGCGAGAGTTTCGCGTTACCACTCAGCTTCCTTATACTTCTCACGAAATATAAGCTCTATAGGTCCTGTCAGACCCTCGTCCATTTACCGGAGACGATACCGCCGCTCTCTACTCAGTTTCCCTTTCGCAAGCGATGCTCCGAGGTGATCTTCAATGATTCGATCGTTGCCACCCTCACAGCCACGGGGTAGCTCTCTGAAACTTTCATAATCATCTACTTTCCTCTTCTTTGCACATACCATATATAAAAGTTAGAAAATTCTTAATTAACTTTTAAGTTGTTACACGTATTATAGGACTTTGTTCTTTTCATTGTCAACATGTTTTTCGAAAATTTATATTTTAAATTATAATCCGAACATTTTAAGCTAGATATTTTTTATCAAAACAAAAAAAAGGAATAAATCTCAATCAAACACTCATATATTACTTAAGGCTTGTCTATTCACATAAGAAAAGACAGCTTCATACATATGTAAAATTATTAAGGAGATGATGTGAATATGTTAAAAGGAAAAATCGCATTAGTTACTGGAGCAAGCCGTGGAATTGGACGTGCTATTGCAAAACGTTTAGCAAGTGACGGAGCATTAGTTGCTGTTCATTATGGAAATCGTAAAAGTGACGCGGAAGAAACAGTGCAGGAAATTCAAGCGGATGGCGGTTCAGCTTTTTCTATTGGGGCAAATCTTGAATCATTGCATGGTGTAGAATCTCTTTACAAATCTTTAGATTCTGAATTACAAAACCGTACTGGTGAGACTCATTTTGATATTTTAATAAACAACGCCGGAATTGGTCCTGGAGCTTTCATCGAAGAAACAACTGAAGATTTTTTCGATAGAATCATTTCCGTAAATGCCAAAGCACCATTCTTCTTAATACAGCAAGCATTACCTCGATTACGTGATAAAGGGCGTATTATTAACATTTCATCTGCTGCAACACGAATTTCTTTACCCGATTTCGTTGCCTACAGCATGACAAAAGGTGCAATTAATACAATGACTTTCACGCTAGCAAAGCAGCTTGGAGCAAGAGGGGTAACAGTTAATGCGATACTACCAGGCTTTATTAAAACAGATATGAATGCTGAACTCTTAAGTGATCCAATGATGAAACGATATGCAACTGAAATCTCTGCTTTCGGCCGTTTAGGAGAAGTAGAAGATATTGCAGATACCGCTGCATTTCTTGCTTCCCCTGACAGCCGTTGGGTTACTGGTCAATTAATTGATGTGAGCGGTGGTTCTTGCTTATAAAAAAACATATAGTTTCAAATCTTTTTTATTGCGCAATAAAATAATTTATATAATACTAGATAAAACATATCTATTTAGGAGGATTACAGCAATGACAGAAAAAACATACGAACTCGCAACCTTTGCAGGCGGCTGCTTTTGGTGCATGGTAAAACCATTTGATGAACTTCCAGGCATTCAAAAAGTTGTTTCAGGCTATGCTGGCGGCCACATCCCAAACCCAACATACGAACAAGTAAAATCTGGAACATCTGGACATTTAGAAGTTGTTCAAATTACATTCGATCCTTCTATTTTCCCTTATCAAAAATTACTAGATTTATATTGGCCACAAATTGATCCAACTGATGATGGTGGACAATTTTTTGACCGCGGTCCATCTTATCGCACAGCTATTTTTTACCACAATGAAAGTCAAAAAGAGCTAGCTGAAAAATCAAAGCAAACACTAGCAGAAAGCGGTATGTTTAAAGCTCCAATCGTAACAGAAATTCGGCCGGCGGCTCCTTTCTATGAAGCAGAAGAATACCATCAACATTTTTATAAAAAGAATCCTGAGAAATATGCTCAAGAACGTAAAGAGTCTGGTCGTGAAGATTTTATTAAGGAAAATTGGCAACAGAAATAATACATGGACACCTTTAAGGCCGATGAAAAATTGTTTCATCGGCCTTTTTGTATTTCAGTATAATAATTAACTTCTTACTTATTTCATTTCATTTTTCAACTGCAACGCGATTAAACTAGCAAAATCATGCACAAGTGTTGCAGCTAAAAGAGATGTGATTTGCGCTTGATCATATGGCGGTAATACTTCTACTAAGTCGAAACCAATATAATTAAAACCACTTAATGAACGCACCATATTTAACGTCTCTCGACTATTAAATCCTCCCACCTCTAACGTCCCAGTACCAGGCGCACAAGATGGATCTACAAAATCAATATCAAACGTTAAGAAACATGGCGTATCACCAATCGTTTCTCTCATTTGCTGAAGAACGCTTTCAAAACCACGATCACATAATTCGGCTGTTGTAATGACGTTATATCCCAAATCATTACTAGCTTCTATATCACCAGGGTGATTCAATGTTCCTCGAATTCCAATTTGGAATACTTTGTCTGGTTGTAGCAATCCCTCCTCATGCGCACGTATAAATGGTGAACCATGCCAATATTTTTCTTCATAATATGTATCCCATGTATCTGTATGTGAGTCAAAATGAATCATTGCAACTGGGCCATGAACTTTTGCTGCTGCACGAAGACTTGCTAATGTAACTGAATGATCTCCACCAAGCCCTATTGGAATAATCCCTTGCTTCATTAATCCAAAAACAGCTTCTTCAATTAAATCATAGCTGCGATGAATATTATGTGGGATAACAGAAACATCCCCAATATCAATCGCATTTGTATCATCAAACGGGTACACATGATGAATTGGATGATATGGAAACAGTGTCATAGATGCTTGACGAATAGCTTGCGGAGCAAAACGCGCACCAACACGAAAAGAAGCAGCAGTATCAAAGGGCATTCCTAAAATAGCAACCTTTGCTTGCTCATTACTTGATGATAATCTCATAAATGTACCTGTCGTACAAAACTCTGGTTTTACATCTGGCGTTAGTGGATATTTCATTCCTTATTTCCCCTTTATAAACATGATTTTTACATCCAAAAGAAAATTCTTAATATAAAGCAAGATTATTTTTCTTTTATACATGCAAAAATCATGCCAAGTAGAAAGTGAAGTATTATCCATTAAGCATTCCTTACCTTTGTCCATTCTATCTATGCAAATTTGAATAGCCCATGCCTTACAGCATAAAAAGGACGAAAAATAGTTTTTATGACAGAGTCTATAACATTTAGGATTATAACTAAAGATGATTTAGGGATTTCTATCCATCATAAAGAGACAAATTATATCCATACCGGTAACTCCCAAGCACTCTTTACCCTTCAAACTATTTCAAAAGTAATTACACTTGCACTTGCTCTTCTAGACCGTGGTGAAGACAGAAATCATTCATTTACTTCCAATGTTTTCGAATCTGTTCGGTTAATTTTGGATATTGATGAATCCAACATATAATCGTTGTATGAGCAATGGTAAATCCTCTTTTCCCCATCTTTCCACCGAATTATAGAAATTCAAAGTGTACTGTAGGTACTATTTTACTATTAACAACATAACATTAGGTTGTTAATATTTCTACTTGAATAGATTTTACTTTTTCATACTGACCACGTTCTTTATTTATAAATATTTTTTGTGTATACAATGACAGTATTTTTTGCACCAAAAACAGAGATGCTTCAGTTCATTGGACTATAATGCATTTATAAGAAAGAATTCACAATTCCTATAAATACATATTTTTTGGTCATTTTCACTCTACTCTCTAGTAGTTCCTGTATTATGAATTTTGATATGTGTATTTACATGTATTTGAGCCTCAGATAAAACATGAGGCCAATTTTCTTTTACTTTTTTCCATTCTTTATATTGATATGCTCTAGCGTATAAAGACAAACCAATCGGATCGATTTCATTCTTTTGCATATGACGAAACATACTCATCAACTCTTTATCGAGTTTTTGTTTCATTGCGTCCTCTAATTTTATAACTTCTTGTTTATGTTTGTTAGAATGTTTTATAAGTTTTTCATTGATTTTCTCTATAAGGGCTACATTCATATATATATCGATATTGAATACGAATTTTCCTTTGTGATAGTCAACATTTATTTTTCGTTTTGCACCTTGCACTAACACAGAAACATTAGGCTGTTGCTTGTTTTGTAAAGGATCAAGGAAAAGATGTAATATCATACGCCCTTTATTTTTATTGTTATTTATAAGATTAAAGAATCCCACATCTTTTTTAGAAAACTCCGTTACATACTTTCCTTGATGGTCTAAAAAGGCTATTCCTATTGTATCTATTTCGTTGTTTTTTCTTTTAATTATTGGAACCGTTTGAGTCATTCCTTGTTCATTTTTTTCTCTTATTAATTGTTGGATTGTAGAAGAGACAGATTCATTATTTTGAATAGAAGATTCTATTACATCATTTACATAAGTAGGAAGAGGTGGTTTATCTGGCCTTTTAATGTTAAAGATTTGTTCTATTGAACCATCAACAAGCACCACTTTAGCATTAAGTGTACTGTAAGGGTCACGAGAAGAGGAATCCAGTTCCTTCATCCAATTCTCCTTTTGAGCAAACTTTTTCCCAATTAAAATAACCTCAGCTTTAGACGATGTAACATAGCCTGTTAGTTTCGTACTAATTTTGCTAAATCCATTATACACAGATGATGCCTTGACCAAATACTCAACCGTATTTCTTTGTTTTTCATGATGAAAAAGTGGTATACTTGTTCCCACCATCATTTCGCCGTTAGAAGTTCTATCCAGTGCAATTAATAAAATTAAAGTAGCCTTTTCTAATGGTATTCTTTGACTACAACCAATTAAATATATACAACAAATCATAATCCATATCCCTCTGCGAATCATAGCTGTTTCCTCCTAGTAACCCAGTTAATAAGAGTGATGTAAATAAAAAAGAACACTGGAAATAAAATAAAAAAAGTACTATTTAAATTATCCATAAAAGAATAAATGAATAAAAGTTGGTTAACGTCTGGATTAAAAAACATAAATATTAAGATAATAAAAAAGATGAAACTAATAATACTCCAATTGCGTGAAAGTCTTTTAAACACATTCGTGACAGAGTATATACTGAAAAACAAATAAGGATATACGGTAGTAGAAAATACAATTAAATAGTAGGCAATATAAATGATTTCTAAGCGTTCTAAAAAAGAAAAACGAATACCCTTTAATAATTGAAAGACTGGCCAGATAATTTCTTTTACACCTTCTGGACTAAAGTAGACATAGCAAAAAAGAGTAACATATAAGTATAAAAGCATGGTTCCTGTATTAGCTATAACAATACCTATTTGGGCTTTCTCTTTTTTTTGTAAAAGCGGATATATAAAGTATACAATTTCTAATCCAGCGTAAGGGGTAACCGTTTCTTTTACAGCTTGTAAAACAGGATATATCCCATCTTTTAAAACGGGTAAAAGGTGTAAAGGATGAAAATTATGTTTTAATGCAAAGATAAATACTAACGGCATCCAAGCAGTGAAAAAGAACACAATTATAGAATACCTAGTAATTGCTTGTATTCCATTCCATGCCAAAATATAAAACGGAATTAATAATAAAATGGCAATTTGATAAGAAGGAGTAGAAGGGAAAATCCATATTTTCACAACCTCGATTGTTTTTAGTATCGTATTAAATCCAGCAAAAAATAAATAAAACGCATATAAAATAATAAGTAATGTCCCTAACCATTTGCCAAAGTAACGTCTAAGAATTTGAAAAAAATTCATATTAGGATTTGTTTGAAAGATTGAAACAATCAGTATTCCAATTATTGAGGAAATTATCCAACCTAAAACTATAGAAACCCATCCATCTGTTCCTGCGATATTTGCAATTGGGCTTGGCATTGTTAACACACCAGATGCTATTTGTAGTGAGTGAATAAACACAATATATTCGAATAATGTTAGGTTTCTAATAACGCTATTCCTCATCGGGATCACCTTTTTTCGATTCAACATCTTTCCTCTTTTTTTGTTTTGGTTGACCTGTACTAGAGCGCATTGTGAGCATAGGAATAGGAAATCGTACGAAAGCATCTTTTAAATCTTGTAGACGAAATGGAGCAATTGGAATCCCGTACGGTGTGCCATAAGAGGTTAATGTAACAAAATGTGCTAATAAGATCATCAATCCACTCACAATCCCCACAATTCCATAAAAATAGGCAAGTAGCATCATAGGAAATCGTATGAGACGAATACAGTTTGCTAAATCATAATTGGATATTATAAATGATGCAATAGCAGTAATAGATACGATAATTACCATAACATTACTCACAAGGCCTGCCTGAACAGCAGCTTGTCCAATTACAATCCCTCCAACAATCCCAATAGTTTGTCCGATAGGCTGAGGTAACCGAATTCCAGCTTCACGAAGCATTTCTAATGTAAGTTCCATAATAAAGGCCTCCATTAAAGGGGAGAAAGGAACTTTAATTCTCGATGTCGCAATAGACATGTATAAATCTAAAGGAACTACTTCAAAATGAAATGAAACCATCGCTATATAAATAGCAGGTAAAAACATCGCTATACAAAATCCTACAAAACGTAATAAACGTAAAAATGAAGCAACCAACCAATTCATATTGTAATCATCTGGAGTCTGAAAGAATCCAATTAAATTCATAGGAATAATCATTACACTAGGAGAACGATCAATTAACACAGCTACTTTTCCATCAAGTATATGATGCGCAATAGCATCTGGACGTTCACTTAAATAAGCTTCTGGAAACGGGGTCCAATTTTGCTCCTTTGTAAAATTGGATAACTCTCCAATACTTAAGATGGTATCCGTTTTAATCTTAGATATTCTGCTCTCTGCCTCTTGAATAACACTCTCATTAGCTACATCTCCTAAGTAAATCAAATATACAGAAGTTGCTGCTCGCTCTCCTACCGTTAACTTTTTGATTTTCAATTGAGTGGACGAAATATATCTTCGAATCAACCCCATATTTTTTGAAGCATTTTCAATAAACCCATCATGAGAGCCTTTAATTGTAGCCTCTGACAAAGGTTCTTGAATAGATCTTTCTGCCCATCCTTTTGTATTAATGATTAACGCTCTCTTTTCTCCCTCCATAAACAGTACACTTTGTCCTTCTAATAAGCCTTCGACAACTTCATCCCATGTATACACTATTTTTGTATAGGCAGCAATGACATGAGAATCGAATACTTGTATGGTTTCATGAACATGCTTTAATAAAGGTGTAATAACATTATCTCTTAATGCTATACCGTCTGTTAAGCCTTCAAAATAATATATCACTACATTGGTGTCTGTTTTTAATGTTAAAGGATGCTCAATGAGATCCGCACTGTGATCAAAAATTTGCTTCATTCTATCTTTTTGATCTTGTAAGTTATTTGTTTGAATTTGTTCATCACCTTTAATACTTTTTGCTTCTCGATTCTCTTGGGTTGCAGACATTGTATTCACCTAATTTTTTTTCGTTTTCAATTCAGTATTTGTATTATTTTTTTATATTGGAAATTTATACATAAATTTTATTTTATTGGAATTTGAGCATGACCTATATGATAAAAAGTGAAGTGACTAATGTCTAAGTACTCTTTTACTTCATTTGTAGTCATATTGATTTCATGCGTGCTAAGTTTTCTCCTAAGCTTACATTTCATTAGAGTTAACGAATCCACTGCCGTTATATTTTATAAACAGAAAAAAGGAACCCGTTATGGATTCCTTTTTTCTGCTTTACAGCCCTTTTTCATGTAGTGAGGAATAAATAAATTGATTTGCACTACAATCATTATACATCTAAATATTATAAATTTTAATTTAGTCCCAGGTAATCATTGTTAGATGATTGTTGTAACATCTGTAAAAGGCTCTTTATTACATAGATGCGTTTTTCATAGTGTTATAACCCATCATAATAGAGGTATACCTTTTCGAACATAATAAAAAGAAGAATTCACCATGGATTCTTCTTTCATTTGAATTACAATCATATTTTGTTTCTATATTTACCTCTTTCGCAATAAGTTATTTTCTCAATCGCTCAATAAAATCATCTAATTTATCAAGCGATTTCATATTCTGATTACACGCTATACTATCTTGACAAATATAATTTCCTTTTTTAACAAAAGTACCTGGTACATCCCCTTTTATTTCAACTAGAAACATACCTACTTCTTCATGCCCATGGCACAATGCACAAATGCCTTTTTTATTTATACTTTGGAACGTTCCTTGCAAGCCAACAAACTTATTCTTATTTCTTGCTATAATAAACTTTCTGCCCGTTCCTTTATCAATCCAACCTAGATACGACATTTCTTTCATATTTATTGCTTCCATTTCAGGAAGCTTCAATTTTTTAGCCTTAGGAAATAATTTTTTTAACATTTGCTGCGTAACTTCCTGAAACGGAATGACATACGGATTTAACTTGAATAAAAATGCTTCCGCATCCTCTCTATTTTCAACCGTCAAAATCGTATCAATTAATTCTTTTTGTTCAACAGTAAGATTTTCAAAAACATGTAACACTTTTTCTATCGCAAGAGACTTTAGAGCAGCAATAACACCTCTATCATTTGCTGTTGCATGCCCATTCGCTAGAATATGAGCTTGTGATTTTATAAAATTATATTGATCACTTCTAATAAACGCTTCCATTGTTATCACTCCATATAAATTGTTAATCTCTTATTATTTTATACAATGAATTCATTTTATAAAATGCAGAAAATAATTTAGAAACAAAGTTTACATAAAAAGCACTGATTATTTCATATGAAATAATCAGTGCTTACGTCATTTTTATTTAGAATACACTATTTTTTTAATTGTTTCACTCGAAAGAAAATATTCTTCAGCTAATTGATGAATAGATACTCCGCTTTTAAATGCATATTTAATCGCTCGATTCCGCTCATCAAGTTGCTTTCTTCCTCCAGATCGTGTACCCCATTTATAATGTGTATTTTCCTGTTTTGGAATATAGATTGTTTCACCTTGCACATACTTTTGAATTTCTATAATTAAGTTTTCCGGTAAAACAGCCGCTGCTTTTACGTATTTCATTTCTGCTCGCCCCTTATTTTTTATGGTTCATTTCAATAAGGTGCAAAGCCAAATATAAAAGAAATGATACGAGCTCATTTTGGCGATTGTATATTACTTGTCTACCTCACGCAAAGTATCGCCATTTTCATACTTGGCTTTGCATGAGACGCTGCAGTGTCTGGCAATTGTATTGTAATCGCCATATCAACACCTCCTAATATACCTTTTGATTCTTATTATATGACAACTTTTTCTTTCTTGCATCCTAATGATTTTTAAACAAGCAGCAATTTATTCTTTTTGATATAATACATACGAATGAAAATGAAAAATATTGTGAGGTCGCTTTATGAAAAAAAGAATCATTACTTCATTAATTATACTAATCACTCTTCTTATCTTACTATTCGGAGCCTATAAACTCATGAATTCACGATCGTATCAATTATTTGGTGAATTAACAAATCGAGTAGAAACAAATCAGAAAGTCGTTGCTCTGACTTTTGATGATGGGCCTACAAAAAATGTAGAACAAATATTACCACTCTTAGATAAATATAATGCTAAAGCTACTTTTTTTGTAATTGGAAATGAATTAGAGAAAAACTTACAATTAGGACAAACTATCGTACAGTCCGGACATCAACTTGGAAATCATACGTACTCTCATAACCGAATGGTTCTCAAAACACCTTCTTTTATTAAAGATGAAATTGAAAAGACCAATACACTCATTCGTAAAACAGGTTATACAGATCAAATTGATTTTCGGCCACCAAATGGGAAAAAATTAATTGGTCTACCCTATTATTTAAACAAGCAGCACATCGAAACAATTACATGGGATATTGAACCTGATACTTATTATGTTTCTACTTCTGATAAAGTAGACTATGTAAACAACAATGTAAAACCAGGTTCTATCATTTTGTTACATTCTATGTATGATGATTCAGGTAATGCCTTACAAACTATTGAAGATATTTTAGATTCTTTATCTAAAAAAGGATATCAATTTGTTACAGTAAATGAATTGCAGAAAAGATAATTTAAAATTATCCATTCAATAAAAAGGCCCTAACATATGTTAGAGCCTTTTCTATTTCTTTTTATCCCGCATTAACGGGCAGTAAGCCCCCCCACCTCAAAATTTAGCGAAAGCAAAGAAGTTAGGTGGAGGATCAACCGCCCGTAAAAGCCCGATTGGTGCGGGCTGATAATCAGTGGGGGATGAAGAAAATCCCCACTGATTAAAGTTTCACTTTATATAATTCCAATCACATCTAAAAATACGATAATAATGGCGATTGGTGCTACATAGCGCAGTAAAAACAACCACAATACAAATAGTTTATATCCTTTGTTTTTACTTACTCCCAGTTCTTTTATTAATACATCCTTCTTCATTTTTAACGGCACGAAGATTGCAACTAATAATACGCCAAGCGGCATCAGAACGTTACTTACTGCAAAGTCTGCTAAATCAAAAATGGTTTTTCCAAACAGTTTCATATCACTTAACACACCATATGATAGTGCCGATGGAATCCCAACAACAAAAATTAATAATCCAACAATCAATGCCATTTTTTCGCGTTTCCCTTTACCTTTTGTTGTTAAAGAAGCAACGCTAATTTCTAACATAGAAATTGCTGATGTTATAGTCGCAAAGAAGAATAGTAATAAGAAAACAATGAAGAATAGTTTTCCGAATGCCATTTTGCTAAAAATAGCTGGCAATACGATAAATAGTAATCCTGGTCCTTGAGACGGCTCCATTCCAAATGCAAATACAACCGGGAAAATTGCAAGTCCAGCAAGCAATGTAATAACGAGTGTCAAAGCAACAATTGAAAATGCGGAACGCGGTAAGCTTTCTTCTTTCGGTAAGTACGAACTATACGTTACCATTACTGCTACCCCGACAGATAACGAGAAGAACGATTGTCCCATCGCGTATAAAACAATCTCAGACGTGACATGTGAGAAATCCGGCTGTAAGAAGAATCGTACCCCTTCTCCTGCTCCATCTAATGTAAGTGCACGAACAATTAATACAAAGAATAAAACAAATAGTGCTGGCATAAAGTATTTATTTACCTTTTCCACACCGTTTTGTACGCCTTTACTTACGATAAAAATAGTAATAAGAATAAATAATAGCTGTGATCCAACTGCTAAATATGGATTGGAAATGATTTCACCAAATGTTGCTTCATATGCACCATTTCCTTCCCATAGTCTCCCTGTAATTGCATTCCATAAATATAATAAAATCCATCCTCCGACAACACTGTAGAAAGAAAGTAATATGAAACATGTTACAATTCCTAATTTACCAAGCCACGGCCATAATGTTTTCGGAGCAATTTCTCTATACGCATCAACAGCCTCTTTTTGTGTACTTCTTCCAATCACAAATTCTGCTAATAATAAAGGTAAACCAATCAGTAAAGTAAAACCGATGAAAATAAGAAAGAACGCACCGCCCCCTCCAATACCGGCCATATATGGGAACTTCCAAATTGCGCCAAGACCAATTGCTGAACCTGCTGCAGCTAAAACGAAACCTAATTTCGATGTCCATTGCTGTGAATTCATCTTTTTATCTCCTCTCTTCTTCTATTTTTTCCTTTTATTACATTTCATTCTTAATCGTATTGTTCTAGCCTCTTCCCTTTCTAATACAACCACTTCCTTTCAAAAATAAAAAATCGCCCCTACAAAACGTAGGGACGATGAAAATATCGCGGTACCACCCTAGTTGTGAAGAATACTAAGAAACCACCGAAATAAAAAACGTCCCTACGTAAAACGTAGGGACGATAAAATATCGCGGTACCACCCTAGTTATGAAGATACAACAAGAATAACCCTAAAATAAAAAACGCCCCTACGTAAAAACGTAGGGACGATATATATCGCGGTACCACCCTAGTTGTGAAAAAATTCTTCACCACTTTATTTGATAACGGTATACACTACCGTCTTTCATTTCCTCACAATGTGAGATTTATGAAAGATGCTCCAGGACGAACTTCATGAATAATCTATATACTGATTCACACCAACCATCAGCTCTCTGACATAGGGAGATTTTCACTACTTTACCCTTTCATTGCTCAACTATATGTTTTCCGAATTGATTACTATCATTTTTATCACACATTAAAAATAGTGTCAACTAGTTTTTTGAATATTTATGTATCACAATCTTATTTTTTCACTATAAAAATTCAAAATATGACTTTTCTATGAATACTATTGCACCACTTACGTTTTATACTTTATTAAATACACTGACAGGTTTATAGTAATATAGGATGATTGTAACAGAGTACGAGTAGGAGGAAAGGTTTTGTCTACTTCAAAAGTTTTAAAAGGGACTGCTTTACTAAGCGGTGCCACAATGATTTCGCGTATTTTAGGTTTTATATACTTCTTCCCTTTTCAACTTTTAGTTGGTGAACAAGGGGTTGCATTATATGCATATGCATATTCTTGGTATGGTATCTTACTTAGTTTTTCAACAGCTGGTATTCCAATTGCTGTATCGAAATTTGTTGCTAAGTATAATGCACTGGGTGACTATAATACAAGTAAAAAACTATATAATTCTAGTGTAAAAATCATGATGCTTATGGGGTTCGCCGGATTTTTAATCTTATTTATCGGAGCTCCTTATGTATCTCAGTTTATTATTCGTTCAAAAACCCCGGATCCGGGGTTTATCGCTGATGTAACACTTACAATGCGAGCACTAAGTTTTGCGCTCATTATTGTCCCAGCGATGAGTGTCACACGTGGATATTTCCAAGGATTTCAACATATGAAACCAAGTGCTGTTTCTCAAGTTGTAGAACAGATTGCACGTGTCGTTTTCATTTTAGTTGGTAGTTTTATCGTTTCAAAATTACTAGGTGGGTCTGTTGCTTCTTCCGTTGCAGTTGCTACATTTGGAGCGGTTATTGGAGCAATTGCTAGTATCTCCATTTTAATCATGTATTGGAAAAAATATAATCATTTAAAACCACCTACAGGCGAACTAAAAACAAGGTCTTCAAACGTTTCATTAAAAAACATTTACATGGAGCTACTTCGTTACGCAATCCCAATTGTTTTCGTAGGGATTGCCATTCCACTTTATACTTTAGTGGATCAATATACAGTTGCTGATGCACTAAGAGCAATTGGAACACCGCTTGAAACAGCAAACGCAATTTTTGCTTATATAACGAACTATGCTCAAAAATTAATCATGATTCCCGCTTCACTCGCGACTGGATTTTCACTTACGATTATTCCAGCGATAACAAAATCATTTACAAGCGGAAAGCTAGAGGAATTACAAGAACAAATCACAAAGATTTTCCAAGTTTTATTATTCTTTACAATCCCTGCTGCATTCGGACTCGCTAGCATCGCATACGATGCATTCCGCATGGTGTATATGAGCCCCGATACAGCTTTAGGCGGATCTCAATATTTAATTTCTTATGCACCATCTGCTGTATTAAGTGCAATTTTCACTGTTTCTGCAGCTATTTTACAAGGGATTGATTATCAGCGAAAAACAATGATTGCCTTCTCCGTTGGTATTCTTGTAAAAGTTGTAGTGAATACGCCACTTCTATACTTATTAGGTGGACATGGGGCGGTGCTTGGAACTATTCTTGGATATCTCGTTTCTGATATCATTATGCTATATTGCATCGTCAAGTTTGCAAAATTTGATATTGCAGAAACAGCTAAAACAGTATTTCTTATTACAATTTACTCTGCAGCAATGTCCGCTGTCGTAATGGGATTAAAAGCGATTATCGGATGGCTCATCCCTGGACAACCTTATATCGAATCACTATTAATCGTTATCATTTGCGGCGCGGTTGGAGGAATTGTCTACCTTTTATTCGTATTAACAAGTGGCCTTGCTTCGCACATTCTCGGTGATCGTATTCAACGATTACCTGTACTAGGAAAGTTCATAAAATAAAAATAAGAGATGTAACTTTACGAATAGTTACATCTCTTATTTTTTATTTTGCATACTGAATACGCTTTTGTTGTTCGGCAATATTGCATTCAGGAGCATATGTACGAACTAATTCCAATACTTCTTGGACTAATATCTCCAATTCTCGCACGCTATGCTCTGGATTCCCAATCAATATATTCGTCATCCGCTCATATAAATTTGTAGGTTTCATATTCATTCTTTCAGTATTGTAAGACATCCACTTAAAAGATGGATGATGCACATATATTTTATTTAAACCGAATAAAACGCCAAATAAATCTCTTTGGACCTCACAAATGACATCATAAAGCATAAGCCAATCGTTTCGTTTCAAAAGTGCCTCGCGATTATGCCATCGGTTACTTAACCAAAGGTTTTCTGAAATCATTCGGTTCGTTAGTTTTTCCGGATATATCGCAACTCTATCTTTTAGCTCATTCACTTTCATTTTTCCATACAAACTAACACCATCAGCAACGGATGATGTAATACATTGTTTCTCATAATTTATATCATATTGATCTACAACATCTGAAATAAACCTTTCTACTGTCTCTGTTAAAAAGTTACTGATTTCTAGTTTAATTCCTTCTTTCGTCAAATACGTTTCCGACCATTCTTCCTCTTCATACGGATGATAAGATAATATAGTTCCATCAATACTATGAATCGGATGTTGACGATCTTCATCCTCTGGTGGAACTGACCAGAGAATATGTAACTCAATGTCCGAATGTTCGTCCTCTAATTTTCTTGCTACAGACCCTGCTAAAATAATAGCTTCTACTTTAGAATTTTGCTTATAAATCTCTGCCATTTCTATTGCTTTCTCTATTAACTGCATTCTTTTTCTCCTTTCACCTCATTTTATTATTTCTATATCAAACTTCCATTTTCCTTTTCTTACAAAAAAGAGTATGCACGACGCATACTCTCTCAATATATATTATTCAAACAACCCCATACTCAAATATCGTTCACCTGTATCAGGTGCAATACATAATACTTTCTTACCAGCACCTAATCGTTTCGCTATCATGATTGCGGCATAGACTGACGCACCTGAAGAAGGTCCTACTAATATTCCCTCTTGCTTTGCTAGATTTCTCATTGTACTAAGTGCTTCTTCATCCGCGATTTGAATGATTTCATTATATATTTCCGTATTTAAGTTTTTCGGAATAAACCCTGGGCTTGTTCCAACTAGTTTATGAGGCCCCGGCACACCACCAGATAACACAGGAGAGCCTTTCGGTTCCACTACCGCAATATATAAATTTGGTAGTTTCTCTTTCAATGTTTCCCCTGTGCCAGTAATGGTTCCACCAGTTCCAGCAGTCGCTACAAACGCATCTAACTCTCCATCCATTTGTTCATAAATTTCAAGAGCTGTTGTATAGCGATGAATATTCGGGTTTGCTGGGTTTTCAAATTGCTGCGGAATAAAACTGTTTGGTATTTGTTTTTGTAATTCTACCGCCTTCGCAATTGCTCCTGGCATTCTTTGTTCTGCCGGCGTCAAAACAACTTCTGCCCCATATGCCTTAAGCAAATTAATCCGTTCTTTTGACATATTATCCGGCATAATTAAAATGGCTTTATATCCTTTCGCGGCTGCATTCATTGCTAAACCAATTCCTGTGTTTCCGCTCGTTGGCTCAATAATGGTATCACCTGGCTTAATAAGACCTTGCTCCTCCGCCATATGGATTAAATTATAAGCAGCGCGGTCTTTCACACTCCGAGACGGATTAAACATTTCAAGTTTCACATATACGTCTGCTGCATCTTCTGGAACAAATCGTGATAATCGTACGACAGGTGTATCTCCAATTAATTCTGTAACGTTGTGACATAGTCTCATAGCGCATCCCCTATTCTATAATGATTTTCGATCGCTTGGCAGTAACCATGACGTAAGTCCAATTAATGGTAAACAACTACATAATACCATAATAAATTGCAAACTATACACGTCTGCTAATTTTCCAAGAACAACGGCTCCTAATGCTCCAAGGCCAAATGCAAGACCCACAATTAACCCTGACACCATTCCAACTTTTCCCGGAACAAGTTCCTGCGCATACACAACAATAACACTAAAGCTACTAGAGCTAATAAAACCGATACATAGAAATAACGGTACAACCCACGCTAGAGAAACATGTGGTAATAAAAGTGCAAGCGGTGCAGAACCTAGCATTGAAAATACAATAATAGTTTTCTTACCAAATCGATCTGCTAATGGTCCACCAAAGAATGTACCTAGTACCCCAGCAATCATAAAGGCAAATACGAAGTACTGTGCATTTTTAATAGATAAACCGTAATGCTCGATTAAATAAAACTGATAGAAGTTCCCAATGCCAGCTCCATACCAAGAACGAACAAAGGTTAAGAAAACAAGAAGAACAATTACAAATTTAATATGCGTACTAACAATTGCATTCTCAGCTTCAAGTGCAGCTCGTTTCTTTCTTCGCACCGCACCATTTATTAACTCATTTTTGTACCAATTTGAAACAAAAATTAATAACACAATGCCTACTGCCGCAAAACCTGTAAATCCAAGTGCTCCCATTTGGCCAAGCGGAACAAAAATTAACGCTGTAAAAATCGGTGCAAGAGAATTCCCTGTATTCCCTCCTACTTGATAAATGGATTGCGCTAACCCCCGCTTTGCACCAGCAGCCATATAAGCAACACGTGCTCCTTCAGGATGAAAAACAGCTGATCCTAATCCAATAAATAAAACAGAAATAATAACGATAATAAAGTTTGGCGCAAACGCAAGCCCAATCATTCCAAGCATACTTGAAAACATACCCAGCGGTAATAAAAATGGCGATGGCTTCTTATCTGAATACATCCCAAATACCGGCTGCATAATTGATGACGTCATATTTAACGCAAATGCAATCCATCCTACCTGCATATAGGATAAATTCATCGATTTTTCCAAAATAGGAAACAGTGCCGGTACAACAGCCTGCATCGAGTCATTTAAAAAATGACCGAAACTAATCGCAAATAAAATACGATAAATCGTAGGTGAGGCTACTGTATTTCCCTTTGAAACTGCCTGCATATTTCACTCTCCCCTTTCCTAAAAACAGAAGATATAACTAATTAACATTACACTTACTGTAATAATTTCTGATTTTTAAATATTTTCTATTCTATAATGGTTTTATCTCTTTTTCCAGCAACACAACTTCGATTTCATATTCGCGCCTCAAACAATTGCATTTATATAGGTTTTATAGGAATTAATTGTAGAAATTTTCTTTCTCTTCTTATATACTGAAATACAGATGAAGGGAAAGGATGGAAACTATGAAGAAAAAGACAAAAGGGATAGTTGCACTCTCACTCACGTTATCAGTATTTTTATCCTCATGTGGACAAAAACAAGAAACGACATCTAGCTCCGAAAAGAAAAAAATAGCTTCAAAGCAAGTCCTAAATATTGTAGAATCCGGGGAAATTTCCACGCTTGACTCATCGATTGCATCTGATGGCTTCTCTTATGCGGCATTAAATAATGTGATGGAAGGACTATACATGCCTGGCCCTGATAACAAACCCGTGCCAGGTGCAGCTGAATCTTATAAATTAAGCGAAGATGGAAAAATATATACATTTAAACTTCACGACTCAAAATGGTCAAATGGGGATCCTGTAACTGCACATGATTTCGAGTATGCATGGAAGCGCGCTGTCAATCCTGAAACTGGCTCTGAATATGCACACATTATGTTCGACATTAAAAACGCTGAAAAAATTAATAAAAAAGAACTACCAATCGATTCATTAGGCGTCAAAGCTCTCGACGATAAGACGCTTGAAGTGAAACTAGAGCACCCTGTACCATACTTTTTAGGTTTAATGGGGTTTGCAACATTTTATCCTCAAAATCAAAAAGTAGTCGAAGCACAAAGGAAAAATTATGGACTTGAAGCCGTGAATGCAGTCTATAATGGACCGTTCGTTTTAAACGAATGGAAGCATGATGTGAGCTATAAAATGAGAAAGAACCCAAATTACTGGGATAATAAAAACGTAAAATTAAATGAAATTAATGTAAATATCGTGAAAGATACTTCAACGGCTGTTAACTTATTTGAAAGTAAACAAGTAGACCGTATCATTATTAATTCAGAGTTCGTAGATAAATATCAAAAAGACCCAAGTTTAAAGAAAAAAGCACGACCTTCTATGACCTTTTTCCGATTCAATCAAAAACATCAATTATTAGCAAATAAAAATGCTCGAAAAGCTATCTCTCTTGCATTTGATAAAAAAGGCGTAGCAAACACGATTTTAAACAACGGCTCTTCTCCAGCAAACGCCCTCATTCCAAAAGGATTTGTAAAAGGGCCTAACAATAAAGATTTTCGCAGTACGAGTAATGTAAACCTTGAAACAAATGTGAAAGAAGCAAAAAAACTATGGGAAGCAGCAAAAAAAGAAACCAATATACAAAATGTTTCTCTTTCTATTTTAACAACTGATGAATCGAATGATAAAAAGATTAGTGAATACCTAAAAGGTGAACTAGAGAAAAACTTACCTGGTTTAAAAATTACACTAAGTCCTCTTCCAGTAAAAGCGTTCTTAGACCGGGAAGGAAACGGCGATTTTGAAATTTCACTTTCTACATGGGGTGCTGACTATCCAGATCCAATGACATTTTTAGACATGTTTGTAACAGATGGTTCCTTCAATAGAATGAACTATTCAAACGAACAATACGATGAATTGATTCAAAAGGCCGGCTCTTCTTTAGTAAATGACTTACCAGCAAGATGGAAAGCGTTTCAAGATGCTGAAAAGATTTTAGTTGAAGACGATGCCGCAATCGCTCCAATCTTCCAATCAGGACTTGTTTACTTAGAACGTCCAACTGTACAAGATGTTGTTGTTCGTCCATTCGCAGGAATTTACTCCTATAAGTGGGCTTACATAACGGAATAAAGAAAAAGGCGATCCTAATAAAGGATCGCCTTTTTCAATTTAAACGACAAAACGCTTATACTTCTCAAAATCGCTCGTCTTACATTCAAGTGAAATCTTCGTACCTTCATTTTCATAACTCGTTGATACAACATATGCATGATCATTGAAATAAGAAACAATTTGCCCTTGATCATACGGTATTAACATTTCACATTTTGTATACTCTTTGTAAATATGTGAACGAATCATTTCTACAAGTTCTGTAATCCCGATTTGTTGTTTTGCAGATAGATAAACTCGATCCTCCTGGGTTTTCGGGATTTCAACATCCATCATATCTGATTTATTATAAGCATAAATCGTCGGGATATTTTCAACCCCAATTTGTTTTAGTGTTTGGTTTGTAATCTCAATTAATTGTTCATAATTTGGGTTTGCATAATCGACCACATGAATCAATAAATCTGCCTCCGCTACTTCTTCTAATGTAGAACGGAATGCTTTCACAAGATGGTGCGGTAACTTGCTTACAAAACCAACTGTATCTGTTAATAAAAACGATTTATTATCTGGAAGTTCAATATTTCGCACTGATGTTTCCAGCGTCGCAAACAACATATCTTTTTCAAATACTTGTTTCTCTACGGAACCGTTAAAAATCTCAAGCATCGTATTCATAATCGTTGATTTACCCGCATTTGTATATCCTACTAATGAAACAACAGGAATTTCATTTTTCTTACGCTGTTTACGCTGCGTTTGACGCTGCGCAACAAGTGCTTCTAACTCTTTATTTAATACTGCAATCTGCTCTTCAATCTTACGACGGTCGAGTTCTAATTTTTTCTCACCGACACCTTTGTTTTTCGTACCAACACCGCCGCTTTGTCTTCCTAAAGATTCACGAAGACCAATTAAACGTGGCATCATATATTGCAGATGTGCTACTTCAACTTGCAACTGTGCTTCTTTCGTCTTAGCACGCTGCGCGAAAATATCTAAAATTAAAATGGTACGATCAATTACTTTACAATCTAAGTCAGCTTCTAAATTTCGAATTTGTGAAGGTGATAACTCATCATTAAAAATAACCATATTCGCATCTACTTCCTTCACAAAAGCGGAAACTTCTTCAATTTTTCCTTTCCCAATATAATGTGATGGATTAACGCGGTGTAAATTTTGCGTAACTTGCCCTACAACTTCCACATCACAAGCTTCCGCAAGGTTTGTTAACTCCTCCATCGAATATTCAAAATCACTTTCATTATTTAAATTCACTCCGACTAATATCGCTTTTTGTACTAGTTCTTCCATATATTAATTCCTCCATTTCGATTACGTAAAATAAAAAGCACAGGTCACTGCCTGTGCTTTTTGTAAACGGATGAGAGTACGACAAATAAACAAAAGAGAGCATCACTTTCCAATTGTTACATGGTCAATAAATCCCAAATGATATACGTATCCAAAGGAACATACACATATATCACATCATTCTATTTATAAAGGCAAAACAAAAAGAGGGCTATTCGTCCCTCCCTCTTTTCACATATCTGTTCAATAAAGGGTTCCTTTAAAATAGGCAGACCAATCCCGTTCACTCTGTACACAGACAGAGCCTTTGAGCGCTATTCAATTATCGGCACAAAGTATTGAGACGTAATCTGATTAAGATCAAAGGAGACCCCTCCGTTCATTAAAAGTTATCTACAGTTTAGCATATGTATGGTTGTTGTACAATGGGAATATGTTTTGTATTGGAATTTTTTGTTTTCGCATCACATTATAGATATGACTACATGTAAGCCTTTTTAATAAAGTGAAACTTTAATCATTGGGATCTTCTTGCCTGTAAAAGATAAATCAGCAAAACTTTCTGGACTTCTATTTTATTTCATGTTCTTCACCTTTTCTAGACCATATCACAACAGGAATGAGCAATAAGGCTAACGCTCCTCCAGCTAATGATAATGCTGCATAACTTGAATTCGCTACCACCATGCCGGACATCGCTCCCCCAGAAGCTCCTGCTAACGCAATTAAAACATCTACTTTTCCTTGTGTCTTTGCACGCGTTAAAGGTTCTGTTGCATCAACAATTTGGGCAGTACCACTTATTAATCCAAGGTTCCATCCTAAGCCAAGTAAAGAAAGAGCAATGACTAAGAATATTAAAGAATCGCTCGGTGCTATAGCAGCTAACACACCCGCGCTAAGTAATATAACCCCAGAAGCAATACTCATTGCCATTCGGCCAACCTTATCGACTAGGATTCCTGTAATAAGTGATGGAAGGTACATTGCTCCTACATGAAATCCAATAACAAGGCCGACTTCATTTAATCCATGACCATGGTGTTCCATATGTACGGGAGTCATCGTCATAATTGCGACCATAACAATTTGAGTAAGTATCATAACAATTGCCCCAACTGTAACTCCTCTTGTATTTTTTGTTGATTTCTTAGTTATCGAATGCCCTTTATTTGTCTGTTCCTGTTTATATGTTTCTATCATATTCGCTATCATTAATGGATCTGGACGAAGCATAACGAAAAGTACGAGACCCGCTAACAAAAACGCAGCTGCTGATAATAGGAACGGACCAGCAAGTTTAGGAATACCAATAGAGAGAGCAAAGTTCCCCATTACACCCACTAAGTTTGGTCCCGCTACTGCTCCAAAAGTCGTCATAACCATCGTAGTACTAATAGCAGTTGCCCGTTGCTTCTTATTCGCTAAATCCGTACCGGCATAACGAGCTTGTAAATTTGTAGCCGTACCTGCACCATATATGAGTAAGGAAGCAAGTAAGAGGATGATACTATTCGTTAAAGCTGCAAGTACAACCCCAATAGCACCAAGCCCCCCTACCATAAATCCTGTAGCAAGCCCGACCCGGCGCCCATACCGCTGTGAAAGCCTTCCTACTATTAAAGCCGCTCCTGCAGACCCCATTGTAAACATAGCCGTTGGCAATCCTGCGAATGCATCTGTCCCAAGCATTTGCTGTGCAAGTAGCGCACCTACCGTAATTCCAGCTGCTAACCCCGCACCACCAAACATTTGTGAAATACTTACGATTACTAACGTTCGTTTATATAGCTTTTGTTGTTCTTCTGCTGTATACATATGACTCCTTATTGAACCATCAACTTTATCAAGCATTTTCTCACCATCCTTATCAAAATCCCCTTTTTTAAATGTACTATGGTTAACGTTTCATATTCAATAGCATTTTCATCTGTTCTTTTAGTCCTAAAAGAGAAAAACAAAAAAAACGCCCTAAATACTTTGATTTAGGACAGTTTTTTCTTAGGAACAAATATTTTCAATTTATAAAACTAGTTTTCCCCTTGAAAAATAGGTTTTGTAATGAATGTAGCAACAGGACGTATTTTAAATACAACATACTGTGTAAATAATGCTATTAATACCCCATGTACAATTCCTGCAATTACATCAAGTGGATAATGTACTCCTACCCATATTCTCGAAAAAGCAACACCAAGCGCTAAGAAAAACCAAGTATATTTAAAACGATATGCAGATAGCAATAGTGTAGCTGCAATTACAACAGCTGATGTTGCATGATCACTCGGAAAAGAAGAATTAGCAGCATGCTCTACGAGTTGTGTGATGTTATGTGAGATAAAAGGACGGTCTCTATAAATAAACATCTCAATAATTCTATTTATGGAGTACGCTAAAGTAAACGCAACCATTGATTGAAAAGCCATTACACGAAAATTAGGTTTATTCTTTATCCATAACAGGGCGAGTAATAATATGAAAGCATATTGTACATATTCTGCAAATAGTATCATTACATTATCTATTAATGGATATTGCTGTACCTTATTATTTATAAAATTGAACCATTCATAATCTAAATCTTTAAAATTCATTACATAATCTCCTTTGATACTTTAGTCCACGCTACATTTTAACAAAATATACTTTAGTTATGTTTTTCTATTGGTTTTTTATCCATAAGTGATAATCTATTCAATTTTAAAAGGATTACTAACAATGTACTATCTTATTTTGTGACATTAACATTACATTTTTGTAAGGTTCTTTTTTCATTTTGATCGTTCTACTTATCTATAGTTTTATATAAAAAATTCAATGTTAACAAATACACTAAGATTCACATTTATTTTTAATAAAAAACAAAAAGAACTTGTGAAATTTTCACAAGTTCTCATTTACTATCCAAATGTGTATTTTACAATTTTTCAGCAAAATCGAAGAATAGAACTCAATATGACTTATTCTCAAGCTGTATATGTAGTATACGATGTACCAGCATACTTCTTTTAATTACTACATCTAGTTCATCATTTTGTGGCCGTACTCCATATTACTAAATAAAAATGAAAAAAGATGCCATTGGCATCTTTTTTCATAACATGTATCTACTATTATTTTTTATCTCTAGCCAAATTACTTTTATTTTTTCCATATAACATATAAATAACTAGTCCAAGAATCATCCAAATCATAAAGCGAATCCAGGTAATTTCAGGAAGGCTGATAATAAGATAAAATGAAAAACCAATCCCAATTAAAGGAATCAAAGGAACTAAAGGTGTCTTAAATTTTCTTTCTAAATCCGGTCGTTTTTTTCGTAACACAATGATAGATGAACAAATTAAAATAAACGCTGATAATGTACCAATATTAACCAATTCCGCCACTTCATTAATAGGAGTAACACCTGAAATAATTGCAGTAATAACTCCAATTATTAAAGTTGGACGATGTGGTGTCTTATATTTTGGATGTACTTTTGTAAACCACCTTGGTAACAAACCATCTCTACTCATAGCAAACCATATTCTTGAACCAGCAAGCATAAAGGAGAATAAAACAGATAAAATACCAGTAATAGCTGCAGCAGAAATGAATAAAGTAATCCACTTTAATCCAGCATCACTAAAAATTTTAGCTACCGGTGCGGCATTATTCAATGTATGGTATGGTGCCATACCTGTAATTACTAAAGACATCCCAATATATAGACATAACGCAATAACTAAAGAAATTACTACAGCTCTTGGTAAATCACGTTGTGGATTTTTTGCTTCTTCTGCCGCTGTAGTTAATGTATCGTAACCAAATACAGCAAAAAATACAAGAGCTGCACCACTCATTACACCATTGAAGCCAAAAGGCATAAAAGGATGCCAATTAGCAGAATCAATATAGAAAATTCCTACAGCAATTACTACTAAAATAATACTTAACTTAATGATAACCATAAGGGTATTAAATTTAGATCCCCACTCCATACCTAATGTTAACAAACCGGCAATAGCAAGACTTATTATCATTGCAATTAAATCTACTCTATGACCAGCACCTGTACCTGGAGCGCCTTGAGCCCAAACAGGAATATGAATTCCAATTTGTTGCAGCAATTCTTGCATATAACCAGACCACCCGATGGCAACTACTCCAACTACTAAAATATATTCGAGTAAAAGATCCCATCCAATTAGCCAAGCTACACCTTCCCCCAGTACAGCATAGCTGTAGGTATAAGCACTTCCAGCAACAGGAATTAATCCGGCAAATTCCGCATAACATAATGCAGCAGCTGCACTAGCTAATCCCGCAATGATAAAAGATAAAATAACTGCAGGTCCTGCGTGTTCAGAGGCCGCTACACCAGTTAATACAAAGATACCTACCCCAATAATACCTCCTAAACCAATTGCAGTAAGTTGCCACAATCCTAGAACTCGATTCAATCCACTACTTTTGCGACCTTCTTTTTGTAATTGGTCTATAGATTTCCTTCGAATGAAAGCGTTCATTCTATTTCCTCCTACGATGATTTTAATAAATATGTCGAATTTCAATTATTTTAGCACAATTATGTATTTTTATTCAATTCTTTTTATTACTAAATATGATATGAAAAATATTCCAAATTATAACATTACCAATATTCATATGTATTACTCCTTCTGTACAATGCTATAAGAATAAAAAACGCATATTTTTTCAAAAATCGCACATATTAACTAAAAACTACTATTTTCAATGAATTGGAGACCTATCTATTATGAAAAGAAAAATAATACCCTTAGTCATTGTTATATGTTTAGCACTTCCTTTGCAAACAAGTGCTTATACATTTCAAGAACTACCCGTTGCCTCAAAGTCTAAGCAATGGTATATCGAAATTGATAAATCTAGCAGCACCAATCCAAAGACTTTACAGCCAAAACAAGGCATTTTTGATACATACTACCTACTTGTAAAAAATATCGGTAAAGACGTATCTAATGTATCAGTTGAAATACGCCACAATAATCCAAAATCAAAATCCGCTTTCAAGCCATTCAACAAGTCTGATATGAGTGTGTCATACAGCCGAACGAGTTTTACAGAAATGAAATTCCCATTATATGAAGATACCAATTCATTTGAAGTTGTTATTAGCTGGGAAGAAAATCAATTTAGTTATAACGGTCACCCAGAAAAAGCAGAACAGCAATTTACACAAACATTCGTATTTCACGAACAGTAAGCTCTGCCATTTAGCAGAGCTTACTTATTTTTTTGTAAACATATATTAATCAAATTGGCGAATACTCGGAACAAGTAGCGCGATTGCTACTACTACAATGGCTGCAATGGCTAGAATAATAATTGTCACAACGCCCCCGATTATATTCGCCAACCAGCCAACGACTAAATATCCTAACGGTAATAATGCAAAAGACCCTAACATATCAAGACTTGCCACTCTTCCAAATGCCTCTTCTGGCACGAGTTCTTGCAAACTCGTTTCCCAAATTAAACCGAAAATCATGATCCCAAACCCTTCAATTGCCATTAATCCAATTAATCCGGGAGCCCAGGAAACAAACGGCATTATTAAAAGTGCCGCCCCACTAATAAGGACACCTCCATAAGCGAACAATCCTCGTCTATGCCATCTCTGTCTCCCGCCAAAAATAAGAGCTGCAACCACAGCACCTCCTCCAGAACATGCCATTCCAAGTCCATAGACGAAAGGTTCAAAGTGATGATGTACATTAAATAGCCATGGGATTAATACAACTATAATTCCTGCGTAACAAATATTAATAAATGAAAATGCTAAAATTGTAATCCATAACCATGGATGGCTTTTTAAGACAACAATACCTTCCGTAAAATCTTTTTTAAAATTCATTTTATGATCTGCTGTTTTCTGTACCTTTTTAGCTGTTACATCTTTTAAAAATAATAAACAAATAAATGACAGCAAATAAGTTAATGCATCTAAGCCAAATCCGACCCCAGCCGATGTGACCGAAACAATAAGACCACCAAGCGCCGGACCAATTAAACGGACACCTTGATTACTCATTTGTGTTAATGCGTTAGCTGCATTACGGATTTCCGGTACAAACACCCTCGCCCGCACTGCCGAATATGCAGGTTGAAATAATCCTTCCATTAGCCCATACATTGCTACTAATACATATAAAATAGTGATTGTTAAAGTTTCTTTAAAAATAAGTACCGCAAGAGTTGTCATTAATATGCATCGAACAATATCGGTAAATAACATTAATTTAACTCGATTCATACGATCAACGATTAACCCTGAAAACGGTAAAACAAGAATATTCGGCAGCATATACATAGCCATCGTCATTCCCATAACAACTGTTGAACCTGTTAACGTATATACTACTACCGGAAGAATTACCATTGTAATAGAACTTCCCAGAACGGAAAGCAGTTGACCAATCCATAAGAAAGTAAAAGGACGTGATTTTGTAACAGGTAACAATAAATTGCTTACATAACTCCCCTTATTTTCCGTTTGTATCTCTCCTTGCATATGTATCCCCTTCCTCTAAGCATCTTCCTTCTTTTTCCTTACATTATAACATTTAATTTTCTTTTTTTTCTTATAATTAAGACTTTTAATACACAAAACATCAATACATTTCAATATCAAATAACACTTATAAACGATCTATTTCTATATTTTTATTCAGATTAAATAGTTTTAATTTTCTAAATATTAACGAAGTACTTGATTTCCTAAAATATTTTAATTATTATAAAACAAATGTTACCAATAACTTCATAAACCAAACACTCTCGCCCAAAACGTGAGATAGAGGTTGCAGCGCTTATAAGTATTCTAAAGGAGACACAGAGATGTCGATGAGTTTAGAAAAAAGGAAGTGTTGCCGAAATTGATAAATTTCTCTGCATTTATCAATTGGGGCTGTTTTCGAATAGAGACAGAACTGTCATATATACAGACGTGTATGTATGAAGAGCTATCTACAAAAAAGAGATATCATTCTTTATATGATATTCCTTTTTTGGCGGTTTTTTTATTAGCTCCTTTTTCTGTTTCCCTTTTCCTGTAACAGCACCATCCTCACCTATTTGAGATGGTGTTTTTTGTTTTTCTTTGTGGTAACTACAGGAATATTGGGGATTTATACTTTTCCTCCCATATGTGTTTTACACACCTTTCCTGCTCTATTCATAAAAATGGACGAAAGAAGGAATTTATAATGGAAACAATTGTGCAAAAATTTGGTGGTACTTCTGTCGGAAGTATCCAACGCATTCAACATGTAGCAGATTTAATTATTGAAGAATATGAACGAAGTCATAGCGTTGTTACAGTTGTCTCTGCAATGGGAAAAAGTACAGATGAACTCGTTGCACTTGCTACCGCTATTACAGAAAATCCGAGTAAACGTGAAATGGATATGCTTCTAACAACTGGTGAACAAGTTACTATTTCTTTATTAACAATGGCACTGCAAGCAAAAGGATACGACGCTATTTCACTAACTGGTTGGCAAGCTGGTATTACGACAGAATCTGTGCATAGTAGCGCACGGATTACTGATATTAATACAGAACGTATTCAATCACATTTACAAAAAGGTACGATTGTAATTGTTGCTGGTTTCCAAGGATTAAGTGAGGAAAACGAAATTACAACACTTGGTCGCGGTGGTTCTGATACAACTGCTGTTGCATTGGCCGCTGCGCTTAAAGCGAAAAAATGTGATATTTACACAGACGTAACAGGTGTATACACGACTGACCCACGTGTCGTAAAAGACGCTTATAAACTCGATGAAATTTCTTATGATGAAATGTTAGAACTCGCAAACCTTGGTGCTAGTGTACTACATCCACGTGCTGTTGAATTCGCAAAAAATCATAACGTAGTTTTAGAAGTTCGTTCAAGTATGGAACAAGAAAACGGAACAATTGTAAGGGGAGAATGTAACATGGAACAACAATCAATCGTAAAAGGTATTGCATTTGAAGACAATATTACACGCGTAACAATTAAAGGATTAGAACAAGGATCACTTTCAACTGTTTTCTCTACATTGGCCGCTGCTCATATTAATGTAGATATTATTATTCAAAGCATTACAAATGAAGGCACTGTACATCTATCCTTTTCTATTCATTCTAATGACTTAAGAGAAACGCTAGAAGTATTAGAACAAAATCAAGAAGCACTTCACTATGAATCTGTAGAATATGAAAATCATCTAGCTAAAGTATCTATTGTCGGATCTGGCATGGTATCCAATCCAGGTGTTGCCGCTGACATGTTCTCTACATTAAAAGACGAAAATATTCATATTAAAATGGTAAGTACATCTGAAATTAAAGTCTCTGTTGTCATTGATCGCCTTCATTTAGTAGATGGTGTAGAAGCACTTCATCAATCGTTTATGGCCAAAATTGAACCATTAGTACAGATGAATTAAATTTATTTTCATAATAACAACAAAGAGCATAGTCTTTGTTGTTATTTTTTATCTAGCAAAATAGTATTATGTTACACTATTACATGTGAAATATTTTCCAAATATCTTTCTAACAGATTCGAAAAACATGTAAAGGTGGATCCATAATGAGAACAGAAAAAATCCTTTTAGTAGATGATGAGCAAGGCATACTAGATATGTTAGTACTTACCCTAAAGAAAGAAAGCTTCATTCATATAACAACCGCTCTAAACGGAACGGACACGTTAAATCTAGTTAAAAATTGTTCATTCGATATCATCTTACTCGATGTTATGCTACCAGATATAGACGGCTTCGAATTATGTAGACAAATACGAAACTATACAAATACTCCTATTCTATTTGTGACAGCGCGCTCTAGTGACTTAGATAAATTAACAGGTTTAGGGATTGGCGGGGACGATTACATAACAAAGCCATTTAATCCTTTAGAAGTCGCTGCACGAATTAATGTCCAACTACGTAGACAAAATATGATAAAAGAAAATCGCAATGAAGAAAATTTGAACCTACATTTTGAATCCTTTTCTCTATATCCTAGCGAGGGACTGATAACTGTAAACGGAGAATCTGTACATTGCACTGCTAAAGAACTAGAATTACTTACTTTCTTATGCACACATCCAAATCGAATTTTCACTGCTGAACAATTGTACGAACAAGTATGGGGACTGACTTCCATGGGTGATGATAAAACAGTAGTAATGCATATTTCTAAATTACGTAAAAAAATAGAAGAAGATCCTAGATCCCCTACATACATTGTTAATTTGAGAGGAATTGGCTATAAATTTATCCCGCATACTAAGGAGCAACAAAAATGAAAATCGGTTTCAGGCTAGGCTTTCATTTTATTCGTAGTTTATTTATCGGTACTTTTTTTATGGGGATCTTCATGGCAATCTTAATGGAAGGTATACTACCTCTTATTGGAATAAATAAAGATGACAAAGACACGGAAGCCCTTATCGTTTTTAGTCTATTTATATGTACTCTTATTTTAGGTGCTATTATATATGGATGGCATATCGGGAAACCTTTATTTCGAATGATTTCATGGATTAACCATCTAGCAGAAGGTTCTTACGTGACACCAGAAAATACGAAACAAATGTACAATAAAAAAACAGGGAAATTAAAAGGCCCTTATCGCTTATATAAAGATGTCTTTCTAAATATAGAACATTTAACAAACAGATTACGAGAAATAGAGAATGAACGAGAACAACTTGAGAAAATGAAACGCGAATGGATGGCAGGAATCTCTCATGATTTAAAGACACCCCTCACTTATATTACAGGGTACAGTGCGCTTATGCTATCGCCAGATCATAAGTGGAGTCAGGAAGAACAAGAGAAGTTTTTGCAAGAGATTCAGCAAAAAGGTGATCATATGAAAGAGTTAATTGAAGACTTAAATCTTTCATTCCGTCTTGAAGGTTCACAGATTCCATTAAGAAAAGAAGAAATAAACATTGTTGAATTTACTAGAAGAATGATAGCTGATATAACAAATGATCCACGGTCTGAACACTATCATTTTAGTTTTCAATCAGATGAAACAAAAATAATGATTCCCATTGATACAAAATTACTCTACCGTTCTTTACAAAACTTATTTATGAACGCCGTTTTACATAACCATAAAGGAACGAAAATTCATACCACTATCTCATTACAGGACGATGTACACATTATAATAGAAGATACTGGAATCGGCATGGATGAAATGACAGTTCAAAATCTATTTAAACAATACTACCGAGGTACAGCTACAAACGTTTCAAGTGAAGGCACTGGTCTTGGAATGGCGATCGCTCATAAAATTATAACTGCACACGGCGGAACAATTCATGTAGACAGCGAAATAAAGAATGGGACAACAATTCATATTACTCTTCCAATTTTATAGTAATTCTTATCGATCCAAAATATAGTTTGATTAAAGTAAGGATTCTTTTCGTTTCATTTAACAACATAAAATTTAATCCAACACTAAAAAAACCAATTTCTCTTTTTTTACACATGAGAAATTGGTTTTTTCTAGTTTTTTAGAAATTGAATCGGTCTAAAAATTTCAATCTGTTACCTATATTCAGCTCCCGAAAAAAACACCTATAAGGGAATAGATAATAATAGTTGAAAATAAAATTGTCATATGGAAAAGCGAAAAAATAAACAATGATTTTGCCCATTTCTCTGAATCCATTTTTTTATAACCATAAATACTTAAGGCAAGCCATAAAATGCTTAAAAGAAGTGATACTAACATAAGACCAATGCTTAATGAACCTAAAAGAACACTTATTATAATTAAAATAATTAAATACACATTCGTTTGTACATATGTCCTTTTAATCCCTTTCACTACTGGAAGCATTGGAACATTTGCAGCCTTATACTCATCATGTTTACGAATAGCTATCGCATAGAAATGAGGCATTTGCCAAATAATCATGATAATAAAAAGACCGATGATAGCTGGATGCGTTATATCAGGATACATAGCGGCCCAGCCAATGAGTGGCGGCATTGCCCCTGAAATACTCCCTATCTCTGTGTTATAAATTGTTCTTCTTTTACTCCACATTGTATATGGTACAACGTACAAAAATAAACCTAAAAATCCTAATAATGCTGCTAAATATGTAGTTAGCGCAAGAAATACTAAACCGGAGATTGTCATCAATATGCCAAGCCATAGTACCGTCTTAGGACTTATGTCTCCGGTTACAGTTGGTCTATTTTTTGTTCTCTCCATGATAGAATCAATATCACGATCATACAGATTATTAAATGCTCCTGCTGCTCCTATTATTAAAATCGAGCCGATTATAGCAAATATAATCTCCGGAATTTTTTCAAACGGGCTAAGCTTATATTTATATAGAGCCAATGTTAACCCTGCAAACATTGGAACCAAATTCGATTTAATAATTCCGGTTTTAACCGTTTGGGCTAAAATGTCCGATAGCTGTCGTTTCGAATTTGTTAATTCTTTTTTCCTTCGCATGACACCCCGTACTCCTTTTCATTAGATGTTTCCTACAATGTATATAGTATTAATATACTCCCCGGTATATTAATACTATATGATATCCATGTCAAGAGAAGAGGCTTTACGGTACACCGGTGAAGAGTAGCATAGAAAGATTAGAAAATCCTCAAACAAATAATTTATACAGCAAAAAATGCATTCTGAACAGATCAAAAATATTCATTCAGGATGTGTTTTTTATAATCGAACTTTATTTCTTCAAAACCACTTTATATTCTCATTACTCATCACGTTTTAATTCAATCGTCCCTGTCATAGACTGTGCTGTTAACTTTGTATCATTTTCTTTTCCACTTCCTATATGCCCTCTTACTTTATGGTCGTTTCCTTTTTCACCCGATGAAAGTGAAAATTCATTTTTGATTTGACCCGCACGTGTTGACAAGTCAACCTCTAGATTTGTTGGCTCTTTCTTAAAGTTTATATTTATATGAGATGATTCGGTTTTTATTTTACTTTCATTTTTTAGATTTGAAGCAGCGGATACATTCACCTCTCCCGTATTGTTTTGAATATCGAAGCTTCCCTCCACTCCCTGTAACGTAACCCCTCCTGATTTGGAAACTCCTTTTATATTGTTTCCTTTATATTCTTTTATTGTCATATCACTTGAATCGCTGTACAAATTCAATTGTTCAGATGCTATATTTTCACCTATTACCTTACCCGACTCTGTTTTAACATCTATTTTTTTATATGTTTTTTCAGGAAGGTATATATGTACAGTAGCTGTTTTAAAATTTACAATGGATGAAGAGTTTTCTGTAATAACTTCTAATTTCTCCCCAGTCTCTTTCATTTTTACATCTTTTATCTCTTCTATATCTACTCTAATATCTTTTTCTACTGTAGAATGAAGTTTAATATTTTCTCCTACTGTTTTTATATAAATCTCATTTATATTTTTTGCGGTGAACTGTTTGGAAACTGACGACTCATTCTTTTTTGTATCACATGCAACTAGACTAAGAATCATTAAGGTTATAAATGAACATACATATATTTTCCCTTTCATAACTTCTCTCTCCCTTTAACTACTTACTTGAATAATAACCGTAACCTTCCCATTTGCTGCAACTGTCCGACCAATGCGATACATAGTAATAAAATAGATAGCGTAATATACACAATCACATATGATGTTGATATTCCTAAAAAATCCACATATGGAAGATGGTTTATCGGTCCTAAATACCATAAAAGTATATACAGGACTTCAAATAATTTACGCGTCTTACTCCATACCCCAAGTGTCAACGCTAATGTTGGAATAAATACGATACCGCTAAGCCAAGAAAGTAAGAATGAAATATCTTCAATTAATATAAATTGAATGATAAGACCGCTGGAAATAATGAGGCCCACTATCATACCTGAGATCCACGTTGCAAAAAACTTATACAAGGGAGAACAACTTGAAGAAATAATTTGATCCGTACCATAGTATGTTTCTCTCGTCATCATCTGCGACCAAATGGCAATTGGCCAAATCATAATAATAGGTAGCCATCCTTTTGATATATCTACTGGACATATCAATCCAAATGCAATAAGCCCAATCGCAATTACGTACCACCAAATCGTAAAACCTTTTAACATAATCAATAGCTCAGCTACAATTAAACGAAACATATTAATACTTTTTGTTCTCATTATAGAAGTGAATATAAAAGAGTTTTGATTTTGTTGGTTCACAGCGATTGCTTTCATACTCCCCTCAAACCGCCTTACCTTTCCCTTTGCTTTAGGAAACGTACAAAACCTATTAAATACAAGGGAAGTTATCCAAATAAATAACAGCGCTATCCCAAGCCAAGTCAAACTTGTTACAAGTATTTCATCATTCCAAGTTACTCCATCCCAGTGAAATGTTTTTATCTTTCCTTCTACTGGGTTATAACCAAAACCTCCGCCACCAGCTCCTCTTAAAAATTCATACTCTCTGATTGCATCATGTATCATATCTGAACGAATAATCCCCAAACCAAATATATCCAAATAGCGATTTGGGACTTCAAATGACATAATTGCTAATAAAACCCATAAGAAAAAGAATACAATATTGCCTATTACACCTTTCAAACCAGGAAAGACATCAAAAAAAGTTGTCAATGCCGTAAGAAGAACTAGCGAAGGAAATACAATATAAAAAAGTGGATACAAATAACTACCTAATTGAAATGAAAGGTCTTCCCCACGTATAAATTGCATCGCTATAAAAGCAACGATACATACCGTCTCAATAGCTACTAAAACAATAAAATTAGAAATCGTTTTACTAAAAATATATTGAAATTTACTTATAGGTGAAGCTGCAATTAATTGTCCTACTCCTAGCTGTTGATCGTCTGAAATTTGACTTCTTAACATATAAAAACCAAACAACCAAATAAACAAAGTAGACGTCATTGCTCCCATTCCACCAAGCCAATTTGAATTATATACACCTCTAACACCGCCAAGATAAAATATTTCATATCCTGCTGAAGCTGCTGGTACACAAGCATATCCAAAAAGAGTGGTTAATCCGATTACAATTAAAAATGGATAACTTCTCATTTGTCTAATTAAATTATTTTTAATAAAATAATATAGATTATATACATTGTTCAATTTTATGTCCTCCCTTCGAAGAAACATAATAAAGATAAGCATCTTCAAGAGAAGCTGCTATCATATGAGCCTCAGCATTAGGAGCATGATCTGAGACAATACGCGTATAAACCCCATCACCGCGATGCATTGCGCTACTTACGATATATTTTTTTTGAACACTATGTAACTTAGAAGTTGGTATAACCCATTCCCATACTTTTCCCTCTACATGTTTTAATAGCTGTTCAGGACGCATATGCGCTAGTACATTCCCTTTTGATAATAGAGCAATATCAGTCGCAATCGATTCAATATCCGTTACAATATGTGTCGATAAAATCACAATTCTATCAGAAGAGAGACTAGATAATAAATTTCTAAATCTAATTCGCTCTTCAGGATCTAATCCTACTGTTGGCTCATCTACAACCAGTAATCTCGGGTCATTTAATAATGCCTGTGCAATCCCAACTCTTTGCCTCATTCCACCAGAATAACCACCTAATAATCGTTTCCGATCATTCGTTAAGTTCAGCGCTTCAAGCAGTTCATTGATACGCTTTTTAGAAGAATTCATTGATAAACCTTTCATCGCTGCAATATATTCTAAAAATTCTACTGCATTCATATTTGGATAGACGCCAAAGTCTTGCGGTAAATATCCGAGCTCTGAACGTAACAACTTCGGTTTCTTTTGAATATTTTCCCCATCCCATATTACGCTACCAGTCGTCGGTTGTTCAATTGTGGCTAGTATACGCATAAGTGTAGACTTCCCCGCACCGTTCGGGCCTAAAAGCCCTAACACTCCCGGTTTTAAATGTAAACTACAATCATTCAATGCTATTTTCCCGCCGTATTTTTTTGTTACATGGTCAATTATTAATTCCATCACATTTCCTCCTAACCTTATGAAACAAGCATAAATTTTTATCATTTACGTTTTCTTGTTTTCATTGTAGGCGGTGAAAGTAAAATCTAAGTAAAATCTAGAGAAAATTAGCTTAAAATATACAGTGAAACTTTAATCAGTGGGGGTTTTCTTCATCCCTTGTTGATTATCAGCCCGCGCCAATTGGGCTTTTACTGTCAGTTAATGCGGGATAAACTAGGAAATAAAATTCCAAAAGCTCAATTCGTGTTCAAAAAAAAGATTCCAAAACAGATTATATTTGAATCTGTTTCGGAATCTTTTTTTACTCTTTATTCCCTTCAACAATAACTCTTAAAAACCAAAGTACAGGAGGTAATAAAAAACCTACTAACAACCAGAACATTCCTATTTTTTCCTTCGTAAAACTCTTTTCAATTATATAATAACATGCGGTGATGATACCTATTGAGATATATGCAAAACCTATGATTTGATCTGTTTGTTCCCACATACATATTCTCCTTATACTTTTCCTCATATTTGATCATATGTATAATAAAGTGAAACTTTAATCAGTAGAGAGCTTACCGCCCATTAATGTGCAATAAAATTCAAACATCAAACAAATTTATATTTTCTCAAATACAAGTAAACATGTACTATTTGGTAATGCCATTTGTTCGCCTTGCTCATCATACAATGTAACTTTTGATGATAAATGTTCTATGTAACCTTCTAAAAGATACTGCTTCGCTTCGATTACTTTTACATTCTCTGAACCGATAACACTCTCTACAAAATCAATATATTCTTGAAGTGTGAATACACCAAACTGTTCCTGCACTTCGTGTGGGTACGCTTCCTCCCCCCACGTGTATGTATATAAAAATTCCATTGCATCATTAACCGGCATCCTTACCCGATCTACATCTAATATATTTAACCTAATTTGTCGTCCTTTGAAATCACGTTGATAGTTTTTTAAGAAAGGTATTGCGGTTTCATCATGAAAATGCAATTCACACCATTCTTCACTTTCTGTTTTTACTCCATCACGAATAATCCAACGTCCACCAGGGGTCAATACTTGAAATACACTCTTCACCAAACGTTCCATTGTTGCAATATTAAACTTCTTACCTTCTGTTTCTCCATAAGAAAAGATCTCATGATTCACTGAACCACAATGAACTGTAGAAATACTTTCTGGATGAAACGTTTCTGCAAGATGTAAAGCATCTCCTAATGTAACTTCCCAGGCGTAGCCTTTTTCGTATTTATCATTTGTTAATTTCTCAATTACATTTCGCGATAAATCTACCCCAATAACCGATTTATTCGGATAAGTCTCTTTGAATTTATTCATCATCGCACCCCCACCAGGGCCAATTTCTATTATTGTATCTCCCACTACATATGGAAGAACTACAGCCTTATCATCGACGCTACCATTCATATGTGAAAGATATTCTTCTTCATTTTCCAAGCGATCAAATGCATCCCGGCGCAATCCAAATATTTCACATAACATCATGACAGCTTGTTCATAATGAGCATTATTTTCTTTTTTACAAGCTAAACAAAATTCGATGAGCGTTTTTCCAACTTCACTTGTTCCAAAACCAATTGTTAATACATTTTCAGTTTCCTTTAATTCAGGATACATTTCTGATTTAGGAATTTGACTCATATTTAGTAATTCTACTACGGACACACTTCGCAATACTTTTTCAATTGCTCGTTTCGTATAAATATTTAAGTATTTTTCTCCATCTCTCTCATAATACAATGCGTCCATAAGAGGCTGGAAACTGATATGATCTATATTCTTCTGAGTAATATGTTGATAGGCTAATGCAAATACTTTCACGAATTCTTCGAAACTAAAATGAGTTAATGCTGCTTCTACATACCAAAGATCATAATTAAATAGAACTGTAAACATTCCTTCTAACCTATCATTCATAATTGAATCATACTCTTGAATAAAATATGTATCGTTAGGTGAGGCATTTGTACGTAACTGCCGAATTCTTTCCTTAACACTATATTCAATCAGGTCTCCGTAAAGTATTTGTTCAATACGTTCATATACCTCTTCTTGTACTCTTTTCCATAACTTATCAGACACCCCAGTAATAATACATTCATTTAAAACACGAAGCATTTCACGCAGTTCATCTTTTGGAATTACACCTTGTTGCCATAATCTTACTAATTCGTTATGAGAAGTCATGGATACTTCTCCTCGTAAAACTTGTCCTATTAATCCATGTGTACGAATGAGCGTAAACGTTACATCATCATATGGAAAATAGCGTCTATAAATATAAGCTGAATCTTCGTTATGTGCTAAAAACGATACTCCTAAATCCTTCCACTTCTTGCGCTGCGTTACAGAACCACACTTCGATACTTCACTCCAACACAATACAGTTTCTACACGAGCACGAATACCGTATGAAACATTCATCTTTTCTAAATGCCTTAGCGTTCGTTCCACATACTCTAATACACTTCGGTAATTCCTTTCTATACTTACTGTCCCATATTCCTCCAATAAAAACCCCAACCATATATTTGCTTCTTTCGTATACATGTTTCCGTTTCGTGCTTCTTCTATTGCATGTAAACTATGTAACATACTTTTCTCCCCTTTTGGTTATCTAAAAAACGTTCTGTCACAGACATCTATAAATGAAATGCGTAACCTGTATCTTAATTGGCTAATTACTACATACATGTTATTTCAAATTCCAGTCTACCATACAATTAGCTGTTATTTTTTGATAATGTACGTATTTACGAAACGTAAAAAACATCCAAAAATATCATGTGCCTCTTTTCCTCTGCTCTACCTTCAGAAAAAGATATCCTTTGATATTTCGGATGTTTTTTAAATCTTTACACTTCAAAACTAATGAATAAGTAAAGCTAGTTTAAATCATTCTTTTTGTAGACTTATAAATCGTCAATCCTCGTTCAAAAAGTAGTTCCATTCATTCTTCATTAAAATAAGTGAATATTTTCCTTCTTACACGCTTCACGCATATCATCAGGCCACACAGAAGATTGAACTTCACCGATGTGCGCCTTACGTAAGAAATACATGCACATTCTGGATTGTCCAATACCGCCACCAATTGTAAGCGGAAGCACGTCTTCTAAAATTCCTTTATGGAAATCGTACTCACGTTTGAAATCTTCACCTGTCTTCGTTAACTGTTCATCAAGTGATTTACTATCAACACGAATCCCCATTGATGATAATTCAAATGAAGATTGTAGTACTGGATGCCAGAATAAGATGTCCCCGTTTAATTTCCAATCATCATAATCAGATGCGCGTCCATCATGTTTTTCACCAGAGCGAAGTGCATCGCCAATTCCAATAATAAAGACTGCACCATGTTCTTTCGCAATCGCATGCTCACGATCTTTCGGTGTTAACTCTGGATATTTATCTTCTAATTCTTGAGATGTAATAAATACGATTTCTTCTGGTAAGAATTTCCCAAGGAACGGATATTTTTCAAACAAATGATCTTCTAAATCTTTGAATATTCCATAAATTGTTCGTACAGTTTCTTGTAAGTAATCTACTGTACGCCATTCTTTTTGAAGGATTTTTTCCCAATCCCATTGGTCAACATAAATGGAATGTGTTGCATCAAGTTCCTCATCACGGCGAATTGCGTTCATGTTTGTATATAAACCTTCACCAACTTCATAACCATATTCATGTAATGCAAGTCGTTTCCATTTCGATAGTGAGTGAACAATTTCTAGTTCTTCTCCTGAATGAAGCATATCAAATTCAATTGGGCGTTCTACACCGTTTAGATGATCGTTTAAACCTGATTTTTTCGTTACGAATAGTGGTGCAGATACGCGGAATAGTCCAAGTCGTTTTGCTAATTGGTCCTCAAAAAATGTTTTAACTTCCTTAATTGCGATTTGTGTCTCTCTTACTGTCATTAATGATTGATACATGTTGGTTTCCTCCTAAAATGTTTGGATGTAGTGGAAAGAAGCCAACAAAAAAAGCCCTTCTTTCCCAAAAAACTGGGACGAAAGGCTTTGGTTCCGCGGTACCACCCAAATTAGCAACAGAGGTTGCTCACTTATTCAGTACGGAGAATGAAAAATCTCGATACTGTTCTTCTTGTAACGGCGAAGTTCCCGGCTAAGTCTACTTTCCTCTAAAGGATTTCGGTTAGCGACTCCAGGAGGTTCTTCATAACAGGCTTCGTATCAGGCTCACACCACCCCTGACTCGCTTTGACTACATCCTACTACTACTCGTCCTTTCACAGTCGTTTTGTTGTCACATCTCTGAAACATTTTATTAATGATTATTCTATACAAAAAAATAAGAAAGTCAACAAAAAGTTTAAAAATATTTTTCAATTCTTTATTTTATGGCTTTATCGATTCTTTAAAACCTTATGAGAGTTAGCGATTCTTTTGTGGTTTCAATCCCAAAAATGCTTTACTCAAAGTAACCATCATGTATATCACAAAAAGGATGATTGTCCGAAAAACAGAATCTACTGTATTTCTCATATTTTAAATTCCTTTACTACATTTTTTATATTTCGTATGTAGTAATGTTCTACAAATCGAATAGATCTATACAAATTTTAATAATGATTCATAATGCAACAAATTTCTGTCCATTTTGTGATATACTATAACATTCTGGTTGTTCGTCTTATAGGCAACTGATAAGAAGTAACATAGTCATGGATTAAAATTTTATTTCAAAGACATTGACTACTATCGAAGTAGATTTTCTATAGAATAGTAACGGAGTGATGATATGAGTAAAACGAAAGCAAAAGCAAAAAAGGGAACAGGACAAGGAACAGGTAGTAAAGGTTGGAACCGTTGGCAGTCTAGCGCTAAGAAAAAAAAGAATGCCAAACCTTATAAAAGTAAAGGTACTAAAAAATAACTAAAAAACATGGTAGTAGCAAGTAATCCGAAACATGATAACTAGCGCTAATAGCCACTTACTTTAAACGAAGAAAAATGTGATTATTACGTTCCTAATGAAAAAAGCTATTCTTTCGCATTTAGGAAAGAATAGCTTTTTATTTCCTCTAAACCCTCCAACGGTTACCATGTTAGATCATAAGAATATCCCGAATTTCTTCCTCCGTAATTGAAGACAACTTCTCTTGTCCTGGCTCAATGATTTCTGCAATTAAATCCTTCTTTTTTTCCTGAAGCTCATGCATTTTTTCTTCAATTGTGCCATGTGCTACTAATTTAATAACTTGCACAGTATTTTTTTGTCCCATTCGATATGCACGGTCTGCCGCTTGCTGTTCAACAGCAGGATTCCACCATAAATCGTACAGTATAACCGTATCAGCACCCGTTAAATTAAGTCCGGTTCCACCAGCCTTTAAAGAGATGAGGAATAACTCACTTTCTCCCTTATTAAATCGATTGCATAGTTCTACACGATCAGCTGATGGTGTATTCCCATCTAAATAAAAATACGGGACAGCTTGACGATTTAACTCACGTCCAATAATGGAAAGCATCTTCGTAAATTGTGAAAAAATAAGAATTCGCTTCCCTGTACTTCTGCACTCCTCAACAATTTCGAGTAGCTGTTCAAATTTGGCTGAGCTCCCCTTATAATCATCAACAAACAACGCCGGGTGGCAACAAACTTGCCGAAGCCTCGTTAAACCAGCCAAAATTCTAATTTTATTTTTACGCAATGTATCTTTGTCTAAATGTTTTAGCGTTTCTTCTCTTAGCTTTGCTAAATAAGCTGCATAAAGTTTTTTTTGATCTGGTAGTAGTTCAGACGATTGTAAGTGCTCTATTTTCTCCGGTAATTCTTGCAAGACATCTTCTTTTAAACGACGTAATACAAACGGCTTCACCCGTTTTGCAATGTTTTCACGCCTCAAGTCTCCAAACTCTTTTCTTCCTGGAAGCAATTCCGGGAATACTACATGAAAAATGGACCAAAGTTCCTCTAATGAATTCTCTACAGGAGTTCCGGTCAGTGCAAAACGATACTCTGCTTGAATCGTTTTCACTGCCTTTGCAGTTTGCGTCGTATGATTTTTAAACGCTTGCGCCTCATCCAAAAATAACGTATGAAATGGCTGTGCATATAGCCTTACATCTCTTCGCAATAAAGGATATGACGTAATAATAACGTCAAACTTTGTAACATCTTTTAAAATATTTCGGCGCTCTGTTTGATTTCCATCGACGATAACAGCTCGTATATCAGGACCAAATTTCTTTAGTTCGCTCAGCCAGTTATAAACTAAAGAAGACGGCGATACGACTAATACAGGTAGTTTCTTATCTCGAATTTCAGGCAAAACGGAAGCGATAAAAGTAATACTTTGCAGCGTTTTACCAAGTCCCATATCATCTGCTAATATGCCACCAAAACGATAATATGCGAGTGTCTTCATCCATTCAAACCCATATTTTTGATACTCTCTAAGTACCGTAGTTAAGCTGTCCGGTACAGTAAACTTTAGATTTCTAGGATTTTGAATGTTTTCCACCAATTTTTGAACTGTTTGATCTACACTCAAAACATTTCCTTCCTGAAGCGAACTCATCCATTCCACACTGCGAATTAGTGGTACATCCACTTCCTCGCCTTGTAATATGTCTTTTCGAATACCCGATTCCTTTATAAACTGATTGATTTCATTAAACTCCTTACTCTCTAATGATAATAATGAACCGTTTGCTAATCGATAATACTTACGTTTCTCTTCAAGTGCAGCCAATACATTTTTAATATCAGATTCAGGAATCCCCTTTATATCAAAACGGAATGATAACCAATCTATTCGGTCTTTCCGCCTTACCCTTATCATAGGCCCGCTATTCCCTCGATGAATTCGTAACTTAATAGCAGTTGTCGCATAAATCTCCAGTAAACTCTTTAACTTCGGAACGACATGATATAAGAAATTATATTCTGCTTCCTCATTATGCATAAAATAACCACCTTCTGTCTTCGCGAAGGCACTATTATTCATAATTTCTAAAATTTCTTGTTCTTTTTTCTCATCTCGATTGAAAACTGATGGTTGTCCATCCCCTTCTAACGGATTGATAACAACATTTCCATATTGGAATTCTAGTCCGGCAAGCAATCGATTCTTGACTCGATCTAAAAACAACTTGGCTTTAAGAGGTGTTTTTTCAATACGTTCCGATACAACCTCATCAATTCGGACGTTTCCAAGCTTCATTAAACCTGGCACTACTTTCGCTACAAAATGCTCCATTTTCCCAGCTGGAATATGACATTGATTACTTCGAGACCGATCCATCATTCTCTTTAATTCAATAAGCCGATTACAATCTTCCGCATTTAGACGATATAATCTTCCTCCAAAAAGAGCATAACTATATGTATCCATTACTTGAACTTGTTGTAACCCATCAATCTGAAGTGTATATCCTCCGTTACTGCTTTTATTGAACTCAAACTCTAGAGGTAATAGCTCTTTTGAAATATATATTCCATGGAATGAATGTTCATCATATTCAAACGTTACAAGTGGAGTAGCAGAAAGCAATGTAAGAATATGTTCCCATGAAGCAGGTGGAATTAAAATCATCCTTTCATCTTGCTCGGAATTCATTTGCAACGATTCTACATACATTTTTTCATTTCGATACATTTGAATCAACTGTTGAATAACAGCATCTGTTTCCGGACGAAAGCTATAAGCATCTGGCGTGTAGGTAAAATCATTTGAACATATGAAAGGCTCTCTTTGTTCCACTTTATTAAGAAACTCTCTAATCTTATATACAGGATATAGCTTCTCAATCTTCACCTGGATCCCAAACAAAGCTCCCCCGTTTTTTGAAACAACTGGAATACAAATAAATTCCACATCAAGTATCTTTCGTGTATCAAATCGATGCTGCTTACTTTTCGGACGCAGTGGCTTATCATCAAATAAATCCAACATTCCATTCGCTAATTGAACATCTTGAGACATACTATTTATGGAAACGCTAGACTCCAATGATTTTCCTGTTCGTTTAAAATTATTGATATATAGTAATACAGCTGCGATATGTTGGCAATATGAAGCAAAAGAAGCTAACGAGGGACAACTGCATTTCCCAACAATATCACCATTGTCAGCAGTTTCTATCGTGACATAAAAATCTTCATTCCCTTTCACCGTCGCTCCGCAAATATTTCTCTCAGCATCATAATCCGTAATATTCACTTTGTTTGTCCTATAATACGCCTCACCTTTTTTATATGAGGTTTTTCCGCACAACTGGTTAATTATTGTTTTATTCAATGTAAAGCTCATTATTTGGACCCTTCCCTAAAAATAATCATTCTCCACTCTATATGTTATATAAAAAAAACATTAAAATACAAACATTTCTAATATCCCTATCTACTCTCATACAACATTTTACATGTATACACATCAATATAAAATAACAATTACTTAAAAAAACAAAAAGGATTGCGTCCTAATAACGCAATCCTTCTCTTATATGATTTCTCTTAACCCTTTAATTGCTTCATATCCAAAATACATCCCAAATCCAACTAAAACAATTCCCGCAAAAATAGAAATCCATTTCATCATACGGTTATTTATAAATCTTCTTCCAAAATGAATAGAAGTCGCCATAAATAAATCCCAAATCATAATCCCAACAAATATTGTAATACTGTACAATAGCGCCTGTTCTTTTCCTACAGTACCAATCGCACTTGTCAAAACCGCCCCATAAATACCAATCCAAAATACAATATTAAGTGGGTTAGAGATTGCAATTAAGAATCCTGAAGCAAATGATTTCATCGGATGTTCTCTTTCTCCATCCTCTTTGCTTTCCACTTGCTTAGAAGCATCCTTTATGCTTTCATACCCAAGATACAGTAGCGTAAAAAAACCGAATATCCAAATGATCAATTTCGCAGCAGGTGTTGTTAAATAGACGGAAACCCCAAAATAAATTAAGAGCATCATAATGACATCTGCTGACATCGCTCCTACTCCAACAAGCCATGCACTTAAAAAACCATTTTTGATTCCTTTATTAATTTGAGCAACATTGATAGGTCCAACAGGTGCTGAGAGAGAAATTCCAAGTAGTAAGTAACTAAAAATTGTGCTTATCATTTTTAATTCACATCCTTACTTATGTACTCCACAGTATTTTTTACAATTAATTATAACCTTTTATTACCATTAAATAAAATAAAATTCAGAATTTAAGAACAAAAAGAAGACGCCCATTTCTAAGCATCTTCTTTCTTATTCCATCTCCATCAACCGCTTTGCCTCAAAATACAATACTTGGATAAACTTCTTCGTGTTAATTCTCGTATGCCCAGATGTTGTTAGTTCTTCTTTTGTCATTTCTGTCATACGCTTACGAACAATTGTAAAGTCAAAAAATTTCGGAGCATAGCTTTCAAATTTCGGATTTGAAAAATCAGTTAAACCAAGGGAAGCTAGATGATTTAAAGATTGATAAATCGCTCGGCGCACCCTTTGTTCTGAAGCTTTTCTTTCTTTATCAATTTCTGCTTCAAAGGTACTTTCTCCTAATTTTTTAACCGTAATATGGTGAAAAATATCTTTTAAAGCCGGAAATCCGTATGCAAAGGTTTTCTCTTTTTCTTGTCCACATAAATATTCCAGCATACTAAGTAAATCTTTACTTCCATTTTCTCCTGCAATCCCGAGTTCTGATAATAAAAAGCGTCCTGAGTCCGTTATTTTTTTCTCTTCTACTACCGATTCATTTCGCACTTGCGGTTGTTCCCATTGAAAAACGTTATTCAATGATTTTTGGATATCTTGTATGGATCGTTCCAATCGAATGCGTTCCATCACTTTTCGCACAACAGATACAACTTCAATCTTATTCAATGGTTTTGTAATATAATATTCAACCCCAAGTGAATAGGCCTCTCCAATCAGTTGCTTTGATTCTACTTGAGAAATCATAATTATTTTCCCTGTAAACGAGGGTGCAATGTGCCGAACTGTTTCGATTCCATCACGAATCGGCATTAGCAAATCAATAAATAATATATCTACCTTTTTAAAATTCAATTGATCTACTTCAACGAAAGTGCCATCTTCAACTTCTCCTACTACTTCTCCAAGATCTTCATCTTCAATGATTTGTGATAACATGGAGCGAAATACTTCGTCATCATCTACAATATAATAAAACACCTTATGCCTCCTCCCTCATTAAACTACACTTCGGTAGCCTTACAATAAACTTACAGCCTCTTTCATAATCTCCGCTCTGAAGCGTTACTTCTCCTCCCAGTTCCGTCACCATTTCCTTTATATAGGAAAGACCAATTCCTGTCGACGGTGTTCCTGTTTGATCATATTTTGAAGTAAACCCTGGTTTAAATACTAGCTCCTTATACTTTGGTGTAATACCAGGACCATTATCTATCACTTCAAATATCACAGTTTCATCTCGTTGATTAGCCGTTATCGTAATTGTACCTACATTTTCAATTGCTTCAACAGCATTTGCAACTAAATTATTTAAAATCGACAATACAGTATAAACATGGTATTGCCCATGCTCACCTTCTATCTTTTTAGAAAATGTTATTCCTTTCCCTAATAGCTGAGCGTACTTCTCATTTATCCTGACAATCATTTCAGTAAGCTCATGACCTTCTATGTATTCAGAAAGATTTTTATCTAATAAAAGTTTTGATAATCCCGCAAAAATCCTTTGATTATCTTTTTTTATTTCGTGTACTTCTCCAGCAATTTTCAACACTTTTTTACTATGCATTTCTATGCTACTTGCATCATTACTAGCTTGCAAATTCCGATATAATTGATATGCTTCTTGTGTAATTAATTCTGCATTTTGAAGTGTCTTTTTTAAATGAACAGATTCCACATATAAATTAGAAAGATGCATCAACATTTTTTCATTTTCTTTCCGAACCTGCGCTTCTTTTAATCTTGTTTCATATAAACTCATCATATTTAAGAACCCAAGGGCAAAAAAGCTTCGAAAAACAGCGATAATAATCAGTTTATTTACTTCTGAAACTGTGATCGTTGTACCAAGTACCAAAAAGTGATTAAAAGCAAGTTCTGACATACTTGATATAATTTCAATTGAAATACCAAAACATCCTATGATGAACGGTTTTTGATGAAACCTATTTACTCTACATAAAGAAAACAGACTTCCATAAATAAAATAATAAAAGAAGACTGGATAACGCAAATAAAAAGACTCTGCTAAATCAAAGGTTCCTTGCAACATCCAATCAAGGCTAATTCGAAATATGGCAACGGATAGCCCAACGAGTAAACCTGCTACAATAGCTGGTATTCTCCGTAAAAACAATAGTAAAAAGAAAAAAATCGGTGTCCCAAAACTAACACGGAATGTATCATTAAACGGATGAAAATTCAGTTCTCCAGCTATTGGAACAATTAACACTAAAATGATTAAAAGGGACATATCTTTCTTCCACAATTGATTCCAATTCAAAGATGCCACTTCCTATTTATGAATTATATTTACAAAGAAAGCCCGCTTATCATATAAACGGGCTTCATTTCTATAGCGTTACCTGTTTTGCTGCTTTTACTTGTCGATATACAGGATGCCACATTGCTTCTTTAACAGCTTTTCTGATATCGTTATCACTGAGTTCCTCGCGAGCAACACCTTCAGCAACTGCTGCTTTGGCTACTTCAACTGCTACTATCTCTGAAATGTTACGGAGTTCTTCTACTTCCGGAAGAATAGGTGCTCCTGGCTGACTCGTATCTACCATGCTTGCTACTGCTTCTGCCGCTGCTGCAAACATACCATCTGTCATTACACTCGAACGAACAACAATTGTTCCAAGACCAAGCCCTGGGAAGATCAGCGCATTATTGGATTGTCCAATTACATACGTAACACCATCATATGTAACTGGCTCAAATGGACTTCCAGTTGCCACTAACGCTCGTCCTTCTGTCCAATGGATTAAATCTATTGGTTTTGCTTCTGCAAGTGGTGTTGGATTAGACATTGGTAAAATAATTGGTCTGTCTACATGAGAAGCCATTTCTTTAATTATTTCTTCTGTAAAGGCTCCAGCTACCGTTGATGTACCAATTAAAATTGTTGGCCTTACATGCTTTACAACTTCTGCAAGTCCAATTGTTTCATTTTGTTTCCACTCTCGCACTTCTGATTCTTTACGAGCGTATGGATTTTGGAAATCCAGAAGATCCTTCATGTTATCTGTAAGTAAACCATTTCGATCAATGCACCAGAAACGCTCATTTGCTTCTTCTTCTGATAAACCTTCGCGAACCATTGCATCTCGCACTTGATCAGCAATCCCGATTCCAGCTGTTCCAGCACCAAATACTACAACACGATGTTCACATAAAGGAACATTAGAAGCTTTCACTGCTGATAATACAGCTGCAAGTGAAACTGCACCAGTTCCTTGAATATCATCGTTAAATGTACATACATGATTACGATATTTATCTAAAATTTTACGTGCATTACGTGAACTAAAGTCTTCCCAATGTAGTAATGCTTTTGGGAACTTGTTACATACAGCTTTTACAAATGTATCGATAAATGTATCATAGGCCTCTCCAGTTATACGAGGATGACGGTTTCCAATATAAAACGGATTATTTAAAAGATCCTCTCGGTTCGTTCCTACATCTAAAATGACAGGTAATACACGACTAGGATCGATTCCAACCGCCGCCGTATAAACAGCTAGCTTTCCGATAGCGATATTAATACCTCCAACGCCCCAGTCACCAATTCCTAATATTCCTTCTCCATCTGTTACAACGACCAGATCAATATTTTCAGCCGTTGCACCAATATTAGAAAACGCTTCTTCAATACCAGAAGGATCATTAATGGATAAATAAATTCCACGCGGTTTGCGATACTCATGACTATATCTTTGAATGGCTACACCAACAGTTGGCGTATATACAATTGGAAGCATTTCTCGTAAATGATCTGTCAATAGTCGATAAAATAATACTTCATTTCGATCATGGAGTGCTGTTAAGTATACATTCTTTAATAAGTCATCTGGCTGTGAACTAAATTGTTCATATGCACGGCGCGCTTGCTCATCTAATGTTAATACCGCTGGCGGTAATAGCCCTTTTAATCCTAGTTCTTCTCTTTCTTCTTTTGTGAAAGCGACACCTTTATTTAAAAGTGGTGTTGCTAATACTTCTACTCCTCTTAATGTTGTTTCTAATGCGCCATTAGAGGAAACCGTAAATTTACTCATACCATCCCTACCTTTATTCATATATACCACTTCTATATTGTAAACAAAAAAGAGGGGAATGTCCCCTCTTCTTTTAATTTTTCTTTAGAAGAGCTGCTCCCGCAATCCCCGGATGTGTCATTTCATATGGATCTAAAATTAAATCTAATTCTTCTTGTGATAAAACACCATTTTTCACACAAAGCTCCCTGACAGACTGTCCTGTCGCAATTGCTTCTTTCGCAACGCGAGCTGCTGCTTCGTATCCAATATGCGGATTCACAGCCGTGATAATACCAACGCTTTTCTCAACATATTCTTTCAAGCGTCCCTCATTCGCTTCAATTCCTTTTAGGCAATTATCTGTAAAGGCACGGAAACCATTATTCATAATGCTAATCGATTGAAGTAAATTAAAGACAAGTACTGGTTCCATAACGTTTAGCTCTAATTGGCCTGCTTCTGAAGCAAGGCAAATCGTATGATCATTACCGATTACTTGGAACGCGATTTGATTAATCACTTCCGGCATAACAGGGTTTACTTTCCCTGGCATAATAGATGAACCCGGTTGACGAGCTGGCAACATAATTTCTGCTAATCCAACACGTGGGCCTGACGCCATTAAGCGAAGATCATTTGCAATTTTAGACATATTCATCATACATACTTTCAGCGCAGCTGATACTTCCGTATATGCATCTGTATTTTGCGTTGCATCTACTAAATCTTCCGCTCCAACAAGAGGTAGCTCACTAATTGAAGCTAAATGTTTCACTACCGCTTCAATGTACTCTGGATCTGCATTTAATCCTGTACCTACTGCTGTTGCTCCCATATTTACTTCATATAAATGTTGACGAGATTGCTGAATTCGTTTTATATCGCGTTCAATTACACGAGCATATGCTTTAAATTCTTGTCCAAGACGAATTGGTACAGCATCTTGTAAATGTGTGCGTCCCATTTTAATCACATGATCAAATTGCTCAGCTTTTAATTCAAACACATCATGCATATAACCCATCGTTTGTAGTAATACTTCTAATGCATTTAATGTTGCAATATGAATTGCTGTTGGAAATGCATCATTTGTTGACTGTGCCATATTCACATGACTATTTGGGCTAATATAATGATAGTCTCCCTTTTCCATCTCTAATAATTCAAGGGCACGATTAGCAATTACCTCATTTGCATTCATATTCATTGAAGTTCCTGCTCCGCCCTGAATTGGATCGACGATGAAATGATCATGCCATTTCCCGTCAAGAATTTCTTGTGCAGCTTCGGCAATAGCACCGCCTTTTTTCAATTCCAATCTTCCTACATCTATATTAGCAAGTGCAGCTGCCTTTTTAACAATCGCAAATGCTTTAATTAAACCATCATGAATTTTATAGCCTGTGATCGGGAAGTTTTCTACAGCACGCATTGTTTGCACTCCGTAATAAGCATGCATTGGTACTTCTTTTTCACCTAAAAAATCTTTTTCAATTCGTACATTTTTTGTAGTTTCAGTTAATGTTGCCACCATTACCACTCCTTATCTATTTCTTATGCTGCTTCTGTTTGTTTGACAGTTTCTACATATTGTTTTGCTTTCTCATGATCAAATTCGCCTTCCCATTTTGACATAACAATAGCTGCTAGTGCGTTTCCTAACACGTTGACAGATGAGCGAATCATATCTAAAATGCGGTCAATACCAGCAATTAAGGCAATACCTTCTAATGGTAATCCCATTGAACCTAATGTTGCTAATACAACAACAAATGAAGCACCTGGAACCCCAGCCATACCTTTTGACGTTAACATTAAAACGAATAATAATGTAACTTGCTCCGTTAATGACATGTGTACACCGTACATTTGGGCGACAAACAATGCTGCTAATGCTTGGTAAATGGCCGAACCAGTTAAATTAAATGTATACCCTGTTGGAATAACAAAAGAAGCAACCGCCTTCGGACAACCGAACTCTTCCATTTTTCTCATAATATTAGGTAAAACAGCTTCTGAACTTGCTGTTGTAAACGAAAGGATAAGTTCTTCTTTTAAAATTTTCATTAATGTAAAAATGTTTACTCCTACCATACGTGCATTAATACCTAATACAACAATAACAAATAGTATAACAGTTACATACACAGCTAGCACTAATTTTCCTAAAGGAAGTAGTGTTGCCACACCAAACTTCGCAACCGTAACAGCAATCAGTGCAAATACACCAAACGGAGCAAATTTCATAACTTGGTTTGTGACCCAAAACATCGCTTCGAGCACACCTTCAAAGAAATTAAAAACTGGCTTTCCTTTCTCACCAATTGCTGCAACTCCTAAACCAAATAGCACTGAGAAGAAAATAATCGGTAATAAATCACCTTGTGCCAGTGATTCAAATACGTTTGTCGGTACAATGTGAACAATCGTTTCTGCAAAGCCTTTTTTCTGCGTTGCATCAGCAGTTTCTTTGTATGATGAAATATCACTTTGTTGTAGGCTATTCATATCAACGCCCGTTCCCGGATGGAACACGTTCGCTGCGATTAATCCCATTAAAATTGCGATTGTCGTAATAATTTCAAAATAAAGAATTGTCTTACCGCCCAGCTTTCCAAGCTTTTTCATATCCCCTACACCAGCTACCGCAACAACCAGTGCTGAAATAACAATTGGTACCACAATCATCTTAATTAAATGAATAAATATATCCCCAATTGGTGTGATATAAGAAATCGCTGTTTTATTGCCATAAAAGATTGCCCCTACTACAATCCCTAAAACAAGTGCAACAAATATTTGTGTTGCCAATCCGAATTTTTTCATATTATTTTCATCCCCTTCATGCGAACGCTTTCAATTTATAATGATAAAAGCTTACTCACATGATATAGGCGAACCTACAAAATCAGACAAAAACCTACAAGTTTGTCACAAAAGATTTGAATTTTTTTCTCTAAATATTCATTGACACATTCTGACGATAAAGAAATAAAATAGTATTGGTAAAACATCAGATTATTTTGTATAATCTAAAAGATACATTTATTCAAAACTAATTGAAATGAAAAGGAGTGGATGTTATGAAGAATCATACAAAAGATTTCATTATAGATCTTCCTTTTCTATTTCATTTTCTCGTAAAGGAGCAAAGGCATTCGCCTCTGCTCCTTTTTTATTGCACCTTGATACGCAAAAATGCCACATGAGCAAAGTAATTAGGTCAGGAATAAACTACCTATAAGAACCCAATATGATGAGGACTAATTCTCAGTGATGGTTACGGACCCCACTGAGAAAAACTTTGCTTTAAATAAGGAGTGATGATAATGAAGCCATACAATCGTGTTTTAATTAAACTCAGCGGCGGCGCTCTAGCTGACCAAGATGGAAATAGTTTCGGTTCCAAACGTTTAGAACATATCGCAACTGAGATTTTATCAATTGTCGATTTAGGTATTGAAGTTTCTCTTGTCGTTGGCGGGGGTAACATTTTCAGGGGCAATTTAGCTGAGGAATGGGGGATTGACCGCGTGGAAGCGGATAATATAGGGACATTAGGTACAATTATGAATAGTTTAATGCTACGAGGCGTACTCACAAGCAAGACAGATAAAGAAGTGCGCGTTATGACATCTATCCCGTTTACAGCGGTGGCAGAGCCCTATATTCGTTTACGAGCCGTTCACCATTTAGAAAAAGGATATATCGTCATCTTTGGCGGTGGAAATGGGCAACCGTTCGTTACAACAGATTACCCAAGTGTCCAGCGAGCAATTGAAATGAATAGCGATGCGATTTTAGTCGCAAAACAAGGTGTAGATGGCGTCTTCACAAGTGATCCGAAACGAAATAAATCAGCAAAAATGTATCGGCATTTAAATTATAATGATGTTGTTCGGAACAACATCAAAGTGATGGACCAATCAGCCTTATTACTTGCTCGTGACTATCATTTACCAGCTCATGTTTTTAATTTCGATGAACCAGGGGTTATGAAGAAAATATGTTTAGGTGAGCATGTTGGCACATTAATTAATCACGAATTAACAGAACTCGTAGACGAAAAATAGCTTTCTCCAACTACTGTTGTATAGGTGTGGTATTTCGCCACACCTTACACTTTCTAAAAAATACTATCATAACGGTATATAAAAAATAACACTCCTATTATCCACAATTCATGAAATACTCTTATACTAACTGCTACTAATACCATTGCTAAAATCACAAATTCTGAAATACAACCCTCGGAGCTTCAATATCATTATTCATAAAAACTACATCTGCACATTGCTTTGGTGCGTGCTCTTCCATGTACATATGACAAGCCGCATGATATCTTTGTAAAAACATTTCCTCTGCCTTCTCCTTATTCCCAAAGGCTTTCGCTTCACGACTTGAACCACGTTCTCTCGCGATTTCAAAATCCGTTTCTACAAATATTTTATAATCAAATAAATGTTGAAGCTCTTTTTTTAATAAAAAAGTACCATCTATTATAAATACCATATCTTTTGAAGCGAGTATGGATTCCGTTTTAATATACATATCCGTTTCTAAATCATGTGATTTCATCACATATCGCATATCTCCATCAGGTCCTAACGGAATCAATAATCGCTCAGCAAATGCTTTATAATCATGAGCATCTTCATAATATCCTTTAGCTGATTCTTCTCCTTGTGAATATCTAACTATCCTTGGATTGTGGAAATTATCTATACTCGTCCGGATTACTTTTCTTCCTTGCAAATGAATTTCTTTCTGCAACTCATTTGCAAATGTTGTTTTCCCTGAGGCTGTTATACCACTAACACCTACTCTTATAGGATGATTTAATTGAAGTATGAACATACGCTCTACAATCTCACGAATAGCAGTTTGACGATTCACTCCAATTCCTCCTCAACCATCTTTATTTATCCTTCAAAGGATATTTTAATTGAAAAACACGGTTCTGAGTGTGAAATTTCATATAGTTTATTCTCGCTTTTTAAATGTTATATGGTTTGAACAATTAAAATAATACTCTAAATGGTATTACTTTCAACACATTAACAATAGATGTTGAATACCTAAATTGAAGGATAGTTTCAGTGGCTATTTTGGATATAAAAAAAACAGAATATTAGGAAACTCATGTTAGAATAAGTATATTGAGATGATGACGATACTTATTCAAGAAAAGTTGTAGGAGGAGAAATGAATGGATTTACATATTACAAAAGAATTAAGTGGAACGGATAAAAATTACATTAACAATCAGCTTTATGAATATAACTTAAAGCATTTCCCAGTAGATTTAAGAGGCAGATACCAAGAGATTCATTTATTTCTTAAGGATGAAAACAGTAAGATTCACGGAGGAATATTAGGTGAAATTTGCTGGAATTGGTTAGAGATTCATACTTTTATGATTGATGAAGACATACGTCAACTAGGATATGGAACTAAACTCTTATTAGAAATCGAACAAATAGCTTTAGAAAAGAATTGCGACTTCATAAAAGTAGATACTTTAAGTTTTCAAGCATTAGATTTTTATAAAAAGCACGGTTATCAAGTGTTTGGTGTCCTTGATAATGTCGGCAGAGACTTTAAGCATTACTATTTAAAAAAAGACTTATAGATTATTTAGGCTTGGACTGAAAATATCCTACAATAAAAATTAAAACGCTCCGAGTTTATTCTCTGAGCGTTTTTGAATGCTAATTCCTTTGTTATTTCTACTAAGAATTACAATATTATTTCATTTTTCTATTAAATAAATTCCTCGCATCATTATTTCTGTCAAACTTATAGATGGCAATTAAAAAGAAAGCAATCGCAAAAATGAATAAAATTAAAATGTTTAAATATAAATCTGTAAACTGCATACCTTGCTGTAACTTTGCCACTGTGTCTAGTAACCAGCGCTGCGGCAGAAAACCAGCGATTTTTTGTGCAGAGGCTGGCAGAAGTTGAACTTTTAGCAAAAGATACCATCGCTAACGATAAGCCAATTGCGATTAAACCAAACAGCAGGAATACTCCAACTAGGACCATTCACATTGACATGGAGTACTTGGATCATAAATATAAAATAAAAAACACCTTCATAATAAAGCGAAGATGTTCTCTTTTCCAATACTACATATATAACTATATAATCGCCTTCAATCCTTCTAACACCAACCCAATCATAAAACCACAAACAGCACCATTCACTCGAATCCACTGCAGATCTTTACCTACGTTATTTTCAATCATTTCAATTAGCGTTTTATCATCTAACTTATCAAGATTTTCTTGCACAAGTTTTCCAATCTTAGAATGATTGTTTTCAACAAGGTTTACAATTTGCTTTTGCAACCAGTCTTCCATTTTTTGAACTGTTACTGGATCTTCTTTCACTTTGTTCATTTGTTTCGTTACAAACGGAAGAAGATATTGATCTGCAAATTCTTCTTTTTTAATAAAAGCAACTGCTTTTTCTTGTGCTTGTCCTAACAATTCCTTTATCTTCTCAGCAGCATTCCAATTTTCAATCCAATTTTCTTTCCACTTCTCTAGTTCTCGTAATACTGCTTCATTTTCCTTAACATGAATAAGTTCTTGACGAATTTTCATTAATATAAGCTGTCTTGTACTATTATCAGGATTTTGTAAGCTACTGATATTACTAATTACAAACTTCTGTAAAATCCCTCCAATTTTATCTTCATCCACAATATTCATGAACGATTTAAGAGTAAACTGCAAAAATCCATCTACCTTTATATTTTCCATCGCTTTCATTCCTAAGCTTCCAAGCTGATAACGAGCCTCCTCTTGGGCCGTCCACTCTTTCGCTTTGACTAACATATAATCAAGTGTTTTTTCATCGTATTCTTGCACAACCAATTGATCAATAAGCACTTGCAGTATATTTCCTGTATTAATCGTATGTAAATATGTTTTTAATTCTTTTTCAATTACAATAGCTAACTTTCCGGTATCAATTTGAAGAATCGCTTTTTCAGCAATTGTAACAATCCCTTTTTTCACAGCATCGGATTGTAATTCTTTTTCTGCAATCTGCAACACCATTTGTGATAACTGCATTTCTTTCACTTTACTTGTTATACTTTCCTTCGTTAGCCACTCATTTTCTAGTGTAGAAATGAGCCCTTTTGTAACCCGTTTCCGATTTTTAGGGAGCAGCGCTGTATGCGGAATTGGAATCCCCATCGGATGGCGGAATAACGCTGTAACTGCAAACCAATCAGCCAGTCCACCTACTAATCCCGCTTCAAATCCACCTTGTATAATCTCTCCTGCTATCGTTCCTTGAAACGGGATTGTTGCAGCAAAGCCAATTCCCATCACCCCAAGTGAAATACCCGCTAAATATTTTGACTGTAATGACATTGTATATACACATCCTCTTATTATGTAAAATGAAGCTTCTTAATTGTATTCGATTCATATTAGTAACTCTTTATATTTTATAAAAGCTTATACCTATACTATAATGAACCACGTTAAAAATAACAAAGAATTTTAGCATTTATTAGAATGACTAATTAAATATACAGTAAATTGAACTGCTTTTCATCTAATCTTAAAGGTAATCTTATTTAAATAAAAAGGAAAGATTACAGTGTATTTAGATGAAGAAGGGTATATATTAGAAACTGGTGATAGTGTAAAAATACCAGCGTATTTAAAACATAAGTGGATAAATAATTTTAATCAAAATGCAGTTGTCTTATTTTCAGTTACCCCACCTATTTTCTAATACATTCAGCTCAAAACACAGTAAAAGGGCAATACATAAGTAATATGTATTGCCCTTCTTTTTTGCAGCAACGTAATTATGATATGGTCAGAGATTCGGCAATTGGTCCAAGCACGAGCACAGGCAAAAATGTTAGTGCACCGATTATAAATATAGTACCTAGTAAAATCCAACCAAATAACTAATCGTCAGTTTAAAAAGTTCCTAAAGTGGATTAAGCGATTTATTATTTGGCTGTAAAATCTACATTGAGCTATTCTGATTGTTAATGTACTCCTCTAAATGATGGTTGCAAAGAGAGATAAAATAAGAAGATACCGATTCATACAATCTATAAAAACAGCAACACACTTACATCAGTTTGTGTATGTTGCTGTTTTTTTTCGGAAGTAACAAAATACCTGTACTAATCACAGCAAAAATAAGTATCTGCTGCATAGACAGACCGAATAATAACGGAACTTGCTCACTTATAAGTGAAATGAATATATGAGCAATCCCTTCTACAATTAGAAAATAACTCATGTATTTTCTAGTTCCTAATCTCTCGTTTTTTATCCACAGCCATCCCATTATGCAGATTGCAATCATAATTTCATACATATATATAGGATGATAGGAAAATTTCGAATCATACAGTTTCATTCCCCACGGCATTGTAGTGCTCACACCAACGTGCTGATGAAATAGAAAATAAAAAATAATCATACTGCCAATCCCAAAAGGAAGTGCATCTAGTAAAACGAAAAGTGAAAAATTAACCTTTTTCCTTCTCCATATAACATATCCACTAGCAATCAAGCAACCAATTATAATGTGTTGGGCACTTCCTACAGCGAGTAACGCTTGCCATGGTGATTGAAATGCCCAGCCTGGATTCAAAATTGTCGGCATAAATTTCCATGTTAGTACGATAATAAAAACTCCATTTGTTACTGCATCCATTATTCTCTCATATGGGATACCTTGACTTTTCATTTTTAATTTCATGAACATAAGTCCAAATAAACTTCCCACTATAAGAGAAATCGGCTGTACTTTCACCATCCAGTCCATCATCATTAGGATGTCCCCTTTTACTTCTCAATTAATTGTTTAAATTTCTTTTCTAATTGATCTGGAGGTAATACTCCTCGTGTTTGATCTACAATTATCCCATCTTTATCAACAAAAAACGTTGTTGGTAATGAAACAATTTTATAATCAAGTCCAGCCACTCCATCCATATCTAATAAAACTGGGAACTTAAATCCGAAACGATCTGCAAACGCCTTTGCTTCTTGTACTGGATCCCCAATTGTTGCATTTACCGCAAAAATTTCAACGTCTTCTTTATACTTATCATAAAGACGAACTAAATCTGGCGCTTCCATTTCACATGGTCCACACCATGATGCCCAGAAATTAATAATGTACGGTTTTCCTTTTGCATCATTTAATGAATACAGTTTCCCATCTAGTCCTTTAAGTGTAATTTGCGGTGCTTTAAATCCTACTTGAGGTAATATTTCTTTCTCTTGCAGCGTTGCTTGTTTTGCTTTCCGTTCTTTTTCTTCTTGTTTTGAATTGTAAAAATTAAATCCTGCCCACAGAAGTGCCCCCGCAAGTATAATTGTAATTAGTTTCTTCACTTTCTCTCCCCCTATTTTTAAAATCCTGTAAAGCCATCAAATAATCGAATAAAGAATGCTGTAATTTTCGTCATTTGATTCGTATAAAGTAAAACTCCGGTCAAAATCATCATACCGCCGCCAATTTTCATCATGACACCAGCATATGTAACAATCCATTTTACCTTACCTATAAAAAATGCCATAACAAAGAATGGAACCGCAAAACCAAGTGTATAAGCTGTAATATAAAGCAGCGCCTCATCTGGGTTTGTCGCACCTAACATTAACACTGCGGAGAATATCGGACCTACACATGGTGTCCACCCAGCTGCATAAGTCATACCGACAAAAATAGATCGAATATATCCAGTCGATTTACTTTTATAATGAAATTTCTTTTCTGACATGAGCCATTTCGGCTGAATGATCCCTGCCATAAACAAGCCCATGATAATGATAAAAATTCCACCGATTTGTTGAATCAGCCTTTGATTAGATACAAATGTTACACCAATCCAACTTACAGATAGGCCTAATGCGTAAAATATGACGGAAAAACCAATTATGAAAAACAATGTGTGTATCAAGGCTGATTTTTGCATCATACCGCGATTTTCTTTTAAATCTTGAATAGAAACACCTGTAATATACGATAAATAAGATGGATATAGTGGCAGCGAACATGGTGATACAAATGAAAGAATCCCTGCGCCTACTACAAGCCATATTGTTAAATCTGCTGCGTTCATTTTATTCCTCCTATAAAACACTACACGAAGTAGTGTTATGGATTAAAAAAAGAGGCTATATGCACTCTCCGATAATAAGTACAAACGAAATGAGGAATAGCCCCATTGTCACATAAACTGAATTTGTATGTAACGGCATGCTAAGCTTTATAGATGACGAGCTAACAATTTGCTCAATACGCAAATTGATTGCCGTCTTCGCAAAAGAAGCTGTTATAAACGGATTAGATGCTGTTTTTATTTTAATTAATTTTAACAATGCACTACTTAATTCAAACGATGATTTCATTTGATCCATCGCATATTTGTCCGCCAATAGCTCCTGATACGTATGATAACGCTGTAACATCCCTTTCAATACCGGAATATACATCATTCCTTCAGCTAACACCGTAAAAAGAAACAATTTTAACGGATCACGATTTTTTTGATGATATTCTTCATGCAAAACAATCGCATCAATTTCCTCTTCTGCAAACGATTGAAACACACCTTCTGAAAGAACAATCTTCGGCTGAATCAATCCAATTGTAAACGCCGTAACTTCTAATGATGGCAACAAGTACAGTTGTTTCTCTTTACGAGTAATCTCAACTAGACTTCGCTTTAATCTTTGGCTATAGAAAAACTGCCGCCACACTCTTTTACACACAATAAATAAGGTGAATAATAACAAGCCCCCCATTACGATGCGAATGATCGATAATTCTCTCATATGCTTTTGCAACTCAAATAGACAAAACTGTGATAGAAAAAATGCCTTATTTCCAAAGAAAAATGGATATGTAACGTAATACACTAACATACCGAAAAAGAGAATGCCAATGATGCTTGCAAACAATACTAATTTTCGTATTTGCCACCTCATCATACTAGTCCTCTTTTTTCAGTTGATTTAGTTTTTCTTCTAGCTTTTTTATTAAAGTCGGGTCCGCCTGATCCAGCTCATCTAACATATGATTCACCACAAGGTTACCAAACTCCCCCATTAATTCCTGTGTCATTTTCTTTGTTTGATTTGATAAAAAGGATTCCTTCGTTTGTACAGCACGGTATACACCGCTTCTTTTTACCGTTTGTTTTTGTAAGTGTCCTTTTTCTACCAACCGATTCATCACAGTCATTACTGTATTAAAATTCACTGGAGATTCTTCACTGAGCTTTTGCTGAACTTCTTTAATCGTAATAACCGGGGTATTCCAAATAATCTCCATAATCTTCGCTTCGAGCGGTCCAAAGAAATGGTTTAATCCTTGTTCATTTAATTTATAGTTTTGGGTAAACATACTATGTCTCCTTTCACACTACGAATTGTAGTATAAAATAAACGAAAGGTCAAATATAGAATTACAATTTACTTAGACATTATTTCCTTAACTTGCAAAAAGTCCCCTTCTATTGAATCTCTTTTACTAAACTTCTATAACTTACATTCCTTCCCTTTATTCATGCATGCTTTTTCATTTTCATCTTTTGTTACAGAAGGAAAGAAACTTCTCTACAGCGAAACTTTATCAATAACCAAAATCTATTAGGTGGTGATTCATTATGAAATTAGCTGTAATTGGCGGAGGTTACTTTGAACAAATAGATCATTTCCATATAAATCAACGACTTATAGAGTTAACTGGGAAACAATCTCCAAGAGTATTGTTTATCCCAACGGCAAGCAATGATGATGAAGATTATATAAAAGACTTCAGAGAAACATTTGAAAAGCAGTTACAATGTAATGTTCACATTCTACGTTGTATAAAAGAAAGTCCTAACGAAGATAAAATAAGTGAAATGATCCATTTTGCTGATTTCATCTATCTAGGCGGAGGAAATTATATCAATATGCTTGAAAAGTGGAAAGAAAACAAAATAGATGAGAAATTAATAGCAGCCTTGCATAATGAAACATTCATTGCAGGATATAGCGCTGGTGCTATGTGTTGGTTTACAACTGGACTTCGTTCAAATTACAAAGGAGAAGGCTATATAGAAAGCCCCGGCTGGAATATGGTAAACAAACACTTCTGTCCCCATTACAATCAACCGGATAGAGCGACTGCTTTCCATCTATTCTTACAAAACTATGCATGTGATATAGAAGGAATTGCTTTAGAGGATAATTGCGCTCTTTATATAACAGAAAATTCCTTTGAAATTATCGGGGATCCAGAGAAAGCCTGGGAATTCTATATGAATAATGGAAAACTCATGAGACACCATTTTGATGTGACTTTGAAAAGTTATTTATGAGTTCGTTGTACTCATACAAATGAAAATGTCCCTAAGCCTTCATCTTAGGGACATTTTCATTTACTTTCTAACTAACAAGACGAGTAATTCGCTTCTTCTGCCACGAAAGCTTATAATACCCGTATTGTAAAATTAAACTTACAATAAATGCTGCTGGATAGCCAATCCATATACCTTCTATACCAAGATCCGTATGGTATGATAAGAAATAAGCAACTGGTACTTCTACAAGCCAAATCGATACAACACCGATAACGGTTGGCCATAGTACGGTTCCGCTTGCTCTCATTGTCGCACCAATAATTTGTGCATGACCGAAAATTAAATAGCTCCATAGTGTAATCATAACTAAACTATGCGCGATTTCAATTGTATCGGGACTTGTGAGGAACAGTGATAGAATCTCTCTTGAGAACATGTAAATAAGAGCGATTAATACACCGCCGATGATATAGTTCATCACAATTCCTGCTCGAACGACTTTCTGTAATCGATCAAATTGATTCGCACCAATGGATTGTGCAGCGAAAATGGATACTGTAATTCCAAGACTGACCGCTGGCATTTGTACATAACTTGCTACTTGGTTCACGACTCCATAGGCTGCGGTCGCATCAGAACCGAAGCGATTTACAAATGCAATTACTGCAATTTCAGATAACGAAACTAAGATCATATTGATACTTGCCGGAATACCGAGGCGTAATAATAACTTTAATAAATCCCAATCCATACGAAGATATTTCCGTACTGTTTCATCCAATTGTAATGGATGATTTTTCTTCTTTAAATAAATAAGCATAACAACAAATGTTATAACTGTTGATATTACAGAGGCATAAGCCGCTCCATAAACATCAAGTTTCGGCATTCCTAACCACCCAAAAATAAGAACAGGTAATAATAGCATGTTCAATACTGTACTAACTATTAAAAAATAAAATGGCGTTTTAGAATCTCCTGTCCCTCGCATAAATGTTGTATATGCAAAATATAAGAATAAGACTGGCATTGAAATAAATAAAATGCGTGCATAGTGTACACTCATATCAATAATGTTTTCTGGTGTCCCCATTAGACGCATAATATCCATGGCGAATATACTTCCTACTACTGCTAAAACGGCTCCAATAATAAATGTAAATGTGAGTGTTGTACCAACGACCGCTTTCACACGATCTTCATTACGAGCACCAAATGCCTGCCCGATTAAAATAGAACTACCCGAACCAATTCCAATTACAAATGAAACAAGTAAAAAGAACAATGGGAAAAACGCAGAAATGGCAGCTAAATCATTTACACCAAGCCATCGCCCTACTACTACCATCCCAAACAACTGTCCAACTGATTGTAATACATTACTTAAAAGTAAGGGAACTAAAAACATGGACATTGATTTCCATATCGGCTTCCCTTCCTTTTGTTGATCTTGTGATTCTACACCTTCTTGAATATTATCTGCCGGTGATTTCAACTTTCATTTCTCCTTTTATTAAGAGACTGCTCGGTTGTACCCGCGCTCTCCATATGGCTGTAATTCCTTCAGCCACTTCTCTTCTAATTTTTTCAATTCTTCCTTAGCATTAAAATACCCAGTCTCTTTCTTTTTCAAGACTTCTAACACTTCAAATTCAAAGGCATCTGCACCGTACTGCTTCCAGTCATCTTGTAAGGCTCTATTTGTATGAGAACCTACATTGAGTTCAAAACGTCTTCCACTCATTGTCTTTAAATTCATTGTACGCTCGACATACATTTTCTTATTTTTTGTATTTGTAATACGATAAACACCAGCTTCAATCTCTGTTTCTTTGTATAATTGTTTTAATTCTGCTCTTCTATTCATTTTCCTTTCTCCTTTCTTTATCTTCCCTTATAACTTGACCCAATATTTCCTTCCATCAGGTGTTCGATCTAGAAAACCGTATTCAATTAAGTATCTTCTTAAAGTTACAAAATCTGGATACACTTGTTCTAAAATTTGATTCACTTCTTTTTCTGTATACTTTTCACTGCTATCAAACTTTTTCACTAAATGTCTCAATATAATAAGTTTGCGTTTTTGTTTCTTCGGAAATTTAACAAGTGGCCCATCTAATCCTTCTGTAAAATGCAATTTCAGTACTTCATCATTCTCTTCTTCTGTAATGTTATATCTGTCATCCACCATTGTAGCTGTTCGATGAATTGGTAAAAATTTAGACTGCACTTTTGATTTTCCTTCTGATAATTCCATTAGCGCTAAAAACACCTTAGCCTGTTTCATCTTCTCTCGTAATGTAAAGCGATGATTTCGAATTGTTGATGTGCTTCCACCATCCAGTTCTTTCACAATTTCTTTATCATTTAAACCCATATAAAAAAACTGTACCATCTTCTTTTGTAAGTCAGTTAAACCTGTAAACTTCTTATCAAGACTTAATAAATAGTCGAACATAGATGTATGTTCCTTTTCAATATGCAACTGTGCGAATTTCTCTGCTTCATACAAAACATTGTAATCTTGATAAATAACACCTTTAATAAATTTTTCTCCACAAGCTAAACAAATGTATTCTTCTGTTTCCTTTTCAAATACATATCCATTTTTCAGTTCCTCAACTGTGGCTTCCCAAAAGCGCTCTGAAATATCACTCATACTAAACAATCCTCCAAATAGTTTGTTATTAATGCAAACAAATTACGATATCGTTTATCGACTTCATCATATTACCATAAACAATACAAACTTTTCAACATTATGTTTACTTATTTTATAAACAAATACAAAAACGTTTGTATTTGTTTGAAGAGAGGTGTTTACTTATGATATAAAATGAAAGAATCTTATCTTTTTACAGGTACTCCACTCCATTAATGAGAATTATCTTTTGATAAAAAATTCTAAGGGTATGTTTAAAACGCTATAGTAATCATTCAAAAACCTTTGTTTACTATAAAACCATTGGAAGATATAAAATGAACAGTGCCATATCTACGCGAAAATGATTTTGTTAAACATGGGACTCGTGTTCATTTTTTGAAAGAATTTTATAGTTAATTAAAAAAACAAAAATCTATTAAAAGATTTTTGTTTTTATTACACCCGATTATGTCACTTTATTTACTCTCCATTTCTATTGCCATATCATCATAAAAAAACAAAGGCTTATTGTTTCGTCACAACGTGGATCAAAGTCTTACTTACTTTTATGATTTCTTTTTTATTCGTTAGTGGGTTCCAATCCCCTTGAAATCCATTCGAATATTCACAACCATTCAAAGTGAAAAGACATACAAATAGTACACCTATCATCATACCTTTTTTATAACTTACTCTAAACCACCCTTAATATTAAAAACTAAACAGCATACACATTCCCTATCAAATCCCAAATAGAGATATCATAATTCACATTTTAAAATTTCACATGAATTCTCTGAGAACAAAATATGCAATTATTTAATAAAGCAAAATTTCAGAGGTGATTAGAAATGAAGTTCAAAGTTTAAAAAAATCCTGTACACGTATTTATCTTTATATTAGTAAGCATTATTGGATGTGCACAAATTTTCATTCAAGGTGATGATCATATTTATTTTAGTTGTATTATGCTATTGAATCTATTCAACTTTTTCTCTCTGTATAGATCTACTTATGAAATAACTAATGGTTCACTAGTCGTTAAGTACTTTTTTACAAATACTGAAATCCCCTTTGAAAATGTACGTCACATAAAATATTATGGAAAACAATTAGGTTCAAAAAAATGGACAAGACAACGATTAGAAATTATGTATGGACTATTTGATACTTTAACAGTTTGTTTGCCACAAGAAGAGGGAAAATTTATCAGTTTATTAAAAGACAAATGTCCAAACCTAAAAGTAATTGACAAACCTACCAATTAATCATATTAGCAAGTTTGTCTATCATATGAATTGTCAAACTTGCTAACTCTCTTCTTTACCTCTAATCTTTCATGACATTCTATACATTACGATTCCATCATTAATAACATTTTCTTAAAAAAACAACTATGCGAATTCACAGTACGTAAGGGTATCAGATGTACCTTTATTCTTTAATAAGAAAATAATCTTTGCGGTTAGTACTAATTAAATAACCTTTTCTCCCATTAATCTTCATGATTTTTCTATATAGTGAGTTAATCGCCTTTGCTTCAATATATTTACCAGTCACAACATTATCTTTATTTAAATAGGACAAAATTAGTGCCCCATCTTCTCTTTTATCACATTCTACACAAAACGAAAAAACACGCGTTTCATTTTCTACTTGGAGTTTCCCGTTTTCAGTATCGTAATGCCCTTCCTGTAATACAATACTTAAATCCCCCATACCATATTTTCCTAAATCCATATATATTTTCCCATGGCTATATTTATCAATATTCCAATCAAGCACTCTCACTACTTGACTTAGAACTGTGTTTATTGCAAGTTCTAAAGAATTCATTTAACTCACCTACCAACTATTATAATTAATTTTGTTTAATAATACGATAATCACTTCTTCTCGTATTAATAATATAAGTGTCTTTTCCATTGACTTTAATCGATTTTGTTAATATCCTATCAATTTCCTTCGTTTCAATATAAATTCCTGTTACTTCTTGTCTATCTGTCACCCAAGATAGTATTACTCCTTGCTCTCCATTAATTCGAGCATTAAAATGATCTCCTACCATTTCTTGATCTATTGAAAATTCTTTTGTATAAAAAGAAAGCATTCCCTTTTGAATAACCACCTTTTTTTTACAAAAACCTTTCTCCCCTAAATGATTTGCAATAACTGCTTGTTTCCTATCTCCTACATCATCAAACATACTCTCTAATAACTCTTCAAGCATATGCAATCCCCTTTTTCTTCAGTTAATTATTTAATTCTCATTCATAATACACTTAAATTTTACCATATTAGGTTAACGCTTCCGTTATTGTTTTTTAACTCTCTCTAAACTGAATGTATAGTAGATATAAAGTGAAACTTTAATCAGCCCGCACAAAAACAGAATCCATTGCACCGTTAATTTTTTTATAGACTATAATCAAAAACGTTTGTTATAATTCAAACAGAAGATAACTACGTTTATTTTAAAGATCCATTTAAAGATGAAATACACATCCAAAAAATGAAAATAGAGATCTTATTACACAATATTTCTCAGCATAATAATCTACTTTATGATTATAACCATCATATTCTGTAATTCGCACTGCTACAGGAATCATTACTGATAAAACTTGTATTCTCTTCGCTAAGATTTGTATCAAACTATATTTACTGGAGGGATAAATATGAAAAAATCACTTTACATCAACATAGGTGGGGAAGGACATGTAAATCCAACATTGGAATTAGTAAATGATTTAGTAAAACGCGGAGAACATATTGTCTATTATTCATCAAATCATTTTGAAGAAAAAATCAAAAAAGTAGGTGCTCAGTTCCGTCCCGTTGATCAAAAGGCACAAAGAAATCTTGCAGAGAGTATGGGGCTTATGGCTTCCCAACCTAAGGAATATTTATTGCAATTTCTAAATGCAATGGAAATGATCACCGACTCCATTCTAGAGGAAATTTCCAAAGAAACGTATGATTACATCATATACGATGCACAGTCTCTACCTGGAAAATGGATTGCTCACCAAAGCAAGTTATTATCTATTGCAACTTGGGCCACTTTCGCATATTCACAAGATCCAAAAGTAAATATGTCTCTGACAGGAATAGATGATATGGAACAAAAACAAAAGCGTTTGGCCATGTTAAAAGCATTTTTGCAATTAGAAGAAATCGCCAACCGCAAACTATATTTAGAAAATAAATATGATATTCCGTTACCTGATAACTTTTTACTTTGCCCTGGTTCAGGAGATTTGAATATCGTCTTTACTTCTTCCTATTTCCAAAGAAATAGCAATGCTTTTCAAAATGACTATATTTTTGTCGGTCCTTCCATTGCTGAAAATGGAACTTTAAACGATTTTCCAATTGACCTATTAAAAAAAACACGTGTAATTTACATTTCTATGGGGACGATCATGAACAACCAGCCTGAATTTTATCAAAAATGCTTCGCCGCTTTAAAAGATTTAAATGTTAAAGTGGTGCTTAGTATAGGCAAGCAATTAACAGCGGAACAGCTAGGAGATATACCAGATAATTTTATTGTTCGTAACTATGTTCCTCAATTAGATGTACTTCACCAAACTGATGTCTTTATTAGCCATTGTGGAATGAATAGCACCAGTGAATCACTTTATTTTGAAGTACCCTTAGTCATGCTTCCTATCATAAATGATCAACATACGATTGCTGAACGAGTAAGAGAACTTGGTGCAGGAATGATGTTAAATATTCAACAATTATCGGTGGAGGATATCAAAGAAGCCGTTAGTAAAATGTTAATAAATCCCATTTACAAAAAGAATACAAAAAAAATTAGTCAATCATTTCGTAACGCGGGTGGTTATGCTAGAGCCGCTAATGAAATTTTTAAATTTACTCGTTCATGAAAATTATGAAAGCTCCATGTTTTCACTAATATGAAGCTTTTTATAGCACATAAGCGTTATCATGTGAAACTAATTACTAGATTTACTTTGATCTTGCCCCCTTTCTCTTCTTTCAATAAGTTTAAGAGTTGCAAATCCTACGATGGAAGATAAAAAAACAAAGAGTAATTGTATGTATTCAATCTCAAAGAAGTGATTCGTAGATACTGCTGGGGTTAGCATTGCGACGCTCGTCCACTCCGGTGAATCCTGCATATAAAAGTATATGATAGTACTTGATGACAATTGTAATACGATATATGTGATAAGCACTGATAATGTAGAAATGGCATATTTCATTCTCCTCACCTCCCTTTCATTTCAAATATTTTACCATGAAAAAAGAGCCAAGATTTTAAAATTAAAACCTTGGCTCTTCATTATTCATTAAGATTATTCTTTCGGTGCAATCATTTTCTTCGGATCTACAATTTCATCGAACTGTTCTTCTGTTAATAATCCTGATTGTAATGCTGCTTCTTTTAACGTTAATCCTTCTTTATGAGCATGTTTCGCAATTTTCGCTGCATTTTCATAACCAATATGTGGGTTTAATGCTGTAACAAGCATTAAAGAACGATTTACATTTTGGTTAATCACTTCTTCATTTGCCTCGATACCAATCGCACATTTATCATTAAATGAAACTGTTGCATCTGCTAATAAACGAGCAGATTGTAAGAAGTTATATGCAATTACTGGCTTAAATACGTTTAACTCAAAGTTACCTTGGCTCGCTGCAAATCCAATTGTTGCGTCATTTCCCATAACTTGCGCCGTAACCATTGTTAATGCTTCACTTTGCGTTGGATTTACTTTACCTGGCATAATAGAACTCCCTGGCTCATTTGCAGGAATAATAATTTCACCAAGACCACTACGTGGACCGCTTGCAAGCCAACGTACATCATTTGCAATCTTCATTAAATCAGCTGCTAATGCTTTTAACGCACCATGTGCAAATACAACCTCATCATGACTTGTTAATGCATGAAACTTATTCGGTGCTGATACGAATTGTTTACCTGTAAACTGGCTAATTTCTTCCGCTACCATCGCACCAAATTTTGGATGCGCGTTAATGCCCGTGCCAACAGCAGTACCGCCAATGGCAAGTTCTTTCATATATGTATTGCTATCTGCAATCATACGCTCTGTTTTTTCAAGCATACGGTGCCAGCCACTAATTTCTTGACCTAATGTTAGAGGCGTTGCATCTTGCAAATGCGTACGACCAATTTTAATAATCTGTTGAAAAGCAGTTACTTTTTCTTGTAATGTCTCTTTTAATTTCGTAATTGCTGGTAACACTTGATTTTCCACCGCAATTACACAAGCAACGTGAAGCGCTGTTGGGAATGTGTCATTTGAACTTTGAGACATGTTCACATCATCATTTGGGTGAATATGTACATCAAGCCCTTTTTCTTTTAAAATTTGATTCCCGCGATTTGCGATTACTTCATTCACATTCATATTCGATTGTGTACCGCTACCTGTTTGCCATACAACAAGCGGGAAATGTTCATTCCATTTTCCTGCCAAGATCTCATCGACTGCTTCTACAATCGCCTGAGCTTTTTCTTCTGATAACTTCCCTAATTTCTGATTACTAATTGCTGCACTTTTCTTTAAAATCGCAAATGCTTGTACAATCTCAAGCGGCATATGCTCAGTTCCAATCGGAAAGTTTTCTTTACTGCGTTGTGTTTGTGCTGCCCATAATTTATCAGCTGGAACTTTCATTTCTCCCAATGTATCTCTTTCAATTCTGTATTCCATGTTTTCATCCCCTTGAAAATAAAATAGCTACGTTTTTATTGTAACAGACTTTCATTTAAATGATAAGGATTCTCACTCTTATTTATTAAACATTCTACATTTAAAAATTATGTCTCAGATGGATCAGGAGATAAAAACCATCCACAAACGCCAATCGCAATTAATACGATATAAAAAATCGCTTTCCAAGTAACTGACTGCGGGAAATCCTTGTCAATGATTCCAACCATAGGATGTGCTAACGTTGAAATAATCAGCTTCACACCGACCCAGCCAACAATCATAAAAGCCGCCGTTTCAAGACCAGGTCTTTCACGCAATAACTTTACGAAGTAAGTAGCTGCGAATCGCATAATAATTAAACCAATCATTCCACCCGTTAAAATAACGAAAAACCTTCCTGCGTCAAGACCACCTATCATCCCTTTATTTAGTGGTGTAATTGTTAATGTAAGAGCTACTGCAGCTAAAATTGAATCAATCGCAAATGCAATATCTGTAATCTCTACTTTCAGAACTGTTAACCAAAAACCACTTTTCTTTTTCGAGGTATTTTCTTCAATCTTGTTTTCCTGCTCTCCATGCTCTACTCTTTGCCATTTCTTTTTTCGATACACTTTAACTAAACTTCTAGCAGAAAGAAACAATAAATAAACCGCACCAATCGCTTGCATCTGCCATACATTCACAAGAAATGAAATTAAAAATAATGATCCAAATCGAAATATGAACGCTCCAAACAATCCATAAAACAACGCTTTTTTACGATCATCTTCAGGTAAATGTCTAACCATAATAGCAAGTACAAGAGCATTATCTGCAGATAACACTCCTTCTAATGCGATAAGAATTAATATAACTCCCCCATACTCCAGCAGTAGCGATTCAGTCATATTTCTCCTCCTGTTTTTGATACTATATATTTTGCTTTTTGGTATGGGAAATATACTAATATCATCGGAAACTGAACAACCCGTAAGTTCGAATCGAACTTACGGGTTGACTTAGTACTATAAAATAAAAATTTCTAACAAGTCAACGAAAGAGATAGTTTTATATTTTGCTGAAGTGTTCAGACTTCACACCCTTCTTACATAATACTATCGAACATCATAATAGATATCCTGATTCCTTTATTTGCATTCTATTTTTCACCTGATGTATTTTCTAGTAATCTAAACGCTAAACATCCAGAAACAATATATAAAACTCCTGGAAACAACAATGCATCAAATGAAAAGAGTATAGAGACGATACCAATAGTAAGCATTACACTTCCATATAACCTATTGTTCATTTTATTGACAAAACAAGAAATAACAGTAGCTAAAATCTGTATAAGAAAAACCACGAGCGCCCCATCGGCTTGAGTTTTCCAAGAATCATCAATAACTGACCTAAAACCATACATAATAAAAAGAAAAACTGATATACAAGCTCCTACTATAGAAGCAACTAGTCCTGTTACCAATTCAACAGTACGTTTTTTCAACCTATACGCCCTCCAATATGTAAAAATTGCATAATTCCCAAATAAACATAACAAACTAAATTACAATAATTTGTTATGTTTTGTCGAATAAAGAAATAAAAAAACTAAAAATTCAACCATATAAATTACAACCGTGCATCATATTAAAGTGGGTTTGCTGAAAAAAGCATATCTTATTTGTTATTTCAATCCGTATATCTCATTTGGTTTTCATTTAACTTTACAAATTATAGAAATTTTATTTTTTAGCAGTTTATCTATCACATAGTTTATAAAAAAAACCATCCTCTGCTATACGCAAAGGATGGTTTTTTCTTATCTTATGACGCTTGTTTTCCTTTTTCAGCATCATCAACATACCAAATGAATTTCCCTGTATATCCGTATATAACTGCTAGCGCTAATGATACGAAGCTCATCCACATGAATGGAATGTATGATAATGTTGCAACGCCTAATATACCAGCCATGAAAATCCCGTTATCAGACCATGGAACCATCCCGGAAGTTAGCGTTCCACCCACTTCTGAGTTACGTGCTAATATACGGCGATCGAGTTTTAATTTATCATAGCTGTCTTGCATAATTTTTGGAGTTAAAATAAGTGATACGTACATCGCACAGCCGAATACGTTTGCCAGAAAAGCAACGATTAATGTGGACAGCGTTACATTTCCTGCAGAGTTTAGTTTCTTCTCAAATTTTGATACGATTACTTTTAATACACCTAGTTTTTCAAGTAATCCTCCGAAACCTAATCCGAAAATAATAACAGCTACTGAACCAAGCATACCATTGATTCCACCGCGATTTAACAACTTATCAATAAAGTCTACACCCGACTCAATAAAGAAGCCATTATATGCTGTTCCAATTGCATCCCCAAAGTGCATTCCTTGGAAAAGAGCTGCCCAAATTGCGCCGAGAAGTGCTCCCATTGCAATTGTTGGCATTGATGGTTTTTTCATTGCTAATAGCACAATAACAACAACCGCTGGAACAAGCATCCATACTTTAATATCAAATTGCTTTAATAAAGCCTCTTTTAAAAATTCCACTTTGTTTAAATCAACATTATCTCCGCCATACATCCATCCGGCAACTGTAAACATAATTCCAGTAATAATATATGCCGGAACATCTAGTACAAGCATTGCCCGAACATGTGCGATAACATCTACTTTCGCCATTGAAGCAGCAAGTACTGTACTATCAGAAAGTGGGGATAGCTTATCTCCAAAGTATGCCCCTGAAAGTACTGCTCCAGCAACTAGTGGAAGCGGTAAGCCAAGACCTTCACCGATTGCCATCATGGCAATACCAGCTGTACCAACTGTTCCCCAAGATGTACCTGTTGCAATGGAAGTAATAGAGCATATAATCAAGGTTGCTAATAAGAATATACTCGGATGAATAAACTCTAATCCATAATAGATTAATGTCGGTACAACACCACCGGCAATCCATGTTCCGATTAGTGCTCCGACAGCAACTAAAATAAGAACGGCTTCTAATCCGTTGGAAATTCCTTTCGTAATTGCATCTTGCAATTCTTGATAACGAAACCCTAACCTTAGCCCAAGCGCAATTACTAAAAACCATGAAATAAATAGCGCTAATTGAATTGGCAGATTAAAAATCGTTTGAAAGGAAAAGACAACAGCAAGAAACAGTAATAAAAGAATAATGATTTCTGGAATCGATGGTAATCTTACACTTTTCATTTGCTTCTCTCCTTACAAGTCGATAACATGATGTATGTCGTCTAACACGTACTTTTGTATACAATGCATAAAGACAGACTATAATTTTCATATTATTCCGATTTGTTTTTTTAGTATAATAAATATACACCTTTTCTATTGTAAAAGTAGCGCAGATATTTCGCAATGAAAATTATAAAAATGTTATATTTTTATTTATAATTTACAAACATAAATATAAAAATTAATAAACAAAAGCTTATGAAAAACATACCATCGAACTACATTATGATTTGAATTTTATTTTTGAAAATATAAAAGCCTTCTATACTCATTAGGGTATAGAAGGCTTTTATCGATTAATGCACAAGGTCTTTCCTTTTAAAATCATACAAACTTAATATAAGGAAAAGTGCAAAGTGTACCAATAAAATTCCCACTCCTAAAAGCACACCATCATGATTCAAAATTTTCTCATGAAACTTTGTATAACCGAAGATGAAATATGGATTAACAGATAATCCCAAACTTCCGATAATATTCATTGCTAATAATAGGCCAACGCCAATCCCAATTGCATTTGCTGTACTGTTCATTTTTATCGAAATATACATGACAATCGCTGCGGCAGCAAGCAAAAACAAGAATGTTGCACCATTCATTTGAAGAAGCACTCCTATTCCTTCAAATATTGATAATTCTACCTTTCCATAGCTAGGGTGATGCAGCATAAATTGTTCTCCAAGGCCAAATAAATAGGAACCACTTGCACTAGAAACGATAAAATTAAATACTAAAAAGAATACTATTATAAAACTTAATGCTATCAATTTACTAAGAATGATAGAATTTCTCTTCATTCCTTGTAACAATGGTAATTTTAATGTTCCATCTCTATATTCATCGGTTATACTACTCGCCGCCAATACAATGATATATACCACTAATAAAAAACTTGATATCCCATCTAATGTAATAACACTTGCCGAAAATCCATTTAATGAAATTTCAGGAACAGGTGGTACATTTAGATTTGCAGGAATATTATCTTTAATCGTATCCATATTCGATATCATATTCTTCGTAGAAACGAGTGTAACAATTACATAAAGAAGAGAAACAGCAATAAACACATACATTCTTTTTCCAGAAAACATTTTTATCAGTTCATTTCCAACCATTTTAAGCATAAACCATCACCCCTTCTACTGTGTCAAAGAATAAATGTTCTAAAGAGCCTATTTCTTGATCGAGGTTCTCTCGTTTACAATCTAATAATAATTTTCCTTTATCTAAAATAAGAAATCGCGTACATACCTGTTCAAGTTCATGCAAAATATGACTTGATATAAGGAGTCCTATTTTCTCCTTCTCCGCTAATTTTTTAATCATCGCTCTCATATCCCGTATTCCTTGCGGATCTAATCCATTTGTTGGCTCATCTAGAATTAATAAATCAGGTTTTTTCAATAAAGACATCGCAATACCAAGACGCTGTTTCATTCCTAATGAATATTCTTTTACCTTATCTTTAGCTCGTACTTGTAGCTGCACAAGATTGAGAACTTCCCAAATCCTTTCCTCTGATACACTATTTAAATTGGCTACTAACTTCAAATTTTTATATCCTGAAAGATTCCCATGAAAGCTTGGATTTTCTACAATTGCTCCCACCTTTTTCATCGCTTGACTAAATTCACTATCAATATTATGTCCACTAATTGTTACTGTTCCATCATCACGATGAATTAAGTTTAAAATCATGCGGATTGTTGTTGTTTTTCCAGCACCGTTAGGTCCAATAAAACCGGCAACATCTCCTTCATAAATTTTAAAACTTATATCTTCTACAACCTTCATATTTCGAAAAGACTTATGTATATGAAAAACTTCCAATAGTACACGTTTTGAATTCATTATTAAGCCCCCTAATTAAATTATTTTTTCTTTTGATACTTTTTACCTAGTGAATTATTTTCTGCTGTACTTAGAAGCTTTACTTTTAACTTTAAAATTTAATAAAATGTGCTGTACCACCTACTTCCTAATTTATACAAAGAAAATTTTACCATTTACAACTACATATTATCATTTAGTATTATTCATTGCAAGGTACTGTTTTATATTTCCCCAAAAATAAATAAGCATGTATCTTCTTTTGAATTTAGTAGATGCATGCTTATCTTCTATTAAACTTGAAAACTTACTACTTGTTCTGCGATCATTTTTCGATTAAGAGCTTTCACAATCTTTGTCGTATGTCTCTTTAGAAAGAAAATACAATGGTTATGCCTTCACCCTTTATTCCTTGACAAGGCTAATAGCTGTTTCAAATTATCACTGCGGCAAAGCATCATACACATACGGATTTTTCGGCTTTTCCACTTTTTCTACTTTACTTACTTTTACAAGTGGAAACAGCGTCCCTTTATATGTCGTTTCATCTAAAATCCCTGTGACTTTCACCCACGTCTCTTCTGAAAAAGTACTTATTTCGTTTCCAGAAACAATCATCCCCCACACAGAAGCATCTGCAACACAACATGTAATGCCGTACCGAGCAACTACTGTTTTATCCCCTTTCACTTCTTTATCATTATAGGTAAACCCTGTAAACGTAATTTGTTTTCCTTTAAATCCGAGAACGTCTTGACCAATTATATTCATCGTTTGAATGTAATTTTTATCATCCACCTGTATGGTCTTTTGTTTTATTATGTTTCTTTCTAATTCTTCTGGTGACTGCTCTGATGAGGGAAGATTTTGAATCGGTTCTTCTTCTTTGTCAACTAATAACTCCCTCCAATCGGAACTGACCTGTTTCGTTTGTGGTACTTTCTGCTCTACACTCTTTGCCTGTGCACTCTGATTCATTCCTCTGTTTGATGCGAGACTACCATCAATTGTTACGTTCGAGAATAAAAATGCACTAACAATAGGAATAAGAAATAAGGAGTATAACAGAAAAACACCCATTTTTGATTTCGGCGCTGTATGATGCTCACAACAATGACAGGCATTTTGTTTCTCTTCACCATTTTTCCATACTTGTAAACATCCAAGAAGAAGTGACACTGCAAAGGCTACATATGTAAACTTTATCATTTTAGGTGCAATGAAGTGATCAATATTCCCTGTTACAAGAAGTTTAAATAAAAGCATTGCAAAACCGATTAAAATGATGCCACGAATGTAACTATGGAATTTTCTTTGTTCATGATTACGCATTTTTCTCCCTCCTTAATCACATTGTCAGCTGAACAACAATATACACAGTCATGATTACAATCCCAATAAACGCGAATACAAATTTCTTTTGGAAATGAGCAAATAACATAAATGTATTTTTAAAATCAAGCATTGGACCAAATACAAGGAATGAAAGAAGAGCTTTACTAGAAAATATATGACCAAACGATGCCGCAATAAAAGCATCTGCAGCTGAGCATAGAGATAAGACGTAACCAAATCCCATCATTACAAATGGTGAAAATACTTCACTATGTGCTACTGCGTCAAGAACATTTCGATCTAAAAATGTTTGAAATAAACTTGCCAAGCATGCACCGATTAATAAATATTTCCCTGTATCAAAAAACTCATCAACTGTATGATTTACAACATCTTTCCAACTCTTTTTTTGCTTTTCATGTGCTGGAACTGTTGTATCCTTTAATACATTTTTTCCACGGTAACAGGAGTACACAATAAATCCAATGAGAAGCGCAACTAGAAAAGTGATACCAAAACGAGCATATACAATCGATGAATTTGTTTGAAACGCATAAAAAGTAGACAAAAAAACAATTGGATTCATAATAGGGGCACTCACTAAAATGACAATCCCAACATGAAGTGGTAACCCCTTTTGAATGAGCCTTCTTACAATAGGGATGATGACACATTCACACATTGGAAATATAATACCTACAAATGCTGCTGGTAGCATCATAACGATAGGTGACTTTGGTAATACCTTTTGAATCATATCTTCCGTCACAAATACTTGAATAATGGAAGAAACGATAACTCCTAATAAAATAAACGGTACTGCCTCAAAGAAAATACTTAAAAAAATTGTATTTACGTTCAACCATTCTTTTGGAATACTTTTTTGTAAAACTGCTAGATTTGTAAAATCTACAAAAAATAATAAAAATAAAAATAGTACAATAAGAAGCGTACCGATTAACTCTTTTGAAATTCTAGTAAATACCAACTTTCTCGCCTCCATTTTATTCATATTTAAGCGTATGCTTGTCCTCTTCTTCTATGACAATTTCCAAACATTTTTTATACTCTATTTCTATTCACAAATCGTAATGATTATGATTTATTGTTGATTTTCTTTTCAATGTCATTTATTATAAAACGTAATGATTACGATTTAATAGGAGGAATATACAATGAAAAAAGTACCCATTACCGTTTTAAGTGGTTTTTTAGGTTCTGGAAAAACCACATTATTGAATCATATTTTGACAAATAGAGAGAGCTTAAAAGTAGCTGTCATTGTAAATGATATGAGCGAAGTAAATATTGACGCTGCTCTTGTGAAACAAGGAGGTTTTTCTCGTACAGAAGAAAAATTAGTAGAAATACAAAACGGCTGTATATGTTGCACACTTCGAGAAGACTTAATCATTGAAGTAAATCGCCTTGTAGAGGCAGGAGATATTGACTACATTGTCATTGAATCTTCCGGCATTAGTGAGCCTATTCCTGTTGCACAAACATTTACGTATATAGATGAGGCACTAGGAATTGATTTAACGAGCAAATGTCGTCTCGATACGATGGTTACTGTAGTCGACGCAAATCGATTTTGGGATGACTTTGCCGCTGGGGAAAGTTTACTAGATCGAAAGCAAGCAATTGATGACACAGATACACGAGAAGTTATCGATCTACTAATTGATCAGATCGAATTTGCAAATGTTATTCTTTTGAACAAAGTGGATTTACTAGAAAAAGAAGATATTATCGAACTCCATTTTCTATTACAAAAATTAAATCCTAGCGCAAAAATTATTGAATCTTCATTTAGCGCGGTACCACTAAATGAAATTTTAAATACGAATTTATTTAACTATGATGAAGCAAGTCAAGCAGCTGGTTGGATTCAAGAGTTAAATAATACTCATCATACGCCAGAAACAGAAGAATACGGCATTAGTTCCTTTGTTTATCGCCGCAAACGTCCATTTCATCCTATTCGACTTATGAATTGGTTAAAAAACTGGCCACTAGATGTTGTAAGAGCAAAAGGATTTTTCTGGCTCGCATCTCGTAACCATATGATGGGACTTCTGTCTCAAGCTGGATCTTCCATTACTATCCAAGGAGCTGGTGAATGGATTGCAGCATTACCTGAAGCTGAGCAGCAGCAAATCATTGCGGAAGAACCAGAAGTCTTAAAAAATTGGGATAAGCAGTATGGAGATCGAATAACAGAACTAGTCTTTATTGGAGTTGAAATGGATCAATATGAAATTGAACGCTCTTTAGATACATGCTTATTAACCGATGAAGAAATGAGGCAGGAGTGGGATGGTTTTGTTGATCCAATTCCCCCTTTTACTGTTGTCTCATAATGCAAAATTTTCAAGATTACTAACTATAAAATGATTTCAAAAACAAGATGGTCTCCTCAAAAGGTTACCACCTTGTTTTTAGTTTATATGAATTTGGTATCCCAGAATAATTATTATCATACCTACAATAAAACAGATTATAAAACCGCCGATCATCAAACCCCTCCTTTACAATATTTCACCATAATTATACCTATCACTTGTCTGTATTTAATATTAAAAAATTCTGTTTATTTTTAATATTACTCGTGATATATTACATATTGTATTCAATATTTCAATTAGATTTTCTTTTTGAAAGGAGGCCCCCGCTATGGATTCAGGAAGATTGAAAGGCATTATTATGGTCATTACAGGTGCTAGTTTATGGGGATTGTCTGGAACCGCTGCACAACAACTTTTTCAGCAAGAAAATGTTTCTACAGAATGGTTAGTTACAATTCGATTGCTTATATCCGGAAGTATTCTGCTCTTCTTCTCCTCATTTGGCAGTAAAAAATCAGAAGTACTCGGCATTTGGAAACAAAAAGGCGAGGCAAACAAAATGATTCTGTTTGGATTGTTAGGCATGCTTGCAGTCCAATATACTTATTTTGCTTCTATTAAAGAAGGAAATGCTGCAGTCGCAACATTGTTACAATATTTAGCACCAATATTTATAACTGTTTATCTCATCTTTAAATGGAATATTCGTCCTACTAAAATCGATTTTATTTCTATTGCACTATCTTTAATCGGAACCTTTTTCTTACTAACGAATGGCTCCATTGATAATTTGGCTGTTTCAACACCGGCTATCATTTGGGGTATTTTATCTGGTCTATCACTAGCATTCTATAGCCTTTATTCAAAGGAATTATTAGAGAAATGGTCTTCATCTGTTATTGTTGGATGGGGGATGATTATTGGAGGAGTTGGTGTAACCGTCTTACATTTTCTCTCCACGAACAAGTTTATCTTATTATCAGGCATGAAATATTTACAGCCTAACAATCTTTTTCTCATTACATTCGTTGTTATTTTCGGAACACTCATCGCATTTTATTTATATTTAGACAGCATACGATATCTTACACCGAAAGAAACTACATTATTTGGTTGTACAGAACCGCTTGCAGCTATCATTTCTTCTATTTTCATTTTGCATGTTCCGTTTCAATCATTTCAATTATTAGGCGCTCTTTGTGTTATTGTAATGGTACTTGTACTAAGCCAAAAGCCAGATGAAGGAAAACCGAAACTACGACTTGTCGATACGAAAAAACAAAACATAAAATGAAAGGAACTGTTCGATCATGCCTATTCCTCAAAACTACCGAAAGCAAGAAAGAGTATCCGCTAAGTCACTCGTGTTAAATCAATTACAAGATTGGATTATTGAAGGTGTTTTGCAACCTGATGAAAAAATTAATGATGGGGAGCTAGCTGAAGCTTTAGGTGTGAGCAGAACACCCGTTAGAGAAGCGCTTCAAGTGTTAGAACTTTCAGGACTAGTCGAGATGATTCCAGGACAAAAAACAAAAATTGCTCCTATAAAATTAGAAGATGTATCTGTCATTTATGAAACAATTGCTGGTCTTCATACCATTATTGGAAAACAAGCGATTCATCAAATAATAGAAGATGACCTGATAAGACTTTCTGAAATAAACGAAGCATTTCAAAATGCCATAGATGAAAAAAATTCAAAACAAGCATTACACTTAGATATACAATTTCATAATACAATCGTAGCAATCGCTAAAAATACATATATCGAACCTTTCTTAGCAAACATTCAGCTTCATGTATTACGTCTCGAATACCTTTTTTTCCAAAACTTTATTCCTGCACGTCAATCTATTGAAGAGCACAATTTAATCATTGAGGCATTAAAAAACCAGGATGCAGCGCAAATAGAACAAATCATGTCTCAAAACTGGTTACGACCAATGAAAGAAATACAAAAAATAATCTCTATGAAATAATGAAAAGAGCCGTTTACGTTTTCTACAACGTAAACAGCTCTTTACTTACAATTCTATATGACTATGCACGAATATCGGCATATTTCTCAATGTCCCTATACTCTTTTTCTAGTTCCTCTAAGGAAAGCTCGTATAATTGTCGGTCGAGAACTTTAAACACACCTGCCCCAATTAACTGATCAATTAACTGCCTCTTACGATTTTCAACAGCAAAACGGAGTTGACTACTCATCTTTTAAAAAACTCCTTTCTACAATAATTGAAAATGATAATCTCTATCAATTACCACTTTGATTGTAAAAGATGATGTTTTAGAAGTAAAGTAATGTGATGAAATATTTACCTTACAAACTGTTTGTGGCCACATTATATATATGTATGTTTCCTAAGATTGTTTATGACACTTTTTATCATCTTTTTTCTTTCATACTTTGCAAAGTAGTTCTTTATGGATAGATTCTACTTCTACTTGGATCGTAACATGATCTGCATGAAACCTTCCCTTCAACAAACACGTGGCTTCTACTAATACACCTTGTGTCTCCTCACCTTTTTCTATCACAAGATGACACATTAAAACTTGAAAATCCGATGTAACCGACCATATGTGTAAGTCATGTACCTCTTTTACAATTGCAATGTTTAATAATGTATCTTTCACTTGTTTTACATCAATACGTTGTGTCGTACCTTCCATCAATACATGAACGGTATCACGCGTTACACGCCAGCCACTTATAATGACTAATATAGAAACGAGTATACTTGCAATTGGATCGGCAGCCGTCCAGCCAAAAAATTTAATAAGTAACGCAGCAATAATTCCCCCCAATAACCTCAGCAATCATTAACTCTTTTTTATTTTGTGAATGTCCCATATAGATCCCCTTCAAAAATAATTACTGCATTCTATTATGTTACAAACCTTACCAATTTATCCCGCATTAACGGGCAGTCCTATCCCACGATCCATCCCTTCACTCATACACCTTTCGTTATACCTAGCACCAGTTCCTTTTTTCTCAACAAAAAACAAGACTACTTCTTTTTCTTTCTCATATTGTTTAATACTGTAAAAAATTAAAAGGAGGCTATAAAATTGAAGCGATTATTCCTTTGTATGGAACGTGAACTTATTGTTGCGGAAGAGAGAAATCAAGAGTTTCAAGTTCAATATCACTTACAGAATATGCAGCCTACTTGTATTGCGGTTGATTCATTCCAACCCAATCGCATATATTGCGGTACCTTTGGACGAGGACTATGGGTAAGCGATGATAGAGGTGATTCTTGGAGACCAATTGGAGATTCTTACCGTTACTTTGACTTCCCTAAAGAAGATGGTATTTTACATTCTTCAATTACTTCTATTACTATAAGCCCTATTAAACAAGTTAACGGCTATGGCGTCGTTTATGTAGGCACGGAACCTAGCGCTTTGTTTTACTCAGAAAATGGCGGTGAAACATGGAAGGAATGTAAAAATATGAAATCATTACTTTCTTCATACACATGGGCATTCCCACCACGACCTTTTACGCATCATGTTCGCTGGATTACAGTTGATCCAAATAACCAAAATAATCTCCACGTATCAATTGAAGCAGGGGCTGTCATTCAAAGTAAAGATAATGGACAAACATGGGAAGATAAAAAATTTGGGGCTCCTATCGACGCCCATCAAATTCTTATGCATCCACAGGCTCCTAATCGCCTTTATGCGTCATGCGGTGATGGATTTATGAGTGGACCCGATCGTGCATACCTTGAAAGTTATAATGGGGGAAACAATTGGACCTCATGTAGCGAAGGCTTAGAACATCACTATTTATACAGTATGGCCATCGATCCTACTGATTGTGATACCATCCTTGTCTCTGCTGCACCAAGTGCTGACTTAGCTCACCACCGTATACCTTATGAATCTTATATTTACCGAAAAACGAAGGATACCCCCTTCCAACAAGTACATCACGGGTTACCATCCGCAATTGGTACAGTCATCTCTATGCTTGCAACAAACCCGGCAGAACCTCATACATTTTATACTTTAAATAATAATGGCGTATTCCAATCTTTAGATAGCGGACAAACTTGGGAGCAATTACAGATTCCATGGAAGGAAGAATATAAAACACAACATCCACATGCTTTACTGATTACTACTTCTTAATAAAAAGAAAAGGACTGTCTATTTATCAAGACAGTCCTTTCGTCTTTTACTTTTTCAAATCAATTACGATATCATCTAACACAATATCTTTACTTTTTGCTTCTTTTTTAGGTACCTCAATTTTCTTCTCTTTTCCACCGCTCATTTCTACCCCGCCATGATTTTCAGGGGTATGAATTCGTAAGTTAACACGAGGAGTGATAATAAGTTTCGTTGCATTTTCATTGAGCTTTTGAAATGTATCACTCCAATGAATATTGTAAGAATCCTTACCTGATCCACCATTTCCTTCTCCAGAATAATGATTACCTAAATCATCTTTAACTTCCAACTCAACATCTACAGCATCCCATTCCTTCCTTGTATTTTTAGAAACTTCTTGATTGTAATAAAGAATAAACGATATCGGTGACACTGCCACCTTTTCCATATTTACTTTTACGCCTTCTTTTTCAGAACTTCCATTAATTGTTCTTTCTTTACTATCCATTGCCTTTACAGTAAGAGCAAAATTCCAATTCCCTTTTATTTCTTTCTTTTTATCCGGTGTTTCTATTTTGTCTATATTCCATCTAAGGTTTATTTTGTCTCCTTTATTACTGTCATGATGTGTCGTTGTCACCATACCTACATACTTTTTATCTGCAACTTTAGAAATTTGAGAACTTCCTGTTCCTCCATCAGACTCCATTATATGTAACCCACCTAATAAAATTGGATCATCTCCTAAATCTTGCTCACTTTCCATTGAATATGTTATTGATACAGTTCGCCCATCAGAAATTACATCATTAATCGTGATTTTAACCCCATTACTTTCCCTCGTCATATTTAACTCCGTAGAAAACTCTTTATAATTTTCATAAAGTCCCGTTCTACCATTATCTAAAAATCGAAAAATATCCCCTACTATTGGAAGACTGCCAGCGTAAGTAGGAAACCCTATCCCAAGTGTTGCGACTGATAACCCTACTAAAACGGATGCAGCAGCAGTCCTCTTTTTCCAGTTTCTTGTCTTTTTCTTTTTATGGATAGCTTGTTTCAAATTACGTTTCACTTTTTCCTTTTCAAATTCAGAGGCTTCCATTTCCTCAAATTCTTTTTCATCTATTTCAATACCATTAAATAACTCATAAATATCTTTCATATTACACTACCCCCAAAACTAATATTCGTAGCATTTTGTTGTAGTTTCTTTTTCCCACGATAAATTCGATTATCTATTGCTGCCCGAGTTAAACCTAATTTTTCTCCTATCTCCTCTGTCTTTAAACCAAGAAGATACTTCATAATGAACACCTTTTGGTCTACAGGATCTAACTGGTTAATAAGTTTTATCAATCCTTCTCTCTCTTCCATAACGATTAATTCATCTTCTACCGACTTTTCTGTTCTTAAGTTGAATTCATCTGAAATAATTTCTACTTTTTTACTAGCTTTTCGGTAGTAATCAATTGCTTTAAATTTAGCAATCGCTGCAATCCATTTCTTAAAGTCTTCTGGATTACCATGAAACTTATTCGCGTTATTCCAAACTGAAAGAAAAACATCATTGATACATTCTTCTATAAGCCCATCGTTTTTAAGCGGAATGAGAACTTTATGTGTTATTCCCTTTATTAATGGCAAATATGTATCGACAATAAACTCTAGCGCATCTTCTTTTTGCCGCTGCAGCCTTTTTATAAAATTTTTCTCATTTGATTTCATTTCACAATTCCCCTTATTTTTTTGTAAAAGCTTTTACACCTTATATAACGTACTGGAAAAATTTTTCTCTCATATTTCCAATTATTTTACAAAGTGAAATTTCCATTAGAATAAAAACTTAATCTATTCAATGGCATACCTTTCATTGTTACTCGTATATTTATCCCGCATTAACGGGCAGTAAGACCCCACCTCAAAGTTCAGCGAAAGCAAAGAAGTTAGGTGGTGCCCATAAAAGCCCGATTCATTCAACTAATAATCAGTGGGGGATGAAGAAAACCCCCACTGATTAAACTTTCACTTTACCTGATGCAAATATTCATGAAAGAGAAAATTTTCTCTAGTCTACATTTTATTTCACATAGTATACTATTTATATAGTTACCTTTTACCTAGCTATACATTTTACTTAATTAATCTATCATTATTTTACAATTTTAATGTAGGAGATGAGATGTATATGTGTGGAATTACAGGTTGGGTAGATTGGCAAGAAGATCTTTCAAATCAACATAATATTTTAGAAGCTATGGCGAAAAGTATTGAACATCGTGGTCCTGATGCGCAAGGTTTTTGGTTTTCACCACGGGCTGCATTTGCACATCGCCGATTAATTGTAATTGATCCAAAAGGCGGAGCACAGCCGAAAACATTTAAAGCTGATGATGATACGTATGCCATTACATACAATGGGGAGATTTATAATTTCCGTGAGCTGAGAGAACTATTACAACAGCGTGGTCATACATTTGAGACGCATTCAGACACAGAAGTATTATTGCATGCTTATTTAGAATGGCGAGAAAATTGTGTACAACATTTAAATGGAATCTTTGCATTTGCAATATGGGATGGTCACAAACAACAGCTCTTTCTAGCAAGAGATCATTTAGGTGTCAAACCCCTCTTTTATACAGAACGCACTAACAGTATTATTTTTGGATCTGAGATTAAAGCACTATTGGCTCATCCATCTGTCCCTGCTGAAATTGATACAGATGGGATTAATGAAATATTTGGATTAGGGCTATTTCGAACTCCAGGATGCGGTGTATTTAAACATATAAAAGAAGTACGTGCTGGACATTATATAACATTCACTCGGGATAAAAAAGAAATAAAAAAATATTGGAATTTGGACAGTAAACATCATACAGACACTCCAGAGCAGACAGCTTCACATATTCTGTCCATCTTGCAAGATACAGTAAAAAGACAATTAATTGCCGATGTTCCCCTCGTTTGTATGTTGTCAGGAGGATTAGACTCCAGTGGCATTACTGCTCTAGCAGGTAAAGAATTTGAGCAAGACAACAAAACTTTACACACATATTCAATTGATTTTGTAAACAGCGCCAAAGATTTTGAACTAACATTTGCACGTACTGGTTTGGATGCTCCTTGGGTAAAACGCGTATCCAAGCATGTGGGGACAGCTCATCACAATATTATTGTAAATGCAGAAGAATTAGCAAATCATTTATTCGTTCCGCTTCATGCAAAAGATTTGCCAAGTGCTGGTGAAATGGAAACTTCACTATATTTACTATTTCGTGAAATGAAAAAGGACGCAACCGTTGCTCTATCTGGTGAATCCGCTGATGAAGTATTTGGCGGATATCCTTGGTTCCATCAAGAAGAGCTTTTATATGTAAATCAATTCCCATGGTTAACAAATTGGAAAAATACATCCTCCATATTATTGGATGAGGTTAAACAACAGTGCAATCCTGAGCATTACATAAATGAGCGATTCCAAGAAGCCATTCTTGAAGTTCCAATCCTTCAAAGAGAAAGTAAAAAAGAAGAAAAACAACGCCAAATGTTTTATTTATTTTTAACAAGATTTCTTCCTTTCTTACTCGATCGAAAAGATCGCATGAGTATGGCCGTTGGTTTTGAAGTCCGCGTCCCATTTTGTGATTATCGACTTGTAGAATATTTATGGAACGTCCCTTTTGATATTAAAAGTATTGATAATATTGAAAAAGGTATTTTACGTAGAGCATTGCAAAGTGCATTACCTGATGATGTCCGAAACAGAAGAAAAAGCGCCTATCCAACTTCACAAGACCCACACTATTTACAATCCATTCGCAATTTGACACTTGATATGTGTAGCAATAAAAACAATCCAATATTCTCACTCATCAACCATTCCGCATTGCTTGCAATCGCTAATAAAACAAACAAAGAAATTGATGATTTTGGGGCGAGAAGTGCAATGGAATATATGTTACAAACTAATGAATGGTTAAAAAACTATCACATTCATGTTAGCTAAAAAGAAAGGGAGTTCAGAACATATATGTTCTGAGCTCCCTTTCTTTTTGTATTAATTTGCACGCTTTTTATCTTCTGTATCAATAGACCACCCAATAATAGTAGCGCAGTCTCTTCCTTTCCATTCAAGCACATTGGCTAATACAGGCTCAATTTTCAGGAAATCTCCATCATGTAATGTCTCAAATAAAGACTGATCATCCTCAAACATTCGCTTATCACACTCTAAAATTCCGTCTGTGGCCATAACAATATGATTCATTCCACGTTCTAACCCGCGAACACCTGAAGTAAAGCAGGGTGTATTCGCCGCAAAAACATTTTTTCTCCCAATACATTCATAGTATTTCTGCTGATTTAGTCTCCCTTTTCCACTCTTTCCTCGTTCAGGATGAAATAAATAAGCAAAACAATCACCAACTGATAACCAATATAAGAACTCACCTTTTCGTAAACAAATTAAACACGCAAGTTCTTCATTCTCTTGTTCACATTTCTCAATAAACAACTCATCTGTAAACAATGCTAATAAATACATATGTGTATGATGAAACGCTAGATGAATGGGATATGAGAATAATTCTTGTAATTTCTCTTTTCTTTCAGAAATTGCTTCTATTATATAATGTATATTTTTCGTTTTATGATGAGCATCAAAGATCATAACAAATTCAAATTCTAATTGTGGGTCCCACCAAGCTAGTACTGCATCTCCTCTTTCATATGCATCACTCTCTTGATTCCCACCATATACGCCAACTGAAAGAGGACCACATTTTTCAACATGTATTTGGTCTAAATACATCTTTTCATGACTAATCCATTTAAATGTATGCACTTCAATCATCCTCTCTCTTGCTATTTGTATGCCTTTACACTAAGAGTACCTTATATTTTAAGAAAAATAAACTTTTTCAATATTTTTATACGAAATAGAAGGGATTTCAATCTAACTAAACGAATATATCGTATTATAAGATATAAATATGAATGGAGGAACTTAACTATGAAGAACATCAATACAAATTGGGAAACAATTTATTATCATTTAAGGTATGAATACGATGACAATCTTTCCCACCAAGCAGTTCGGATTCTACAAATCATTTCTCGAGAAGAGGAAACTACAATTGGAAAGCTTGCTTCTGAATTAACCCTATCTCATAATACAGCATCCGAACATATAAAACGCCTTATTCAAAAAGGGTTCGTTATGAAGGAGCGAAATAAACAAGATGAACGAGTCGTTAATCTAACATTAACTACAGAAGGTAAGAAAGCTTTAGCAAAACATACATTATTAGACGAAGAAAAATTAAAGATATTAGAAGCTCAGCTTTCAGAAGAAGAACTACAATTCATTCAAAAAGCATTTTCCTTATTAGCAAAGGAGGCAAAATATGCATTTCCTCGTTAAGGTTATCGTCTCCGCCCTCATCATCGGCGGTGTAACTGAGTTTGCTAAACATTATAGTACAGTTGGTGGATTTATCGCTGCTCTTCCACTTATCAGTTTGCTTAGCTTGTTTTGGATTTCTGTTGAAGGTGGGAGTAAACAAGACTTAAGTCAATTTGCTTTAGGGGTCTTATATGGATTTCCTGCATCAGCACTGCTATTATTTATCGTCTATATTGGATTAAAGAATTCCTTTTCGCTAAGTACATCTGTACTATTCGGTATAGGCATTTGGTGTATCGCATTCGCTTGTCAAAAAATATTTCAGTTCTAGAGGAGGATTACTATGAGCAATTTTATAGAAATTCTGGGAAGGAAAATGGAAGTTTACATAAAGGGCACTGGTTCTCAGACAATAGTCATTCAAACAGGAATGGGCTGTTCTTTTTATGATTGGATACCAATTACAGAAAAGCTTACTTCGAATTATAAAGTTGTTCTATTTCATCGTCCCGGTTATGGACAAAGTGAGCTCGGCGATGAGGCACGTACAACACTACAAGTGACTAAAGAGCTACACGAATTATTACATGTGTTAGATATTAGACAACCGATTATTTTAGTTGGTCATTCTTATGGAGGATTATGTGCGCAGCAGTTTGCTATGTTGCATTCTAATCAGTTAAAAGCTGTTGTTCTTATCGATTCTACTTCTATGAACTTACATCGATTAGATAATCTTGATTTACCTATCTCAGATAAAACAGATTCAGATGATATATGGCTCCAAAAATATAGGAGTTATTCCAGTATGGATTCAGACTCACTTCATGCAGAACTACAATCTATATTAATAAATCAATATGGTCACTTATCATCACGTAAACAAAAACAATATGTGGATTTCTCTACCTCACCATTATTATATAAAGCTACTGCTTCTGAACTTTCAGAGTGGAAAACTTGTGCAAAAAGAATGAAACGACTTGAAGTAACATTAAAAACTCCATTTGTTATCATCGGGAGGGATCCAAATTACTCCATCAAGCAAATGATTCAAGGTGAAATGCCTTATGAAGAAGCTACAAAGCTTGAAGAAGTTTGGCAAGAACTTATTCAAGAGCAACTTATGCTCTCCCAAAATAGCAGATATATCCTCGCCCAAAATGCTAGCCATGGAATCGAAAGTGATCGCCCTGATATCATAATTGATGCAATTCATTCCTTACAAGATGGTGACGTACATGACGTTAGAAACAATGAAAATTCCAGAGCTAAGTAAACATACAAAAAAAGAAAGCAGCCTTCACTGCTTTCCCTTTTCATCTATTCATAATCTTCCTCGTCTTCATCACCATCATAATACGAGTTTCCATTATTCACATATATAGGTCCGTTGGCAACATCAACACGAAGCACCCATGCCCAAGGTACAGCTAAGCGTTTATGTAACGCACGCCAAAATCTCATTGACTTTCTTTCATACTCCTGGAACTCCTGAAGTATATCTTTGTAGGAGGAACCGTCTAACTGAACATTTGCTTCTAGTAAACGAGAATAGGCATAGTGTTGTAATTCTAGTTCGGCAGCAACTTCCATCTCTTCTGGTGTTGCCATACCAATAATTGTTCCATCAGGTGGTACAATTTCATATACGTTTTGAACTTCAATGAGCCCTTCTGGATGATCTACTAACCCCTTCTCTTTCTCAAACATGTAAACAGCCTCCTTTATCACATTTTTTATGGTACAAAAGCATACTTCTCTAACGAATCTATTCTTTCCTGCTTTCTCGATAAAATTTTACAAATTATTCACAAGATGACTTGTTTCTATCCTTACAGCCGAAATTAATTTTTCTTCATTAAAGGTTAAATTATATATATCAGGCATTTCAAGTTCTTTCCAAAAGTGAAGATCATATTTAGAATCAAAATAATTCATAATGAGCACCATAATATTCCCATGAGTTCCTATTACAATATTTTTTCCTTCATGCTGTTTTAATATACTTTGGATACATGTAACACCACGCTTTTGTGCTACATTATTCGATTCCCCGCCCTCAAAAGAGAATACTGGATTCCCCCACACTTTCATAATTGCTTCCTCAAAATCTTCTACTGGTTCTTTACTTAGTAGTCTTTCACGCAAATCTTCTTCAATTTGCACTGGTAATTCAAATTGATCTGCAACTCCTTGAATCGTTTGGGTCGCCCGCTTATATGGACTAGAAATTACAACATCAATTTTTTCTCCCTTTAATAAATCTGTCACGGTTTGCGCATCATTCCGGCCTTTTTCAGATAATGGACGTTCTCTTTCTTCTGGTGTATATGTAGAATGAGCGTGACGGATAAAATATATGTGAGTCATGAAACCCCTCCTTCTATCCCCTCTACTATTCAATTGGTTCTATTAGAGATTAACTAATTCCTTTTAAGATTTTTCCATATATAATAAACAAAAGGCACTTCATGAAAAAAAGCACCTTTTTGTTTACATAATAAAATTATTTTGTTATAACTTTTTTCTGAATTCTTCGCTCGTTACTACGTTTCGAATGAAATAATCTATATTATTTTCAAGTTTTTTAAACTCTATCGAATTTAAGTCGTTAGACATAAAAACAATTTCAATCTTATTTCCTCCCCTAATGAAATACCAATCATCATTATATCTATTTTATAAAATATAGAAGAAGTTTTTATTTAAAGAAAAAATCCAGTAACCAATTCTATACAAGTAGAGTAGCCCTATTCAAATTGAACAAAGGCTACTCTACTTCACACGAAGTTACCTCTCCATTTAGTATAACCACTATATCGGACCGCTGTTCATCCATAGGACGCTTTAAATTAGGTGGCCCAATCACAACAGATTCTTTAATAGGTGCAAGATCCTTAGCTAAATGTTCAGCATTAACACCGTAAGCGACTTGGAATACTTCTGGTGGCGTCATTCTAAGTACATCTGATCCTTCAGCAGTTTCAAATTGATCATTGTTAAAAAATAGATGTAACTGGACTTCTTCCGTTACAGCGGTAATCCAGTGCCACCAGCCCATTGGAATGAAGACGGTTTGCCCAGCTTTTGCTCGATAATTTTGTAGCTGATTCGTTTCTGGATTTAAAATAGATGTAACTGCTTCACCTGAAACGACTACATCTAATTCCCAAGCATTTGGATGCCAGTGCGGTTCCCTCATATGACCTTTTGTCATATAAAGATCAACAAATGCCCCACCAATCATGGCTGGTAACTGGGTTGAAGTCACTTCATATGCAACGTTTTTATCATCTCTTTTAAAAAATACATTTTCCCGTGAGTCAAAGAAAAGATTTGGTGTCCCAGAACTTTTCTTTAAATTTTTATTATCTGGAACATATCCTGAATTTACCATTCGATCCCTCTTTTCTATTCCCAACATTTCATAATTAACATTGTATCGTATGGAAGAAATGAAACTGATGTGCCTATCTACTATCATTTTTACATAACAAAAAAACATGCTCCAAGACGCTAGCATGTTTTGTGATATTCTTCACATTATTTAGGTAAAAAGAAAACCTTATTACTTACTGTGATGTAACATTAAATCATTAAATTCTTCTTCAATATGATTTAACTTCGCAATCCCTTCTTTCCATTTGTGGATATAACGTGATACTCCAACAACAAATAAAGTGACAATAGTAGAAAGAATAATACCATATACAACAGCTACAGTATTCATAAGTTACACTTCCTTGTAATAAGTTATGATTTTATTATAATCCTTTTTCTTATGAAATGTCGGAAATTCAAGTTTTTGTAACAAAATTAAATTTTCTAATTATATTAAAAAATATTTTCTACACAAGCTTTAGTAGGAGAAGACTTTACTGATAACAAGGTTTCTCCTCTATTTAAATATTATTTTACACCAACAGAAACGGTTTCCGGCAACGTACTTCCTCCATCAATTACAATGTGTGTGCCTGTTATGTAACTTGATTCGTCAGATGCAAGAAAACCAGCTAACTGTCCTACCTCTTCAATTCTTCCTAAACGTCCTAGCGGAACACCTGAAGCGATGCCATCGATAACAGTATTTAGCTCATTTGCAATTTGCTCTGCCATTGGCGTCATAATATAACCTGGGCAAATCGCATTCACAGTAATATGATGCTTGGCTACTTCACGTGCTAGTGCTTTTGTAAATCCCCAAATAGCGGCCTTTGTTGTCGCATAAGCTGTTTCTCCTTCATCTGCAACTAGCGTCCCTGTTACAGATGACATATTCATGATTTTTCCGTAATTTTTCTCAATCATGTATGGCAGAAATTTGTCAAAAAACGTTCAAAAAGAAAAGCCGTCGTAACAAACGACAGCTCATACATCACTTTTCAATTATTATTTTATTGATTTTTCTTCGCTTCTATTTTTTCTTTTGCACTTTCAGCTTTATCCAATACTTCTCCGATTTTTTGCTGTTTTTCCTTTGCTTCATCAATGCTATCTACAGCTTTGATTACTTTATCAATGCCTTCTTCGTCCACTTTTCTCTGTTTCGTAACTCTTTCCTTTTCTTTTTCCTCAATATCTTTCGCCTTCTGAAGCATATTTTCTGCATTTGACTTTACAGCTTTCTCAAGAGAAGCATCCTTTTTCTTTTGTAATACTTGATCTGCATCGTCTTTTGCTTCTAAATATTTACCATCTTTTAACGCCGATGCACCGTGGTCCATCAGCTTGGCAACTTCCTTATAGGATTTTGTTTCTTCCGTAAATTTTTCCTCTTCAGCCTTTTCAAACCACATAACTGCATCACTATATTTTTCATCTTTTAATGCTTGCATACCTGTTTCAACTTGGATATCGTAATTACTGCTACATCCAGCCATTAGAAAAAACAAACAAAGCATAACAAAACTTATTTTTCTCATGATGTTTTTCTCCTCTTTCTTTGTTACACATCTTATCTCATATTATCGAATTTCATTCTCTGCATACTTTATTAAATGTAACACAGCTAAAAAATACTTTCAAAAAGAAAAAATCATCCAGTAAATAAAACTGGATGATATGTGCTTACATATAAATATAGTTAATTCTATAATTCAAGCTGAAACATCTGCTTGTTTTTTCATTCCCGACTGCTTCATTCCTAATAGTACAACTAAAAGTAGCCCAACACCTAACGTTAACATTACGATACTAGTTGGAAGCATATCTAATAAAAATCCATACAAAATCATTCCAAGCGGAGCAATTGCTGTAGCAATAGTTTCGAGAAGACCAAAAACACGCCCTAAATATCCTGGATCTGTTGTTTTTTGAATATGTACTTGCATTGGAATATTTACTGCTATCATTGATATACCGCTAAGAAGCATGAAAACAATATAATAAATAAAACTCGCTACCTTTGGAATCGTAACGATTAGCGGAAAGACGGTACATAAACTTAAACTTGCAAATAAAAACAAGCTAATATAAATAGCTCGAAACGGATTATTTATTTCCTTACGAACAGATAAAACAACCGCACCAATTAACATCCCAACCGCTAACATACCTTCTACAGTGCCAAGTTGCCTAGAAGTTAAATGTAAGTTTTGCACAATAATATAGGGAAGTGCAACAAAAAGTGCGCTAGAAAAAAAGTTTATCCAAAGAGCAACTTTCATAAGTCCATATATTTCATGTTGCCGTTTCACATATAAAAATCCCTCTTTTATACTCGTTAAAAAATGCCCCTTATCTTCTTCCACTTCTTTTTTATACAGATCAAATACGATAAATAATTGTACAATGGCCGCTAAGAAAAATGTAATACCATTTAAAAGAAAAAAAGATGTAATGGAAAATAACCCAAATATTATCCCACCAATTATCGGTGCTAAAATTCTCGATAATGAATCGGCCGTCTGGTTTAAAGCACTCGCTTTTTGAATACGTTCTACGTCTACTAAACTTGGAACAGAAGAAGTAAATGAAACAGAATAGAAACTCGCATAAATTGATAATAATGCTGCCGAAATATAAATAAATAGAAGTGATGCTCCAAATACAGTAGAAAGAATAAACATTGTAATCATTGTCAAACTACTTAATAAGTCCATACCAATAATAAGCCATCGTCGATTCACACGATCCGCTACCGCCCCAGCGATTGGACCACATACTACCCTTGGAATAGAGCCGCAAATAAGTGTAATCGCAAAACCTACTCCTGATCCTGTTGTTTTTAAAACATATAACCCCATTGCAAACGTATAAATGCCTGCTCCTAATAAAGAACTCACTTTTCCAATCATCATCAAAATGATATTTCTTGTTGCAATTTTAAGCCTTGGATCATTTTGACTTATACTTGCGTCAGTCATTATGTCACTCTCCCCTCAAAAGTTAAATTGTGTTAAACTTATTATATAATTACTTTTCAAATTTTGACAACAAAAAGTTTAATTGTATTTAACTTTTTGCAATAAAGGAGCAACTATATGGCTACTCTTGGTGAAAAAATTAAAGCATTGCGAAAAGAAAAGCGTCTTACGCAAACAGAATTAGCTGGCTCAGAGCTAACGAAAAGTATGCTGAGTCAAATTGAAAATGGGAAAGCAACTCCTTCCATGAAGACATTACAATATCTTGCTAGTAAGCTTGAATGTGAAGCAAGCTTTTTACTAGAGGAAGACAACGAAGAGGTGACAAAGCTTATTCCAAAGATGGAGCAAGCTATAAAAAATAATCAATTTGAAGAAGTGTATCGTACACTATTACCTATTGTTCAAAAAGAACTGCCACCTACTTTAAGTACAGCTCGTTTATATAAACAATTTATAAGTGTTGCATTTAACATGAAAGATTACAACATACATTCTTATATCGAAAAAGCCGTAGCGATTTTTCAAAAATATACTTTATATCGTGAAAGTACACAAACCAGTTTAAAGCTTTGCTATGTATTATTTATCGATAAAAAATATGAAGAATGCTTAGAACTTCTTGTATCTATTCGAAAAGAATATGAAGCAAAACAATTAGAAATGGACCTTATTATACAAATAGAACTTTTCTTATGTGAAGCGGTTGTTTTACTCGCATATGGTGATTATGAGGGATGCGAAGAAATTATCTTACAAGCTCTCGACTTCTCAAAAGAAAATCAAGTGTATTATAAAACAGACGAATTTTATCGAATTCTCTCTTACCAAAAGGTAATAGTAGCGGATGAAAATAAATATCTACACTATATAAAAAAATCCGAACAATTTGCCGTTTTCACAGAGAATATTTTATCTCTTGCTATTGTAGACATATTAAAAGCTTATTATTATAACACTATCACAAATGAATATACGTTAGCCTTACAACATCTGGAATTATTTAAGCAAAAACTCCAAGATGAACAACTCTTTCAAGAAGACGGGGCGTATTACGTAGAAAAGGGAAAAGCTTTATACGGCCTCAAACGATACGAAGATGCATTAGAAGCATTAGAACAAGCAACAATCCCAGATTACATGTTCCATCCACTAGATCAAGCATGGATTATAACTGGAGGAGCTTATCGTGCTCTTTGTTATATGGAACTTCAAAATAAACAAAAAGCGCTTCATGAAGCAACAGAAGCCTTTCATGCTATACAAGAATTTCCTGATTCGACATTTACTGTGTTTATTAAAGAAACATTACAAATAATACAAAAATTTTAAATCTATCTCAAAATGGTATATTATTCCTCTTTTTTAGCAAAAATAATAAAGATGGGAGGAATGTAAGAATGAATGTACAACGCGCAAAAGAAATTTCCGAGTCATCAGAACAAGCACATGTCAGTTTTCAAGGTATGCCTGTTATGATCCAACATGTTGATGAAAATAATGGGACCGCACGCATATACGATGCAACGAATCCAGATCGTGAATTAACAGTTCCAGTCAATAGCCTAGAGGAAATATAAGAAATCCCACTTCAGTTTTATTTGAAGTGGGATTTTTCTTATTTTTGTTTCGTTCCATATGAAATGCCACCAGTTTGCTTTTCCAAATATTTTTATCATCACCGATAGAAATAATGTCAACATCATAAAGGCATAAAGCAGTAAACCACATAATATTACAGTTGTTACTTCTAACATCGTTAATAACCTGATGGATATAATGCAGCAAATATTCCGCTTAAAATAATTACCGCTGATACGATAACCGTTCCCATATTTCGCATTGCTGTAATCATCGCTTCACATACCGATAGGATCTCGAAACTCATTAAAACGTGACATTAAGAAAATACGGTAGTCTCCACCGAAAGCAGTAAATGTAACAAATGAGAAAAACAGTACTGCCCAGCTGATTGCAGAATAACCAAGAAGCTTTACAAAAACAAACTCTGTAAATCCTTATTCATTTTTTTAATAATGCTTCAGCATACCGAGCTGAATAATTATCAAGAAATTTCATTTCCCCTTTCTCTCTCACTAAACGATTCATATCAGCAGCTGATACCGTTAGTACTGCTGCAACGAAAATCCAGAAAACAAAAATGAACCATTTTCATTCTTTATTCTCTTTCATCACTTTTGGTGTCACTCTTTTCTCCCCCTGTTTTAAATAAATAAAAAACGAGAGTGTTCTCGTTTTTTATTTAAGGGGTACCACCTCATCGCTATCAAGCTAAGGTTTTGAATTATCCTATAACGAAAACTTTATGCATCGTTGACACAACATGCTTATTGTATTTTCTTCACGATGAATTCTTTTAAACTGTGTTAGTTAATTTAAAGATAATTAAGAAAGCCACTCCATCAATTTTACTCATCCTTTTCTTTACTATGTGTAGAAGGATTTCTCCAAACATAAAAAACATTACACCACAAAAACTAATATAAGAATCATCCCCTAAGTATTATACATTCTATTTCTTCTGCTCTTAAATTACTTGTTTTTACTAATGTTTCAATTAGTACACCCAGTTCATGCATACCCTTAATCATTTGGATTTTCCCCTTAATTCATAGGCTTAAATGAAAGAATTATTTTAACTTATACATTCCTTTTTGTTCACTAGTTTTTAAAATTTATTTATTAAAATTTTATACATTATATGTTATACTTAATAATTAGATAGTCAGTAGTCGGCAATCTAATTAACCTGTAAGCCCTAGCCTTGCACCTAGCTAAGGCTTTTGGCTATTCATCAAGTACTATGTGATATACATCCACTATAATTATTTTTATCTATTCCTCATGATTTTGAATATCTATTATTGTAATATACTGTTTCCATCGTCATCTACCGTAAGGACTACTGGAAGCAACGCTCAGGAAGATGAAAGATTACTTTCATCTTGGAACTGAAAAGCTCCACCTCTAAGCCCTAGTGTAGGTAGCGAGTAGTACACAAATTTAAAATTGAAATATTATTGTTCCGACTATACTAGATGTATCAATATATCCCAGACCATTTCGACTATCTTTACTGTGGTAACGGTTATCCCCCATTACAAATAATTTATTTGGAGGTACTTCTCTTTCTTCAAAGTTAGCAAGATATTTAGATTTATTACTTAAATCTTTATAAATATAGTTTTCTTTTTTTTCCTTTCCATTAATATACAGAATATCATTTTCCATTTTTACTTTATCTTTTGGCAACCCAATTATCCTTTTCACATAATACTTAGGATCATTAGTTTTTTTTATAATAACAATTTCTCCATGACGTAATGGAAAAATTGCTGAACCTGCTCTATTAACTAGGATATATTCTTCGTTTTGTAAAGTAGGATACATAGATTTCCCTTCTATTTTACATAATAAAAAGTTTAAACTTATTATCACAAACATCACTGTAATCAATAAAAACAATGTTATATTACGCCAGTATTTTAGGTTCTTTTGCTTCATGTTTTTCCATTCCTTATTGATTATTTTCATGAAAAACGCCTCTACAAAATATTAATGTAGGGGCGTTTATATGCATTTACTAGTAGCATTCAAATGATTTGTTTATGATGAAACGTTATTTCCTTGATTATTTTTTAAAGCGAAATATGCATCTAAAATATCTTTACCAATCATTGAATTAATTCCGCCTTTATCATCATTTACCCATGGTACAACAACAGAGAATGCGACTTCTGGATTATCATATGGGGCATATCCTGCTAAAGTTAAATTGTAACAAGGAATACGATTCCCTTCTGAATCTCTACCAATTGGATCCTCGCCTCCATAAACTGTTTGTGCTGTTCCTGTTTTACCAGCTGGTTTATACGGCGCATTTTTGAATGTTTTTACACCAGTACCATCACCCTCTTGGAACACTTGCCTAAAGCCTTCTTGTATTCGGTCGATATATTCCTTCTTCATATCTACTCTGTTCAGCACAATTGGATCCATAGCTTGCACAACTTTACCAATATCTTCCTTCTTCATTGTCTGCTCCCGAATTTCGCTTACAATCTGTGGTTTCATTCGATACCCACCATTTGCAATGGTAGAAACATACTGTGCAAGTTGCAAAGGCGTATATGTATCAAACTGACCAATAGCTAGATCTAGTAAGAAACCTGGCTGATAATTTTGTTTTACTTTTTGTCCCAACGCTTCATTTGGTAAATCAATTCCAGTCGAAACTCCTAATCCAAATTGTCCAAAATAATATCTCATCTTATCAAAGGTAGCCGCTTTAATATCCAACGAACTGTTAGGTACATAATTGATGCCTGCAATTTTTAAAGCTGTATTAAACATGTATACGTTAGATGAAACCTGTAATGCCCTTACATCATCAATAGTTCCAAAGTCTTTCCAAGATTTCTTAGCTTTTGCTGTTCCTTTAAATTTCATTGGAGCATCAAAAAAATATGTTCCTGGTGTTATTGCACCTGTCTCATATCCTGTTAAAAGTGTTGCTCCTTTTACAGTGGATCCAAGCTCGTAAGTGCTTGTCATTGTACCTAAAGCATAATCTTCTACTTCTATATTCCCATCTTTTTTGACTAATTTTTTCCCTGCCATAGATAAAAGCTGTCCTGTTTTTGGATCCATCATAACAACAAATGCCCGGTCTAATAACCGTTCTGAACCTTTAAAAGCTTTTAAATGCTTTTCAATAATTTCTTCTACCTGTTTCTGTAATTTCATGTCTATTGTTAACGTTAAATTGTTTCCGCTTTTCCCTTTAGAAACGGTTTCCGTTCGAATAATGTTACCATCTTTATCAGTAATATTTTTAACTTCTGCTTTTGTTCCATGTAATACATCTTCATATCTTTGTTCAATATAACTTTTTCCTACGCGATCATTACGGCTGTAACCACGTACCATATAAAAGTCTAAGTGTTCTTTTGGCAGCCCTTCTTCAGAACTTGTTATATTACCTAATATCGAACGAAATAAATCACCATTTACATAATTACGTTCCCATTCAACTGTTGTATCTACACCTGGGTATCTAGCCAAATTTTCACTGATAATGGTGTATTCTTTCTCAGGCACATTTTTCATTATAATTTGAGGTGTCATTGAGTAGCCCGAACTCATTTTACTTTTAATAGCTAATACGTTTAAATCTTTTGGTGTTAATTCATTTAGTTCTTCACCTGTGATGCGTTCTCGTCTTAATTGCTCTATTTTTTTGTCAAGCTCTTTCCCTTCAATATTTTTGGCACGAAATTTTGCCTCATCTTGCTTCGTAATCTTTTTTTGAGCCTTTCCCTTATTTAACTGTACCCAAAAATCCTTTTTATCTGTTTCGGTTAACTTATTTATGTCTGCTTCTGGCATTACAAGTACATTTGCTAGATCTCTAGCTGTTTTTAGTATTCCTTCTGAATTTACACCCTTCATCCTTGTATATGTAATGGTACGAATAGCATTGTTGTTAACAACTTTTTCCCCTTCTCGATCAAAAATTTGACCACGTGGAACGGGAATGCTGATTGTGGAATCCCCTTGTTTCTCCGCTAGATTCTTATAACTCTCTCCCTCAACGATTTGTACTTTTCCCAGCTGAATAATAATAGCTGAAAATAGTAAAAATACGCAGAAAAACAATATATTCAACCTAAAGGGAATCTTACTTTTCTTAGTATTTTTTTTCTGTTTTTTCTTCATTTCATTCTCCTCTTAAATACAATATATTAAAATAATACATTTATAAATGTAATTAAAAATAATAAGTTTATTAAAGTTCTAATAAAAAATCATCAACTAATTATTATATTTTACGATTACCGATAATACAACTTTAAATACTCAAGTAAACTTATTAATATGTTATTAAAATGAACTTGGGGGACTTTTTGGAAGCGATTAACATTATTATCAATCAAGTAAAATAAAAAATAAAATTGCAATACCTAGATAAAATATTCATATTAATTTCCCTTTAGCGTAAAAAATCCCATCTTTTTTGTATTAAGCTTACAAGATGCCTAGATAAACTCATTTCTTAATTATACAAATGAAAATTTCCCTGTCAAACAAAATTAAAGAACACCTTCTCTAGTTAGAATCTTTAGAGATACCTTTAATGGCAAAAGACACTTATATCCATCATCATTCTGATTATTATTAAATTGGCGCCAACGATCACCAGGTAATGAAAGCATAGTAAGTACAATTTTTATTCCTTGTGATTGCGCTGCATCTAAGTCTGCTTTTAATTTCACAACATCCTCTTTTACTAATCCTTGATAGTTATCTGCATTACCTATAAGAAAATCTTTTCCTGAATTATCAGGTTTATCTTCAAACAAGAAATCTTTATTTTTTGCCCATTTATCAAGTGCTAGTCGAACATATTCAATATTAGCTTCCTTCGCACTTTTATAATTCTCAAGTAAAGAAGTACTATTCATAAAATTATTCTTTATTCTCTTCCATCATAGTCTTTGGAGTTAGTATAGTCATATGGACACAACTTAGTTAAGTCCTTACAATGGATTTTAAGGAGGAAGTGTCCGTATGGCAAACAAGAAATTTAATGAAGAATTTAAAAAGATGGTTGTTGAATTATATCATTCAGGCCGATCTGTGAAAGAACTAAGCAGCGAGTATGGTGTATCAGAAGTAACGATTTATAAATGGATAAAAAAATATTCTCCTATCACAACGATTGATGAGGAAGAAATGACGCTAGAAGACCTGAAACGAATGCAGAAAGAAATGCTTCGTCTGAAGGAGGAAAATGAGATTTTAAAAAAGGCTATGGCTATATTCGCGAAAAAATAAAAGATACAGACTTACATCGATTCATCGATTGTCAAAAAGATATACACTCTATTCATATGATGTGTCAAGCCCTTGGAATAGCGAGAAGTTCGTATTACCAATCTCAGCACAAAACAGAGTCAAAGCCTAGTCATGAAAATAAAGAATTAACCCAAAAAATTATACAAATTCATCAAAATAGTGGAAAGCGTTACGGTGCTCCAAAGATTTTATTATTTATCTTTTATCAATTTTACTTTTTGATAAATTAATTTTTTTGTTGATACATCATTACTACTTATATTAATATGTTTTTATTATTATATTTAAAAAATACGTATTTAATAAAAACAATAAGATTATTCTTGAGTAATAGGAGGTTTTATTATCAAAGGTAAACATCGTAAGATTGCCCTCACAATATTAGGATTCTATTCAATTTTAATTCTATATTTTATGTTTCTTGGTTTTGATAGGTTGGGATTAAAATATATTAATTATGAATACCAATATCAGCTAATTCCGACTAGTATTCCTTTAGGATTACCAAATATGACAGGCGAAGAAGACTTTAACCTATGGGTTTTTAATTTTGGAAATTTAACTGCGTTCATACCTTTTGGAGTACTGATTCCTTTGTCATACCGCTGTAGCTTCATTAGATTCATTACCTCATTTTGTATTTCTATCCTTATACTTGAAGTTTTACAAATGCTAACTTTTCTTGGAGGCTTTGACATTGATGATGTAATTGTGAATGCAATGGGTGCTACAATAGGATTTTTTTCATATAAAATAGGATTTCGTTCAAATACTATTTTAAAAAAACTTATTATTACTTGTGTGACAGCAGCTATCCTTACTTTAGGATTAGTGGTTACTGTAGGTGAAATTAACAAATCATTAGAAAAGCAACAACAATCTCTCAAAAACGGAACAATGATAGGACTAGATCAGCTGACAGAAACTAATGGATATACACCGAATGATAACAATTTCCGTAGCTTTGAAATTGCTCATAAAAAAATTGCACCTAAATTAAACATGTATAGTAGTAACAGAACTACTTTCCAGCAATTTAAATACTTGTTAAAGGGTAAATATGTAAAAATTTCAGGCTATCTTGGTATCCCAGATGATGCTAGCAAGCGTTCCGGAAAGATAATTATTTCTGTGGATGGAAAAGATGTACAAACAGTTCAATTTTCTGAAGAAAACATATCTACATCAAAAATCTCCTTTGAAATAGAGTTGGATAAAGCAAATGAACTTTGTATCAAGTTTATTGATACCGATGTATTACTATGGGATGTTACACTTACAGAATGGGAAAAATAATCCGCTAGTTTAGATATTGGCGGATTATTTTTCATCTGTATATATTTAACAGAAAATACAAGTCTTCTAATTAAGATATATATCGAACTCATAAATAATCTTAGAAGTGGATTGTTCATCCAGCAGTTCACAGCAGCATATATTTATTAATATAATGCTAACCCTAATTATAAGCAAAGGGAGAAGAATACGTATCACTCTTCTCCCTTTGCTTATGTTTAAGAACCTAATATTAATATTATAAAATGCCAAAGCAGGAATCTAATATATGCTTTTATGTTTTTTTGTGACTTTTTATGGTTCATTTGTGAACTACTCGCCACCTACGTTAGTCCTATCTATCAGCGGGATCGAAAGTACACCATAGATGGTTATCGAGTGTGATTCCTGTTTCTTTATAAACAACATTTGTAAAAAAGTTAATAAAAGAACATAGCAAATTTGAACATCAGTTTGTTAAGTGAAAAAACATAGGCTGTAATAGTAACAGCCTCGTTGGTATGGTTTGAATCACTATCTATTCCATGTTTAGCTAGTTTTTCTAATTTATAATGTTGAATATTCACTTTAATTTTGCAACCCCCTCAATATGATACTACTTGATAGATAAATAGGTCGAGAGAAGGGAGAACGTGAATTTATGAAAAAGAACATAAAAATTTTAGCTATGGCAGTTGGTCTAACAGTTATGGGATCAACTGCAGCTACTTACGCAAGCGCTGATACAGGTTGGCAGGAAATTAACGGCGCATGGTACTACTTCAATGGCAGTGGCGCAATGCAAACAGGCTCGATTCAAGATAACGGTAAAAAGTACTACTTCGAAAGTAACGGTGTTCGGAATCCAAATGCTGTAAATACAAATAATATTTCACAACCTGATGCAAAACTATTAGACGCATTTCAAAAAGAAATAAAGTTAGAAAAAAGCAAACTGCACCTTAGATATCATTTTATAATTATTAAAATTTATTCGAGAAGAAATCGAATTAACAAAAAAGAATCTCTTATTCCTGTGGGATTCTTTTTTAGTTTACTCACACAAATGATCTGCACATCAATTCACTTTTCATATACAGGCCATTTATTTGTATGATAATTCTTATAAATAATTGCTAAATAATAAACTTACATAAATGTTTTTAAAAGTTCTTGAACTAACAGAAAGTATTTTTACAAAACAGTATATATATTTTTTTATATTTAAAAAACAACAATTTCTTTTAGAAATACTTCAAAAATAGTATTTCTCACCTTTTGGTAAAGAAAATAATCTCAAAGGAAAAGTTTTCTGGATTAATTTTTAGATTTGAGAAGTTATATTTTTTCTACCTATAACGTCTTCTGGTAATTGGAGTTATGTTTAATACGATTGCTGGTTTCTTCTTTTAAAGAAAGAATATTGTTTCATTCATACTTTTTAAATGTGAAGCAGGTTGATTACATATTAACTATATTGAGAAATTATTCTATTATGTATATAATGTTTTATGAATTTATATCCGTTTTAGGAGTTAAGTGATACACCCTGCAGTGTAAAAAAAGTCTAAATGTGTACATGATAGCCTTTAATCTACTAAACAACTAATGTTAGAGCATTTTTTAAATGGAATATAATAAGGCTACTAGAGGAAGGTATTATGAATCAAAATAATGTATATCCATTTAACCAACAGGTTCGGCATCAACAACTAATACAAAGTAGAAATATAAAAGCAGCTAGAAGGAAAAAAGCATTAATTATATGTGTATCAATAATTTTTATTTTGGTATTATTTTTAAATTACTTTGGAAAAATTTCAATAATATCTGTAACTGGAAATGAAATAATTTCAAAAGCAGAAATTATAAGTCTATCCAATTTAAGCGACAAAGATAATTATTGGAATTTACATGAAGAAGATATAAAAAAAAGAATACAGAAAAATAATCTGATTAAAGAAGTCAATATTTCAAAGAGATTTCCAAGTCGAGTTACTATTAATGTTAAAGAAAATAGTACTGTTGCATATATGATTAAAGATAATGGGTATTATCTTCTACTTGAAAATGGTGCCATATTGGATAAAGTTGCAAATAATGAAATCTCCAAAAGTGTACCTGTAATAAAACAATTTACTAGAAATGATGAAAAACAACTTAGAAAACTTATTTCGGAGTTAAATAAATTACCGAGCGAAATACAAAATACAATATCTGAGATTAATTTTTTGCCAACTAAGAATGATAAGTTCCATATATTTTTATATGCAAAAGATGGGTTTACAGTGAGCACTTCAATCACTGATTTGTCTAAAAAAATGGAACTATATCCAGTCATAACTAAAAATTTAAATTCTAAACAATACCCTGTAATTCACTTAGAAGATTCTATATTTGCAAATGACAAATTATAAGTATTGAAATTACATTCGCTATTATAGGAAAATTGAACTCCTCCCACCTTCACTTTGTTTAGAGGAGGAGTCTTCTTGGTTAAAATGATATCTAAATATTTATTTATGTAGAATTACATTACATATTAATATATTATAATTATTATGTTATACTCCAATAGACGTCTGACTTTTTATACTAAGTTACAGCAGCTACTAAGCCTTTATCGAATAGATAACGGCTTTTATATATTTTATTATAAATAATAAATTTAAAAAGGTAAGTATTATGACACTTTAGAATTGACATGAAATGGAGAGAATAGTTATATGTATCCCAAATTTTTTAACAAAATGGCTTTTTCAAAAGAACATAAAGATTTACTGATTCAATTATATAATAAAGAAATTACACGAAGTGAATACAATAAATTATTGAACTCTTTATATGAACCAACACCTAAAACCATTAGTGATACGACTAAAAATAAAATTTTGTCTGTTTAATCTACACACTATCTTTGATATCATAGAAAAATCAATATTTTATAATTAAAGAAGTAAATTCTATAGTATTCTTAAATGTACAAACAAATTAATATCAAAGTCCGCGTAAATAAAAAAGTAGGGTAATAATCCCTACTTTTTCTTACATCTATCCACCAATTAGGACACCATTATCTTTAAATGTATACCACGTACCATCAATGAAATGTTCGCCTATTGCCATAGCACCGTTAGATTGTAAATAGTATCAATTTCCATTATCTTGTAACTAGTCTGTTTGCATTGCACCATCTGCATTCATGTAGTACCATACACCCTTAACTTCTATCCATCCTGTTGTCATAACATCAAGAAAGTAATACCAATTTCCATTATAACTAAGCCCATTCTCATTCATATAATTAAGTACGTCTAGTTTATACTGCATGGAATAAGATGTATAGAGTTTTCTAAATGCGTGTATGCCATGATATTCAGCTTGTTTAATCCACATTCGAACGACTTCATAATTCGCCCCAAATGCTTTCGCAACATCTTGTATACTTTCATTCCCACTTTGATAACGTATTACCGCATTCATTTTCTGTTCTGAAGTAAATTTAGTCATAAAAATGAACTGCACCCCAATTGTTAGACAAAAAAAGCTAACTATTGGGGTGTTTCTTTATGTCAAAATACACAACTGAGTTCAAATTAATGATAGTTGAACATTATTTACAAACGAATTGTAGTAAAAAAAGCCTCGCTAGGAAATTCAAGGTTTCTCGAAGTGATGTCCAAAAGTGGATTGCTTTATATGAAAATCAAGGTGAGGCAGGCTTGGTTTCTACCTATACAAACTATACTGAAGAGTTTAAACTAGACGTACTAAACTTTATGATTGAAACGGGTACTTCACTTATAGAAACGGCTGCGGTATTTAATATTCCGGTACCTTCAACTATTTTTAGATGGAAGAAACTTCTAGAAAAACAAGGAATACGAGCCCTTCAATCAAAAAAACGGGGGCGTCCAAAGATAAAAAAAGAAACAAAGAAATAACAGCCAGTAGAAGGATCACAAGAAGCATTGTTAGCGGAAATAGAGCGTTTACGTATGGAGAATGCATATTTAAAAAAGTTGAACGCCTTAGTTCAAGAGGAGAGAAAATCTCAGAACGTCAAAAAGCGCAAGTAATTTATGAATTAAGGCATGATTTTAAGGTAAGTAACTTAGTAAAAATAGCTGAGATTGCGCGTAGTACGTATTACTACTGGGTGAAACAATTCACTCGCCCTGACAAATACAAAGAAATAAAAGAAATCATTAAACAGATTTTCAATGAACATAAAGGAAGATATGGCTATCGACGTATCACGTTAGAGTTAAAAAATCGAAGTTACTCAATCAATCATAAAACGTTGCGTCGTTTAATGATTGAGCTAGGTTTAAAATGTCTTGTCCGTATGAAGAAGTATCGTTCTTATCGTGGAAATGTTGGAAGAATTTCTCCAAATGTTCTTCAACGGGATTTTAAGGCTTCTAAGCCTAATGAGAAATGGGTTACGGATGTGACAGAATTTCATTTATTCGGAAAGAAGCTCTATTTATCGCCAGTTTTAGATCTCTTTAACGGTGAAGTCATTGCTTATAATATAGAAACACGACCCATATTTCCACTCGTTACAAAGATGTTAGATCAAGCATTTGAGCGTTTAAACGAAGGTGATGCCCCTATCCTTCATTCGGATCAAGGGTGGCAATATCAAATGACTCGATACCAGCACTTACTTAAAGAACATCAAATTACGCAGAGTATGTCTCGTAAGGGTAACTGTTTAGATAACGCAGTCATTGAAAATTTCTTTGGCTTATTAAAATCCGAATTACTTTATCTACAAGAGTTCGAAAACATGGAACATTTTACTTTGGAATTAGAAAAATATATTTACTATTACAATCACAAACGTATTAAGGCAAAACTAAAAGGATTGAGCCCTGTACAATACAGGATCCAATCCTTATTAGCTGCTTAGAATATTTGTCTAACTTTTTGGGGTCACTTCAATTTTAACTAAAAAGTCACTACGCTCCAGCCAAACAGGAATGAATAGATATAGTGCATACGCAATAACCATCCAAATTGTGAAAGATAAAATTTGCTGTGATGAAAGTGTTGGAAAAATGCTAGAAGAATAATAGAGAAGGAAAGTATCTAAAAACAATCCGATTCCGGTGCCGAAAATTCCTAATTTTATGAGAGCATGTCGCGATGAATCTATTTTTCGATACAACCACATTACGATGTATAAAGATAATGCCGTACCGATTTCTAGAAGAAGGAGCCTATTCATAAATGAAGGTGCGGATATTTCTACTAAAACAGCTGCTCCAAATACGTAAAAAAATGTTGACGCTGCAAACCATATACCTACAGACAACAAAATAGTAATCCACAATTTATTCTTCACTATTTTCTTTCCCTCCCTGCAAGGGTATTACCTTTTCTATAAACAGCTCCAATTCACTGTACATTTCTGCCGCACTAAACGCTGGATTAAATAGTGCTTGCAATGCTAATCCATCAATTAATGCATTACACATAACACTCCAAGTTTTATTTGAGATTCCTTCAATTTGTGATTCTCCCCATATTTGTTGTAGTCCTCTTTGTAATTCTTGATTTTCATAGTTTAACAGTTCACCAATCTTCTCTTTCATCGCTTCATTTTGCAATCCACTTGCTACTAATTGAAAGAACAAATGATGGTACATAGAATCTTGTGTGCATCTACTTTTAGCGGAATGTAACGCGTTTTCTACATGAAACTCCTCTCCTATCTGTTCCCATGATGACTTACAAAACACCTCTGTTACCTCAAGTAACAGTTGTTCTTTCGTTTTAAAATGATAATAAACAGTCCCTTGTGTAACATAAGCTCTTTCAGCAACTGCTTTTAGCGTCAGTTTTGTCATACCTTGTTCGGCAATCAATTCTTTTGCAACGTGTAACAACCTTTGTTTATTTACAACATTAGGTTTTGCCACTTTATATCCTCCTTTTCTAAGTTAGTTAGATAACTAACTTAGATTATACAGAAAAATCAGAAATAAAAAAAGGAAGAAAAGCCTAAAATTAACTTTTCTTCCTTTTATTTTTACCTTTATGGGACTGCATTGTTACGGAGTCGCAAAGTGTGTAATATATTTGTGGGGTTGCTTTGTTGACAAGCATTGTAAAAGTAATCAAACCGATGATAAAGAAAATAAACAATGTAAACAGAATGAAACCTATTGTTAAAAAAATCATAACACCACCCCTATTATATTCATGATATTACACTTTTCGATATAATATGTGAGGAATCCTTGTTATAAAAACAAACGTAAGAAAATAATCACAATCACCCCAGTTAACACTGTTCCTAATAAGCTACGTGTATAGATAGCAACAAAGAATGTCGGAATTGCTGCAATTATATAATCCCATTGCATCGTTTTATTCATAAAGAGCACTTCAGCAAGAAGTGCTGCGAGTATTGCAATTGGTATATAGCTTAACCATTTTAAACCCCAATCTGAAATCTGTATTTTACTAAATACAATGAGCGGTAATAGGCGCGGAATTAAAGTAACTACACCTGCTCCAATTAAGAGTAATAACACATCTATTCTTACTTCCATTTTTCAATCACCACCCCTATTGTTGCTGCTGTAAGTGTTGCAATTATGACCGCTACGCTTGCCGGAACGAAAAAATGTATGCTATATGCGATTACCATTGCTACAATCGCAACACTGAGATGAATTGCTAATTTTGGATGACTACTCATTAACTGCAGCACAAATAATCCAATAAACATAGCTGGTAGTGCATAATCCATACCATACGTATGAGGATTTGGTATCCACTCGCCAAAAATACCACCGATGACATTTGCAATGATCCAGTTTAAATATGCTGTTACATTTAAACCAAGCATCCATCTCTCGCTTAAATATTTCTTTTTTGAAGCTTGCTGAACAGCAAGACCAAATGTTTCATCTGTAATTTGCGAACCGATTATCATATTTTTCAAGAAAGGTACTTTCATTAAATATGGGGCGAGTGCAGCACTCATTAACAGATGACGTAAATTGACAAAAAATACGGTGAAAATAATTGCAGAAGTAGGTGCTCCAGCCGCAAACATACCAGCGAGTATAAATTGTGAAGAACCAGCATAAATCAAAGTAGACATTAACGCTATTTCTGCTAACGAAAACCCTGCTGTTTTTTCAATTACACCAGCTGCGATACCAATACTTAAATACCCTAGTACAGTTGGTAAACAATCTTTCACTCCTTGCTGAAATGTTTCATTCTCGTTCATTGTCATCTGTACTTCAGCCCTTGCCATCACTCTTCCCCCTTCGTTTCTTGCATGAATCGTTTACCCGTTACAACATGAACTAAATCTGCATTCCCCCGCCATAATGCATCTAATTTATCAGAACCAAATTCCTGTGTAATTTCTTCAACCATAATGTCATGACGAACATATTCTGTTGCAACAAGCACTAGTGCTGGATCATATGTTGTAACAGCCCATGAGGTACCTTGGTCTGAGAAGTTAGCAATCAGTACTTCTTTTCCATCACGGGCAATTACCGTTAAGTGACCTCCCATTCGCTCCTTTACAACATCTGGCGTCATATAATTATGGTGAAACGTCGTTCCTATTTTTGTCTCTGGTGCGCCAAAAAGAATAGAAAATATATGTACCCCTTCCTGCTCTTTTCTCTGAATCAATGACTCTATTTCAGTCACTTGCTGTTCCCATACAGAAATCCACAATTCCTCTTCGGCTCGCTCAATAATATTACTAATTTCTTTTATAATGCGTTCATCCGTACGAATATGGGAGATAACATCTACTTGGCGTTCTTGCTCTAAACCATTTAACTTTTGATCAAGAAAATCAAATGACTTTTCAAAATCCTTTCTCATTCGGTCCATTAACTCTGTTGCCGATACGGGAACATACTTAACGGGTTCAGACGGTACTAAATGCACTGCCCCTTTATCCATCAATTTCCCAAGTACCTCATAAATCATAGAACGTGGTACACCCGTTTGTTTACTAATTTCATACCCCGTTGCTGGATAATGCTTTAATAATCCGATATATGCTTTACATTCATATTGAGAAAATCCTAGTTTCTGTAGTTCTTTCATGACTTCGTCCATTGCAATTCCTCACTTCACTATGACTCTATTATTTACGCTTCTTAAACAGCTCTTACTTCAAAACGACGGTTTTGTTTTCCTTTACTTTTTACTTTATCAATAACAAGGGAACCTATTTCATTTGTATGTTGGACATGTGTTCCCCCGCAAGCTTGCTCATCAATATCTTGAATGATTACAATACGAATTTCTTGGATAGTAGGTGGTAGAAGATTGATTGCTGTTTTAATCATTCCTGTGGAGTTCTCTGCTTCTTCACGGCTAATAAACCGAGTAGAAATTTCTTTATTTTGCTGGATCAATCGATTCGTCTCTATCTCAATTTCAGCAATTTGTTCCCTTGTTAACTCTTGTAATTCATTAAAGTCAATGCGCGCTTTGTCAGGATAAATTTGATTCCCTGTACATAATGCTCCGTATTTTTTATATACAACTGCACCAATAAGATGTAGTAAAGAATGATGACGCATTAAGTTATGACGGCGTTCCCAATCAATTTCTAACTGAACTGGCCCAACCTTGAGATGTGCCATATCCTTCACATAGTGAACAATTTCACCTTGCTCTTTCTTTACTTTTACAACTTCAAAAGTATGCTCCCCTTGTGTAAATACACCTGTATCGCATTCTTGGCCTCCGCCAGTTGGATAAAATATCGTTTCTTTTACAAATACCCTGTCTCCATCAACTCTTGTTACTTCTGTTTGACAGCTTTTTTTGTATGCATCATGTAAAAATAATGTCTCTGTCATGTCCCCACCCCTTTAGTAGTTATTGTTATACCTACTAATATAAAAAGAAAAAAATGGATAGTCAACAAAATTCTGAATTTTGTTTTAATTAATTTAAAAATAGGCTAACTTTAAACAAGATAACCTATTTCACTACTATATAAATCCATTTTGATTTTTCAACATAAAGTGAACCTTTAATCAGTGGGGGGCTTACTGCCTACGAATAGCGGGATAAAAATAATAGAGCTACTTCCTATCAGCTTCATAAAAACCAATAGAAAGTAACTCTCATTGTTTCATAGATATTATTTGTTCTTTTGTATCCATTTTGTCATGATAAAGTTTATTTTTCTCTAAATACTGTTTACACATATTCACAAAAGCTGGTAATGTTCGAATTTGATTAATATCAGAGCTCTCAATAAAACGATTCATTTGATTTGTCATTTCGTCCATACTAGAAATAAGCTCTTCTTTTTCATATCTCAATCTCTCATTTTCAGCACGAAGGTTTTGAAGCTCTTTCTGTATATCTTGTGTATTATCTTCTTTTATATGCCCAGCTGCCATGCTCGAAAGTTTATAAATTCCTTCCATAAATTGATATAGTTCTTGTTTCTTTCCCTCTACACCAATTGTTTCAAAATTATCGACAATCCCTGATAATATAGTAACCAGATTCTTCTCTGTCTTTTCACTTTGGACCACTATACTTTTTACTTCATTCTCCTTCTCATCAACATACTGTTCTGGCTCGTGTTTTTTCTTACGCCCCGGCTTACCCTTTTTTATATTTTCAAATGGAAGCTCTTGTTTTTTTAGTTTATAATACGTATTCTGCAGTTGACTTTCAGTTTTCGGAAATAATTGCAGATTCTCTTTACTAATTGCCTTAGAAGTATCTGAAATATTTAAATTGTAATGCTGACAAAATTGGTACGTAGCATATAAAAGTTCTAATTCAGATTTCAACCACATCATTTTGGATTGTTCGTATGCAAATAAACCGCCCACTTTTTCAATATCCCTTTGAAAGGTTACCATTTTATTATATAAGTCCATTAATTCTGTATACGTCACATGGAATTCTCTTTCTATTTTTCTACATTCCTCTTCCACTTTCTGAATATTTTCCATTCCATTCACAATATTTTTCAAAAGATCTAGTACATGAATTGCTGTCTGTTGGTACATTTTATATTCACTCCCACTCAGCATTTTTGCAATTTCAACTTCTTCTTTATCTTTTGTAAAAATAAAAAAATATTATAAAAATATTTTATAATATTTCCGAATTATTAGTCAAACAAGCGTAAAATTGACACATTCTATTTTTATATTAAGATTAGTTTATAGCAATATAAGGGGGATCCATATGGAACATAACATTTTAAAAGTCATTGCACTAGCAGAAAAATTAAAATATGAAATGAGGCATAGCTGGCTTTCAAATGGCCGTCAGGAAAGCGTCGCCGAACATACTTGGCGTATGTCGCTTATGGCTGTTTTGGTTCAGCCTTATTTAGATCAGAAAGTAAACATGGAAAAACTATTAAAAATGGTTATTATCCATGACCTTGTGGAAGCGGAAGCTGGTGATATTCCTGCTTTTGACACAATGAACAGCGAACAATTACAATTACAAAAACAAGAAAATGAACAGAAAGCCATTTTAAATATTAAACATACTTTAGAAGGGCCTCTTGGGGATGAACTGTATGATTTATGGATGGAATTTGAAGCAAAAGAAACGTACGAAGCGAAAGTGGCAAATGCTCTTGATAAACTAGAGGTTAAAATTCAGCATAATGAAGCCGACATCGATACGTGGCTTCCAATCGAACATAAAATGACATTCCAAGTTGCAAAACACACAGATTTTGATTCTTTCTTATCAAAACTACAAAAGATTATTGAACAAGAAGGCGAAAAGAAATTAATTGCTGCCGGCATTGATGTCGAGGCATGCAAACAGTAACAGCTCATCATTGATGAGCTGTTTTTTTTCATACTTTTGTATGAGATACCTCCACTCTTTTTGTCGATTAAACCTAAAAATATATAGATTACAATTTCAGATAAGAACTACATTTTAGTCAAAAGGAGGATTATTTTATGATTAAAGGTTTATATGAAGCACATCTGCCCGTTCGCAATCTAGACATATCCATACCATTCTATGAATTATTAGGTTTAAAACTATATAAAAAAGATGAAACTACCGCCTTCCTTTGGATTGTAGAAGAACAAAGTTGGTTAGGCCTTTGGGAAGGAGAAGAATATACAACTCCGTATCATCCGTCCCTGCGACATATTGCCTTCCAAGTAGATTTTCATCTTCTTCGTACATCTGTACAGTGGCTTCAAGAGAGGAATATTCAACCGGTACCATTTGATGATCGAAATACGTTTGAACCTTTCGTTCGTCCTAACCAAGGAAATGCTTCTGTTTATTTTAAAGACCCAGATCATAATAGTATTGAATTTATTAGTTTCGTTAAAGTTCCTGATGAATTAAAACATATTACAAAAAAAGACCTCAGCTTAAGCCAAAGTCTTTTCACATAATTATTTTTATTTCTAAAACACAGAAACGCTTCTTCTCCTTCTTAAATAAAAAGCAAATCCTCAACCTTCAGATTTGCTTTTCAAACTTTATCTTTTATTAAAACCTTTTTTACTCAAAAACTCCTTCATATGCATTCTTTTCTCTTTTGACATGAAAGCACTCATTGATCCTGTCCATGTTACATCCTTTTGATTTGTAGATCTTCCCTTATAATATTCATTAGTCGTACGATCATATTTCTCTAGTAATTCCTCATATTTATTTTCGTCATATACATTTTCATGTAAGATTGCTTCAACTGGTAAACGCGGTTTCACTGCATGACTCTCATCCGGCACTCCGACTGTCATTCCAAACACTGGATATACTTTATCTGGTAAATGAAGCAGTTCACTCACTTCTTCTGGATTGTTACGAATTCCTCCAATATAACAAATGCCGTATCCTAGTGACTCTGCAGCAAGCGCTAAGTTTTGAGCAAACAGTGATGCATCTACTGTGGCTACAATAAAGTCCTCTGCACCCTCATGTTTAATCTCTGTTCCGTGTTTCTCACATGCCTTTTCTAAGCGTTTTAAATCTGCACAACAAACAAAGAATGCCGCACAATCTTTTACATGGCGATTTCCAGATAGCTCTGCTAATTGTGCCTTTAATTTTTCATCTGTAACGTACATAACTGAATATGCCTGAACAAAATGTGATGATGCTGCATGCTGCGCTGCTTGTACCATTCTTTCTACTATATTCTTTGGAATTGGTTCTTGTTTATATTTTCGAACGGATGTGTGTTGCTCCATTTTATGTATCATTTCATTCATAATAATACCTCCTTTTTTCTTATTACTGAAAAATTAACATATTCTTTTCATTTATCACAACATTTATGCCCATCTAAAAATTTTTATATAATATGCTCTTTTTTCGTCTTAATCAAAGCATAACCCTTCAAACCTATACAAAAAGAGGACGAATTATTAACTATTCGTCCTCTTTCATTCTTAAAACACTCAGCCATTTAAGCTACTCTCAACACTCTAACACCTTTAATAATATTCCAAACGAAATAATAAATTCCTACAACTGCAAAGGTTACATATGTCACAACCATTCCGATTCCAACACTTGCTGATTCTCCAAAACTTAAACCGAATACACCCGAAAGTGCCAGACCACCAAATAAAATTGCATATGGGAATATGTGTGTCCACAATGCCTTTTTCGCATGATATTTCACATCATCTTCTGCAATAAAGTAGACGATAATTGGAAATAAAAATGGTGCGAAGAAAATACTAAAGTAACAAAGAGAAGATAAAATATTATTGCCTTTCATACGATTCACCTCTAAAGTTTCGTTGTTTTTGTTACCTTTATTATGTCATGCAACTACTTTAGAAACTATCGCTTTACCTTTCAACCAGCTTACATTTTTGTAAGATTCATCGCTATATGCGATTCATGAACCAATATTGAGTAATCGCAAAATATTCTCGAACATTAGACTGAATCATAATTGGCTTTGGCGTTTTTGCCGAAAGACCCTCTACCTTTAATCCTTGTTTTTCAGCAATTTTTTTGGACCTGAACATATGAAAGTCATTCGTAACAATAATCCCTTTTTTCTTATTTGCTGGAATAAGAGACTTTGAGAATTCAATATTTTCATTTGTATTTGTAGAACGATCTTCCATTATAATTCTTTGTTCTGCAATATTTTGCTTCATTAATCCTTTTTTCATAGCCAGCGCTTCCGAAATATCTTCACCTTTTCCTTTACCACCGGATACAATGACAATCGTTTGTTCATGTGCTTTTAAATATTCCGCCGCTTTATCAATGCGATATTGTAAAGAATAAGAAGGCTCCGTTCCTTTCACCTTTGCACCTAAAAGAATCATGTAATCTGCATCCTCTGGTGCTTTCATATGACCATGCTTATAAATGTTATATTGTAAAACACTCATATAACCTACTATGATCATAATTAAAATTAAGCTATACTTGATAATTTTTTTCTTCTTTAACATCTACACATACTCCTATTTTTCTCTATGTTCCCATCATAATATCCACTTGTTCATTTGTACATCTCAACTTTCCAATTATCCCTTGTTTATCCTCAAAAGGTAATGTTTATAATAAATATGGGAATATTGGATAACGTACACACAATTTTCAGCATGAATTTTATATAAGAGGTGCAGACATTGATTGCTTTTTTATGTAATGTAACATTCTTTTTTTTATTATTTATTATAGCGATTAAGCTATTAGGAAAATCAGCATTAGCACAGCTTACACCACATGATTTTGGTGCCATTATTTTTTTATCCTACCTAGCTTTTCAAGCTATACCAGTCGATGGCATATGGCAAGGTATTGTCGGTATGATTGTTATTACATGTCTTCACCTTTTCATTACGAAACTTAGTTTACTAAATAAACTCAATCGTTTTATCCTTGGTCAGCCAACGATTCTAATTAAACATGGAAATATCTTATTCGAGAACTTAAAGCAAAGCAGATATCCAATAGCAGAGTTACTTTCTAACCTTAGAGTAGCAGGATATCCTAGCGTAAATGAAATCGAATATGCGATTCTAGAAGCAAATGGCGCAATTAGCATTTTACCTAAAAGAGAGCTTGTTCCTCTTACTCCTAAAGATATACATATGAATGTGAAATATGCGGGTCTACCAATCGCCCTTATTGTTGATGCACATATCCAATATGATAATTTAAAATTAATCCATAAAAATGAGAAATGGCTCCGTAATGAGTTACTAAAAAAAGGAATTGAAGACATCAAAAACATTGCATTTGCTTCTGTTCAAGAAACAGATGGCTCTTTTACAATTAGCTTAAAAAATAAGAAATCCCCTTAGTTTATTAAGGGGATTTCTATCATATTACATGTTCTCTTTCTATATTCCGTACTGATACAGGATGAGAAACGCGATTCACCCCAAATACGATAATTGCTGTTAATAACTCTGCGGCTGGCATTACAAGCCAAATTCCGTTTACACCAAATAACTTTGGCATAATCCATAGTAATGGAATGATAAATAATAAACCACGGCTCAAAATAATAAAAACTGACTTCCTCGTTTGTCTTACTGACTGAAAATATTCTCCATACACGATGTTATAGCCTAAAAATACATATTGAATAAAGAAAAGACTAATTCCTGTTACAGTTAGCGTGAGTAATTCTGTCGACTGAACATCAAACAAACCGATAATATATTTCCCAAAGAATAACCCTATCACAATTGCTACACATCCAAGTGCAACAGCTGTTTTTACGGCAAATTGTAGTCCTTCTTTCAACCGTTCAGGTAAATTTGCTCCATAATGAAAGCTTGCAATTGGTTGCAAAGCTGCCCCAACACCAAAGAACAATAACAATGTCATGGAGTGAATACTATTAACCATTGCGTAAGATGCAACACCTAATTCCCCTGCATATTGAATAAAGGCTATATTAAATCCAATTGTTACAATGGCTACTGTTATTTCTGTTGTAAAGCTTGGAAAACCAATCACCATAATCTGTTTGACTGTCTCCCATTCAAAATGAAATTTAGTCCATTTTAAAATACTGCTCTTTCTAAAGAAATGGCTTAATAAAACTAGGAAACCAATTGCAGCTGATAGGATAGTCGCTGCCGCTGCCCCTGTTACACCCCAGCCAAATATAAAGATAAAAAGATAGTCAAATACGATATTTAATAATGCTGTTACAACGAGACCCGCCATTGCTAAATTTGGATTTCCATCGTTTCGTATAAATGTACTTAAAATATTTTCTAATACGTATATCATTCCAAATGTTAATAATACAGTTAGATAGTCTAATGCATACGGTAGAATTACTTCATTGGCTCCAAATAAATAGGCCAAATCTTCTATTCTCCATAAACAGGCGACCATTAAAGCACCAACAATTGCAACAGCTACTATCATAGACTGTGTAAAAATTGATCTTGCTCGCTCTATTTTATTTTCACCTAATGCAATGGAGTATAGTGTAGCCCCGCCCATTCCAATCCACAATGATATAGAGAAGAAAATGGAAAAAGCCGGGACAGCAACGTTTACTCCCGCTAAACCATCCGCTCCGACACCCCGGCTAATCATAACGGCATCGATTACAATATTCACCGACATTAATACCATTCCAAGAACTGCTGGTATTAAATACGATATAAATAAACTTTTTATTGGTTTCTCTCTTAATTTCTCAGTTGTCTCCATAACAAAATGCTCCTTTACAATTCTCTGTTCACATTTTAAACCTTCAAGTAACTTGAAGGTCAAGTGAGAATTAAAAATACATTTGTTATACAACCGCTTATTTTCTTTTGACTACTGGAATTTGGATCTCCGTTACTTGCTCTTTTGGATTTTCCGTCACTGACCAGTCAATTAAAGCAAGCTCAATTGCATCTCCTGACACTTCGTATCCTTTTTCTTCAATATTCATTAACAGTTTCTTATAAGTTTCATCCGTTTCTTCATACGACCCATGATGATAGGCGCAAGCAAACGTCCCCTCTTTAATGGCATCTGAAGTCTTCACCTGAAACGGCATATAATCAAGCAAAATAAAGACACGATTATATGCTTGGAATTCATTTTGAAACAATCCTTCTTTTGATACTGTTACACCAAGATCTCCTGAAAATAAACTATCATCTATTTGCTTCATATTTTTTTGAAGTGAATGTATATAATACTCAAACATATCGTCCGTTATTGTTGGTGCAATAGCTAGTGCCGTAATCTTTCTCTTTGGCAACTTTTTAAAGATTACATGATTCGCTTTTGAACCGGTAGCTTCTTTCATCATATCAATTTTGTGCTTCATTTTCGCCAATGCATATTCAATTTCTCTTTGTTTTTTCAACATCATTTCTTGTTGTTTTTCAAGCAAATTTAAAGCATAAGCTGGATTTCTTTCATCAATATATTTTTTTATTTCTTTTAGAGAAATATTTAACTGACGTAAAAACTTAATTGTATCTAAAAGTGAAAATTGATCGATTGTGTAGTATCGATAATTTGTTTGTGGATCAACAATTGATGGATGAAAAATCCCTTTTTCATCATAATAACGTAATGTTGATTCTGCAATATTGTGCATTTTTGCCATTTCTCCAATGGTAAAACGTTGATTAAATAACATATTTTCTATTTCCTTTCAATTTCTTTTATTCTTCATTATATAATCCTATATTCAGTATCCCAAATAAAAATGGATTCCCAAGTTTTTTCTTGAGAATCCATTTTTTATTTGGACAAAGTAAGCATAATATTCTTCTAGATACTCTCGCTACTTAACATATACGTAAGAGCATTTATTTTACACTTCAATTATGATAGGAAGAATCATTGGTTTTCTTTTTGTATGTGAGTATATAAATTGACCAAGTGTTTCTCTTATATCTCTTTTAAGAACGTTCCATTGACTAATGTTCTCTTTTTGTAAATTGGTAATGGTTGTTACAACTAATTGATTAATTCTCTTCAAGAAATCTTCCGAATCGCGAACATATACAAATCCACGAGAAATCGTGTCCGGACCAGAAATAATTTTCCCTTCTCGTTTACTAAGAGTGATAACTATAACAAGCATACCATCCTCAGAAAGTTGCTTACGATCACGTAAAAGAGCGTTTCCAACATCGCCAATACCTAGTCCATCTACATATATATTCCCTGCAGGTATTCGTCTAGATTGAAGAGCAATTTGATTGCTAATATCGACAACATCTCCATTACTAATAATATAAATGTTCTCTTTCTTAACACCAACGGACTCTGCTAATAGACTATGATGATGTAACATTCTAAATTCGCCATGAATAGGAATGAAATATTTAGGTTTCATTAAAGTAAGCATTAATTTTAATTCTTCTTGATAAGCATGACCAGAAACATGCATTCCTGTTGAACTTCCCGTTCCATAAATAACTTTTGCTCCTAATAGAAATAAATTATCTATAATTCGTGAAACATTTCGTTCATTTCCAGGTATAGGAGTGGCCGCTATAATGACAGTATCGTCAGGCAGGATATCTACCTGTCTGTAGTTTCCACTGGCTAAACGAGCTAAAGCAGCCATAGGCTCACCTTGACTTCCAGTACAGAGAATAGCTACTCTTTCTGGATCCATTCGATTAATTTCATCAGCTTCAATTAACGTTCCTTCAGGAATATCTAAATAACCTTGTTCCAGGGCAACAGACACTACATTTACCATGCTTCTTCCAAGTAAAGCAAGCTTCCTATTCGTTTTTAAACATGCATCTACGACTTGTTGTACACGATTAACGTTAGAAGCAAAGGTAGATATCACAACTTTTCTACGAGCTTTGATAAATGCCTCTTCAATACGCTCACCTACAGATCGTTCTGATGGACTAAATCCGGCACGTTCTGCATTCGTACTTTCAGAAAGTAGCGCTAAAACACCTTCATCCCCAATTTTGGCCATTTTATGAATATCCGGATATTGATTATTTATAGGTGTCAAATCAAATTTGAAATCACCCGTATGCACTACAATTCCTTCCGATGTATGAAAAGCAATACCAAGACAATCAGGAATGCTATGATTTGTTTTAAAAAAAGTAAGACGCATTGATTCAAATTCAATAACCGATTCAGAGTCAATCACAAACAATTGCGTTTGATCTTGAAGATTGTGTTCTTTTAATTTAATTCCAATTAAACCGAGCGTTAATTTGGTTGCATAAATTGGCATGTTCAATTGTTTTAATAAATACGGTATACCTCCAATATGATCTTCGTGTCCATGGGTAACAACTAGTCCTCGAATTTTATCCTTATTTTCTTGCAAGTATGTAATGTCAGGAATAATTAAATCGATTCCTAACAAACTTTCATCCGGAAACTTAGAACCACAATCAACTATCACAATATTGTTTGCGTATTGTATTGCATACATATTTTTCCCTATTTCATTTACTCCGCCTAAAGCAAAAATGGATAGGGTATTTTCTTTTGTGCCCAAAACCAATATCCTCCTTTTTTAAACCATTCTGGTATGATAAATCCACCTATCTAGGTGTCACCTACATATTATTATCTGTCATGAAAAGAACATCCATACTCATTAAGCTAAAGGACATGTAAAACAAAGGAGCTTAAAAAATTGAATATTAAATAAAGCAAAACTTCTACCATCAAGATTTCACTGCTTTACTCCATGAAAGTCTGCCAATTTAACATTGATTTTTTTAAAAATTTATTATATATTTATCACAGGTTCAAATTACAAGTTCAAAAGAACTTGCATAAAGACCTCTTGTTTAATGTGTTTTACATAGTATTGCATTAAGCAAATTCCGAGAAATCGTATGATACACACAAAAATGAAAAGGAGAGATGAGATGGAATTTTTCTTTCAAATTGCGTTAATTTTATTAAGTACAAAAATTGCTGGTGACATTAGCGTTAGACTAGGTCAACCTTCTGTACTCGGAAAATTAATCGTCGGTATTGTAATTGGTCCTGCCGTCTTAGGTTTGGTGAACAATTCAGATTTACTTACACATTTAAGTGAAGTTGGAGTTATTCTCCTTATGTTTATGGCCGGCTTAGAAACAGACTTAAAAGAACTAAATGAAAATCGTAATTCTTCGTTAGCAGTTGCTGTTGGTGGTATCGTTCTTCCATTTGTAGGTGGTTACGTTGCAGGTCTTGTAATGGGAATGGAACAAGCAAATGCGGTCTTTTTAGGATTACTTCTATGTGCAACAAGTGTTAGTATTTCTGTGCAAACACTGCGTGATTTAGGAAAAATGAAGACGCGTGAGAGTACAACGATGCTAGGCGCTGCTGTATTTGATGATATTCTAGTTGTTATTTTACTAGCCTTTGCTATGAGTTTCCTAGGATCAGCTGATGTAAGCTTAACTATAATCATCTTGAAAAAAGTTGTCTTCTTCGCAGCTATTATCTTAATTGGTTGGAAAGGCGTTCCAATGATTATGCGCTGGTTATCACCACTACGTGTATCAGAATCTATCATTAGTGCAGCTCTTATCATTTGTTTCGCTTTCGCATACTTTGGTGAAATACTAGGAATCGCTGGAATTATCGGTGCATTCGCAGCAGGTATTGCGATTTCTCAAACAGATTATAAACATGAAGTAGAAAAGAAAGTAGAACCAATTGCTTATGCAATGTTCGTTCCAATCTTCTTTGTAAGTATCGGTATGAACATTACGTTTGCAGGTATCGGAGATAAAGTATGGTTTATCTTAGCATTAACAATCATTGCTGTGTTAACAAAGCTAATTGGTTGCGGATTCGGAGCACGAATAACAGGATTTGATTTCCAATCATCTACAATCATTGGGTCTGGAATGGTTTCACGTGGTGAAGTTGCTCTTATCATTGCAGGACAGGGGCTTATTTCTGGACTACTAGCACAAGATTACTTTACAGCAATCGTAATCGTCGTGATTTTAACAACAATGATTACACCGCCAATGTTAAAATATTCTTTCGGTGTAAAAGATAAGCAATTAAAACAAAGTGCATAGTAACTATGTAGAGTACTAGTTTCATAATAAAAAACGAGATGATTCTCTTCAAAAGACAATCATCTCGTTTTTTTATTTATAAAGAAAATAGGAATATGCCTCTAAAAAAGCGAATGAAACATATATGTATCATTATAAATTCTTTTGGAGGTGTTTCATGAATCGTAAAGATATTTTTTTAGAGCAACTTCTTGCTTGTCATAATGAAAACAATTGGTTTGTCTCACTACAGAGTGCACTTGATGGTCTTACAGAAGAACAAGCTGCTTGGAAAGATACAGATAAGGCAAATTCTATTTGGGAAATCGTTAATCATTTGATTTTCTGGAACGATCGTATTCTAAAGCGATTTTACGGCTCCTCTGTTCAAGATCATATCGAAACGAATAATGATACATTTCAAAATTCAAGAAATTTAGATTGGAATTCTACAGTCTCCCAAATCGATACGATTATGGATAAGTGGGAAACCGCTTTACATACTTGTGATGAAACAAAACTCGATCTTTCGCAATCAGCTGAAGCTGAAGAAACATGGACCTCTGTTCTACTAAACTTTACAATTCATAACGCTTATCATATTGGACAAATTATCTCTATTCGTAAACAACAAGGAAATTGGAGTAGCGAACACGGTGTTCATTAACAAAGCCATACACAAAAAAGCGAGCCTCTATCCTCTTTGGCTCGCTTTTCTATTCTTTTATTAAATACGTTCCATCGCTGTCTTCAATGTCCCGACAACAAAAGCAATTTCTTCACTTGAAATAATAAGAGGCGGTGCTAACGTTAAAACATTGTTATAGCCCGCTGTTGTCATTCCATTACGTCCAATGATTAGTCCCTTTTCTTTACAAGCGTTCACTACATTTGTAATTTTAGTATTATCAATTGGGTCCTTTGTCACTTTATCCCTTACCATTTCAATGCCTACAAGCAATCCTTTCCCTCTAATATCTCCAACAAGTGGATGATCTCCAATCTCTTCTTTTAACTGTTCTAATAAAAGAGATCCCATTTGTGCAGAACGCTCAATTAAATTTTCATTTTCCATAATTTCTAAGTTTTTTAGCGCTAACGCACAAGCTGCTGGATTGCCACCAAACGTGTTAATATGACGGAAAAATTCATATTCTCCTGTCCCCTTGAACGCTTCATAAATTTCTTTTTTCACTGCTGTTGCCGATAATGGTAAGTATGCACTTGTAATCCCTTTCGCCATTGTAATAATATCAGGTTTCACATCGTAATTCATAAAACCAAACGCTTTTCCCGTGCGCCCAAAACCACAAATTACTTCATCACTAATTAGTAATGCGCCATGTTTTTGACACGTCTTATGAACGGCTTTCATATAATCTTGCGGTGGCATCAAAATACCTCCGCCTGTAATAATTGGCTCCATAATAAATCCAGCTATCGTTTCACTTAATTCCCACTTCATAACACGATCAATTTCTTTCACACACTCTACATCATAAATATTTTGTGACGCAATCTCTGGCATTCGGTAACAATCTGGCGGCGTCACATGTAAGAAGCCTGAAGCAAATGGCTCATATTGATGCCTCCGCTGCGCCTGTCCTGTCGCTGCCATCGCTGCCATTGTATTTCCATGATAACCACGATAACGTGATATAAATTTATAACGGTATGTCTCACCCCTATATGCATAATATTGACGGGCAATTTTAAATGCTGTTTCATTTGCTTCTGACCCACTATTAGAGAAGAAAATGACATATTCTCCTTCAAGCCATTCATTTAACTTTTCAGCAAGCTGAATTGCAGGTTCATGTGATTGCGACATTGGAAAATATGATAATTTTTGCAATTGCTCATACGCTGCTTCAGCAAGCTCTTTTCTTCCGTATCCACTATTCACACACCAAAGCCCACTCATCCCATCTAAGTACCGTTTACCTTCTATATCTTCCACCCAGCACCCTTCTGCTTTTGCCCCAACCATCGTACTATTTGGACTAAAGGGACGCATTCCATGCCACACATACTTTTCATCCTTTGCTAATAATGCATCTGTTTGTTTCGTTTTCATCATACATTCCACCTTCCAAAACAACTTATATTTCTCCAAGCTGTACTGGTGCCATGATGAGGTTAAACTTTTCCCTATTTATTTTCATTCCACGTGAACGAAACAAATCCTACCAACTTCAGAGTAATATTTTTAAGCAAAATTACAAAATAAAAGAGCTCTCCAATCAACTGGAAAGCTCTTTTTCTTCTTAATGTGCAGACACGTCACTAACCCCATGACCTGTGTTAGATTTAACAAGAATTTCATCAAATTTCGCTGCATCCTCTTTCTTACTTGAGAAAATTGTTCCTAAATATGCTGCTAAAAATCCAAGTGGAATAGAAATAATCCCAGGTGTTGTGTAAGGAAATAACGCTTCTCCAACAAAAATTGCTTTCCCAGCTTCAGGACTCCAAACATTCGGGCTTAGTGCCACTAATACGATAGCTGAAACTAAACCAACAACCATTCCGCAAATTGCTCCTGTTGTATTAAAACGTTTCCAATAAATTGTAAATAAAATAACTGGTAAGTTCGCACTTGCAGCGACTGCAAATGCTAACGATACTAGAAATGCAACATTTAATGTTTGAGCAAATAGCGCTAAAATAATCGATAATACTGCTACACCAATTGAAGCATAACGAGCCATCGATACTTGCTCTTTTTCTGTTGATTTCCCTCGGCGAATGATTTCATTATAAAAGTCATGTGCAAATGCTGAAGCCGCGGTTAAAACAAGACCTGCTACAACAGCTAAAATCGTAGCAAATGCAATTGCAGAAACGAATGCAAACAAGAAATCTCCACCGAGTTCTTTTGCTAATAAAGGTGCTGCCATATTGCCAGCTGGGTTTGCCTGAATAATTGCAGCATTCCCTACAAATGCAGCTGCACCAAAACCTAGGAAAATTGTCATAATATAAAAGGCTCCAATTAGCCACGTTGCATAGACTACAGACTGACGTGCTGTTTTCGCATCACGAACAGTGAAAAAGCGAACAAGAATATGAGGTAAACCAGCTGTCCCTAGAACAAGACCTAAGTTTAAAGAAATTGTATCTAATCCATCCTTATATTTTACACCTGGATTTAAAAACGCTTCTTTTAGAGGTGTTGCAGTTTTCATCTGTGCAAACATTTCAGTCACGCTAAAATTAAATTTTGCAAATACAATTACTGAAATAATAAATGTCCCTGCCATTAACAAGACAGCTTTTACAATTTGTACCCAACTTGTGGCTGTCATACCTCCAAAAATCACATACACCGTCATTAACGTTCCAACAATTAAAACAGATGTCGTATATTCAATTCCTAATAATAATTTAATAAGTGCTCCTGCTCCTACAAGTTGTGCGATCATATAGAAAATTGAAATTGTCATCGTATTTAAAGCTGCAACTCCGCGCACCTTTTTCGCATCAAAACGCGCTGCAATCATATCAGCTAATGTGTATTTCCCTAAGTTTCTAAGCGGTTCGGCAACGAGATACAATACAACTAAATAAGCAACAAGAAAGCCTATGCTATAAAAGAAACCATCAAATCCAGTTAATGCAATTGCTCCTGCAATCCCCAGAAAAGAAGCAGCTGACATATAATCTCCTGCAATGGCCAGACCATTTTGCCACCCAGTTAAACCTCCTCCTGCCGTATAAAACTCACTCGCATTTTTCGTTTTTTTCGATGCAAAATATGTAATAACGAGCGTACCAAGAACGATAATTAGAAACAGTGCAAACGCTGTTGTGTTCAAGTTTATCCCCTCCCTTTTTGTATATCTTGAAGAATTTTTTGTGAAGCCTTGTCGAACGATTCCGCTTTTTTGCTATACATCATACATAATGCCCACGTCATAACAAATTGTGCAAAAGCAAAAATCCATGCCCACGTTACATCACCAAATGCCGGCGTATTTAATACCTTTGAATAAGATGTCAAAAGTGGCAAAGCAATAAAAAAACTAAAAAAGAAAATACTCATTGGAACAATAAACTTCCGCTTCTTCTCTAGCAATAATTGAAATTCTTCTGATTGAACGACTTCTGTATAATTTATCTCACTTCGCAACTTACGTGCTGAACTATCATCTCGTTTCATTTCCCCAGTCCCCTCTCCCTCATTCTTTAAATCAAATTCCCCCTCGCATCTCCAAAAACTAAATTTTATAAATATTCAGAAACTTAAGTTTATTTTAGACAATCTTTGTTCTTCTGCAAAGATTTTTCGATAGACATTTTTCGTCATATTTCCTCGATTTTTTAATATATTTTTTTAAAATAAAAGGCAGTACTCATCGCATTGCCTCCTTTTCTTTCTCTTTTTCTAAATTACGCGCCGACCTACTTAATTCAACATCTTTTCCGTTTTTGTATGTGCCAAATAAAAAATCATACACTGGATTCGATACACCAAACCAATAATTTTCATTTTTATAATGATGCAAAATATGTTGTTTTTTTAACCATCTACCAAAACGAGTCAATGGCCGTATCGGTCTATGTGCGATATAATGTTTCCATTCATAAACAAGCAGCATAACAATCATTCCTATTCCAAATGAAAGTGTAATCGTTACATGATTTGTCACTCCATACAGAATGAACAAATAAATCGCAAACCCTGGCATGCTATACCAAACTGGTAAAAACAATAGTTTTAAATCATCTGGATATACATGATGATCATAATGTAATCTCTTTAACATTTTCAGTAACAATGGATTTTTAGGAGGCTTCATATGAAATAAAAATCGATGTGTTACATACTCATTGATCGTATAAAAAACGATGCCCGCAAGACATGATAAAATTGCTATCCCTGTAAATAATTTCATTTTCAAAATAATGATAAACAGTATAAATACGCCAAACATAATCACAATATCATGTTGAAAAAAGAACTCCTTCATCACCCTTTTCATTCATCCTATCCCCTTTCTTCGAAAAAACAGTCGTAACATATAGCTACGACCGTTTCTGTTCTATCTATGTTATTCTCTTTTAATCACAAATTTGCTCGCTGTTCTATTGTAGAGAAAAAATTCTGCGAACCAAATATATTTTGTTTCGGTATAATGTGTTCCACTGCAAAGACAGTTACTTCGCCTCTTTGTACCTCTCCAATAATAAGACCCAGTATTTCATGATTTACAGCAAATGTCGGTTGCTTTGTCTGAAGTAACCTTTCAGCAGTTTGAAGAACGGCCTCATATAAAGGATTCCTATCCGTTACTTCTTTTCGAATTTTTGGTGCTAATGTAACAATAATTTCTTTTCCATTAACTGTGGTTCGATACATAAAAATCTCCCCTTCAATCTTATATGAACAACTGTAAAGCTTTATACGCAAAATGAATTGAATACCCAACTAAAATGAAACCAGCTCCCGCTGTAATATAACCGAGTGCCTTTGGCTTAAGCAATGTTCGTCCAAAATGAACAGAAAAGGCAATATTTAAATTCCACAAAATAATACCACCAATGATACAAAGACTATATAAAAAAGCCTCTTGTTTTGTTACTTTCGTAAGCAGTGAACTAAGCGTACTCCCATATACACCAAACCAAAAGACAAGGTTTAATGGATTAGATACCGCAATTAAAAATCCTGCCATAAAGGATTGACGAAGTCCACCTATCTCTTCTTGTTTATATTCCATATTTGAATGTAAAATTCCTTGTTTTACACTTTGAAACCCTAAATAAAACAATAAGAAAAAACCTATGCAATACATAAATGCTTGTACATATGTATACATAAATACAGAAGACAATCCAAAGTAAATAAGAAGCATAAATAAAATGTCTGCACTCATCCCCCCTATTCCAACAAGCCAAGCATGCCAAAACCCACGTTCAATCCCTCTTTTTAACATTTCAATATTAATTGGTCCTACTGGTGCCGCTAATGAAATTCCTAGTATAAATTGCTGTATAATTGCTCCAAACATCGCTCTTTCCTTTCTATATCGTTTTACTATTAGCTAATGAGAATATTTTTAAAAATAGACTAGCTTTTATAAAAAATATACATATATAAAATGTCCTTTTTTATCCAAAATATACAAAAAAGCCGCTCCTTTATGGCGGCCTTCATTTCTTTACTTTATGATGAAATGGGCACTTTCCTTCAATTGGTTCAATGTCATCTCCAATAAAATATTGCTTCCACTCACGGTGATTTGGATCTCCATAGTGACTAATGTTTGGATGTTTCGGCAACTAATCCCACTTTTCCACTCGCTCTCTCACCATCTGTCTTGAGTATAATCCTTTCGGCCGGTCTCCTTCTAGTCCGTCAAATATGATTCGTGGCTGAAATCCTATAATGAGCGAGTTCCCTAAATGTCTCGTTTTTCTTTGTTTATAGGCAGGAGCATTCCCAAATGCAAACATCGGCTCCCCACCAAATGAAAATTCCCATAAATGATGATCTGGATTTTCTGGGATCTGTTTTGGCCATAATTGATCATCTTCTTCATGTAAGTATTGTAGAATTCTCCAAAAATACGCTCGGTAATGTTCAAGTGAGCATTCTGCACGTTCTGGCTCAACAAAAAGAAAAAAACCTCTTCTTACAACAGGTCGCTCGTTCATCAACTTTAAAAAAGAAAGCATTGTCTGTGGTAGATGACTCCAATCATCATGAGATAAGAATGAGTAGCGAAGTTCATTCTTCTTTAAAGCCGTTAAACCAAAATAGCAAGGAAAAGTTGGATCCAATACAACATTAGAAAAATTTTCAAATTCTTGCGAAACCCATATTGGTATATCTCTTCTCGTTTTCATTCCTTCATTATCTAATAAATAAGACTGATTCATTCTCTCACCTCATTATGTACAGCATTCACTTAAACATATTAAAAAGCGACCTTGTCCTATACCATTAAAAAAACTTGCGTAAAAAATTATTTAAAAATACAAAAAGATAAAACCGCTTACTTGACTAAAATCTACCATTTCGTGTATATTTAAAATATCATTTAGCAGAATATTCGAGAATATAGCATTTTCAGTTTTATGAATTTGCAAATGTTTCAAATGAACTTCACTAAATGAAAAAGTAATCGTTTTTTAGGAGGAATTGTAACATGCAAGGAAAAGTAAAATGGTTTAACAACGAAAAAGGTTTTGGATTTATCGAAATTGAAGGCGCTGACGATGTATTCGTACATTTCACAGCAATTCAAGGCGAAGGCTACAAAGCTTTAGAAGAAGGTCAAGAAGTATCTTTCGATATCGTTGAAGGAAACCGTGGACCTCAAGCTGCTAACGTAGTAAAACTTTAATCCAACATATAACAGGAGGTTACCTTACTTGGTAACCTCCTTTGTTATTCCTTTGTATATTTCCTTTTTGCAGAGTAAAAACTATGTGAAATGTGACAGAATATAAAGGAGGAATCGACAATGGGTTCACATGTAAATGACTTTGAAGAAGTAAAATTCCGCGTAGAAACAGCTCAAAAGATGGTAGGTTCTGCAACAATTACAATGGATCCAGAATCATTACAGCATGCGACAACTGCAGTTGAATCTGCACGTTCTCAGCTTGAAACAATGAAATCTGTTGCAACAGATTTAGATGAGCCTTTTTTAATGAATGAAGAAAAAAAATTAAGTCTATGCGAACACCAATTGAAAGAGGCTAAACATTAAAAACATCCAGAGTTACCTCTGGATGTTTTTTTACGATAATTGATCTCCATATTCTTTTAATTTCTCTCCCACAGTACATTGCCGAATACAAAAAGAGTGAGCATGGTATTTACTATGTGTTTTTCTATAGTGTTCCTGCAAAAAACATCCTTCACAGTATGTTTCTAATAGATCATTTACCTCTGTAATGAGCTGCTTTTTATTCACCACTGCACCTCTCTATTCCGTTATTTCTTTATGGCTGTCGATTACTGTCCCTTCCAATGCTTGTGTTGCCAATTGATGTGCTTCTTTATTTTGTTTCCTTGCTACCGGCTCACAAACAAGCTTCAATTTCATTTGATTTGCTTTTTGTTCAATCTGATTTAAGTAATGATTTAAATGTTCATCGTAGCACGGCCATTCTCCAGCCAGTTGCTGAAGTACAACTTGAGAATCACCATGTAGTGTAACCGGTTCATATTTGATCCCTAATTCCTCTAAGACATTCATTCCATATAATAACGCTGCATATTCCGCTTCATTATTATCATAAATGCCATCTATATAAGCATTTCGACGAACTCGATAATCAGCGTTTCCTTTTTTATAGTAAACACATATACCAACACCCGCTTCTTTCGTTTCCAGATCATAGCCTCCATCAAAGTAAATACGAATGTCTTGCGGTTCTTCTTCTACTTGCTTACTGAGCTTTTTCATTTCTTTTAGCGTCCATTCCGCTCCCATTTCATCATAAAATAATAGTTCCTTTACTCTTCCAGTTTTCTCAAAATCTTCTGCAAATCGAAGTGATTCTTCTATGTTCATATAATCTGTTGTTAGTTCTGTTTGAAGACCATGTTTTGTTTTATATACCCAGTTTATTTTGTATTTCATACTCTTTTCCCCTTATATGAGACTTCATACTTTTTATTTTACTTATATTTTACCAAGAGTCACAATATTATATTCGAATTGAAATGAACTAGCCACAAATTATGAAAACAAAAAAGAGCTGCTACAGATTGTAAGCAACTCTCTCTATACACTTTACATAAACTTCTTAAATTGCACTCGTTTATTAATCCCATACATAACCGGCATACCAATTGCCATCACGACAAATTCACCAGCTGCACATGTAAGCCATGTAAATAAAAATGGCAGATCAAATGCAAGGTGAAGTTCAATCGCTATCATAAACATTGTAACTGTAAAGATAACTGTATTAAAAATCATACGAGCCCAAACACCCTTAATAAAACGCATGGAAATAATCGTAGCGAGAAGCGCAAGAATGGATTGCCCCACTCCAAATACTAAATCATACGCAATCATAGGTGAGAAAAAGAGATTTGTTAAAAATACTCCTAATACAATTCCATAAATGGATTTCTTATTAAATACAACGAGATGATTAAACATCTCCGAAATACGAAACTGTACATTTGTAAAGCCAAACGGCTGAATAAGTGCTGAAACAGCAATATATAATGCTGCTAAAATACCATTACCAACTAATGTTTTTATATTCATGACAAAATCTCCTTAGTTTTTTTACGTGGGATGGTTTCGAACCACGTGATTCGTTTTTAAACAACAATTTTATATTGTACGCAATAGCTAATCATTCGTCAATAGATTCCTACCATTCACTACCCTTTTTCTCATAGACAACGTATAATAAAAAATATGAAAGATTTAGGAGGTTTCGCTTCATGACAGCAACAATTCAAAATGAAAAAGTGATCGTTTCCATCTCTGAAAAAGGTGCAGAGTTACAAAGCGTTCGCTTAAAAGAAGACGACACAGAATATATGTGGCAAGGAGACCCTAAATATTGGGGACGCCGCGCACCCATTTTATTCCCAATTGTCGGTAGATTAGTGGACAATACATATTATGTAGATGGTAAACCGTATTCATTAACACAACACGGCTTTGCTCGCGACCTTATATTTTCGGTAAAAGAGCAAAGTGAGACAAAAATTACTTATGCAGTCACTAGTAATCAAGAAACTTTACAAAAATATCCGTATGAATTTGAGTTGTACGTTTCTTATGAACTAGACGAGCAAAATATACATGTTACTTATGAAGTTAACAACCCTACTTCTAAAGAAATGTTCTTTTCTATCGGAGCACATCCAGGCTTCAATTGCCCTTTAGTAGAAGGTGAATCATTTACAGACTACCATTTATCATTTAATGGGCCTGAACATCTAAAAACAAGCGTTCTAGAAGGACCATTTCTTTCAAAAGAAAAACAACTAATTGTTAAAAATAAGGCAGAATTACCACTTACATACGATTTATTCAAAAATGATGCCCTTATTTTTGAAAATATGAATACAAATGAAATTTCTATTCGCTCTCATAAGCATAATAAGTTTGTAAAAGTAGCATTTGAAGGTTTCCCATTCGTTGGTGTATGGACACCAGGAAATGACGCTCCTTTCTTATGTATCGAACCTTGGTATGGAATTGCTGATGAAGTAGAACCAGCTAAAGATTTCAAAGAGAAAAAAGGCGTACAATCATTACAAGCAAATGAAACATTTACATGTCGCTACAGCATTACAATTGGATAAAGTGGATTTTTCATATTCAATCCCCCGCCTCTAGAAGTTTTTCGGCGGGGTGATTCCTATCAGCTAACGCTATATAATAATGGAGGTATTCAATTTTGATTGAAGTATATATTGATGGTGCATCAAAAGGAAATCCAGGTCCTTCTGGTGCTGGGGTTTTTATTAAAGGTGTGCAGCCACCTGTGCAATTATCACTACCACTTGGAATCATGTCCAACCATGAAGCTGAATATCATGCATTACTCGCCGCATTAAAATATTGCATAGAACATAATTATAACATTGTATCTTTTCGTACAGATTCACAGCTTGTTGAACGTGCTGTAGAAAAAGAATATGCAAAAAACAAAACATATGCACCACTTTTGCAAGAAGCACTAGCGTACATCAAAAGATTTGATCTTTTCTTTATAAAGTGGATTCCAAGTAGTCAAAACAAAGTTGCCGATGAATTAGCAAGAAAAGCCATTTTACAAAATGAATGGGGGTCTTAGCGTGAAAAAAGGATGGATTGCTCCTCTTGCTTTATTATTTGTCTCCTTTATTTGGGGATCAACGTTTGTTGTCGTTCAAAATGCAATGTCATTTGTTGGACCATTTACTTTTAATGCGGTTCGCTTTTTATTTGCTGGAATCATTTTATTATTTGTCCAATTTATGTTCTCGAAACAAACTTCAAAACAAGAAGTTCAGCATAGTAGCATCGCTGGGATAATTGTCGGATTTTTCTTATTTATCGGTTATTTATTACAAACATTTGGATTACTCTATACCACTTCTTCTAAAGCTGGATTTTTAACTGGACTCAGCATTGTTATGGTTCCAATTCTTTCATTTATCTTCTTAAAACAAAGAGCTACACCTTTTATCATACTTGGCATTACCGCTGCAACAGCAGGCTTATATTTACTAACCGCTGGTGATTCTTTTCAATTGAATATTGGTGATATACTTGTTCTCGGCTGTGCAATTGCTTTTGCAGCACATATTCTCATTAACGGGGTCTTTTCCAAAAAGATATCACCTTTACTATTAAGCACATCTCAAGTATTGTCTGTTGGAATCTTCTCTTCCATTTGTGCTTTTTTATTTGAGGATTGGGGGAAATTATTTTCAATCTCTTTATGGACGAATTCTGCTTTTTTATTTGCTCTACTTGCAACATCTGTTTTCGCGACATCAATCGCTTTTTTTATTCAAACAGCTGCGCAAAAGCATACATCTCCAACAAGAGTTGCTATTATTTTTGCAATGGAACCTGTCTTTGCTGCATTAACAGGTGTTCTTATCGCAAATGAACAGCTTTCCATTTCCGCAGTGCTTGGTTGCCTTTGTATTTTCTTAGGCATGATCTTCGTTGAGCTTCCTTCCAAAACAAAAAAAGAAGCGCAGGCTGCGTGATGTTACGCTTGTAACGTCCGCATAAAAGCCTTTGCGCTTTTTTTATCTGTAATTTTCTCTTCCTTCAATCGCTCTAATAATGCGATAAAATAACTACCATCAAACTGTAATTGATGTTTAATTGTTGCTTCAATCGCTGCATTCACAAGCCCATCAGATGCACCTGTATATCCTTGACCAAACATAATAAACCCTTGTGCATCCTCTGATAATTTAAATCCTTTTGTGTGTAAGAATGAAAGATAATCTTGTACTGTTTGCATGCTGTTTTCACCTACCAAAAAATTTTCCACTTCCTATCATACATGTTTTTAGTCTTTATGAGAATGAATTTTGTTTGACAATCTCCCTTAAATCTCTTGATTTCCTAAAAGTTAAAAACAACTTTACTATCGCAAAAAATTCAAATATAGCTCCTGTATACCCTAAATAGATAATTGAACTGTTTTTTAAAATAAATCCACCAACAATAGCCCCCGTAGCGATACCTATATAACGCTGAAGCGCTTAAAGATGAAATAACAACAGGCGCTTTGGTTGATAAGGAAATAAGATAACTATTGAGTAGTGCATTAAACGTCCATGCAGCAATTCTCCATATCATTCCCATTAGAAAAAGTCATCACAATAGATAAAACTAGCATAGATAGACCAAAGCATATGAAACTAATTTGAATCGTCTTTATGTTACCAAATTTATTACCACTGTATCCGCCAATAAAATTCCTTATATAAAAAGGATTTACTTACAACATCCAGAAATAGATACAGTGTAACTTGAATCAACAGCGCCTTTCTTCATACCTCATCTATCTTCCTTACTCTGTTGGAAATATTGTACTGAGGAGATGTTTACCCACAAATAACGGAATTAAAAGAGAGTCATACATTTTAATTAAAAAGGGGATATTTAATGAAACAAGCACTATTAATTATTGATGCTCAACAAGAACTTATTGACGGAAACGAACAAGAAGCTGCAGTATTTCATAAAGACCAATTGTTAACAACTATAAATATAGCAATTCAAAAAGCAATTCAATCAAATGCTCTTATTATTTTTGTAAGGGATACTGATGTTGCTTCTGGCGAAGAGAAAGGATTTCAAATACACGAAGAAATTAAAGTACCTCATGTGGCTCTAATCATAGATAAAGAGGCAACCAATTCATTTTATAACACTTCTTTACATGCTATTTTAAAAGAAAAAGAAATTAATCATCTTGTTATAGGAGGTTGTAAAACGGAGCACTGTGTTGATACTGCCGTTAGAACAGCAACGATAGAGGGATTTGATGTCACTTTAATACAAAATGGACATTCAACGACCGATTCTACCATTCTATCAGCGCAGCAAATTATTGAGCATCATAATAAAACATTACATGGTCATTATAATGTCGATCATTTTTCTATTGTTAGAGATGTCGAAGAAGATCTGTTTCACCCTATTCACGACCAATATCGTGAATGATACAATGTCATTTATAAAGTAAAAAGATTCCTTTCTCAAAAAGGAATCTTTTTACTTTATCCGAAAGTCTGTGCTGCTATTCCATACAATTCACCATTTCGTTTCAAAAGTTGATTGCTGTTTTTCATCATAATTGGTGGTTGATTCACCTTTTGAAAGCCAACTTTTTCGAGTACTTTCATAAAAATTTCTTTTCCTTCTGGTACATCAATTCTAAGTTTTCCATTATAATCTTTTATCAAATGATAAACAATGCCACTTGCGATATTATCGGTTAGTGCAACGATTGGTCCTATAATTCTATTTTCTGGAGTTTGCACGCTCATTCCATAACCCACAATATAATTTTCTTTGTCTTTTACAACTACACATTGTTCACACTGTTCGATTCTTCTCTGTATAAAATTACGTCTATTTACACCGAAAGCTGCTTCATCTAACTTCACAATTCTATTACTATCTTCCTCATCATAATCCATAAAAATGTGTTGCTCATTTCTATCGTAACCTCTAGGAGTTACATACTGATTACATATATACTTTGAAACATGACTAACCACTTGAAAACCTAATCTCTCATATAAAGGTCTTCCTTCTTCTGTAGCAATAAGCATAATCGATGTCTTTTCTGAAACACTTCTTATACAAGCCTCTGTAATTTTTCTGCCAATCCCTTTTCCTTTATACTGAGAATGTACAATAACCATGCCAATAGATGCTAATTTCTCTCCATATAGGATGATAGCTGCACTGGCAATAAATTTACCTTGCATATTCTTTCCACCATATACAATTCCTGATTGAAAAATTGTTTTGATTTCTTCTAAACTATAATCCCATCCAACTGATTCAGATAGACTAATAAAATGCGGTATATCTTTTTCCTCAACTCTCTCTATTGCAATCACTATCTATCCTCCTTCTATATTTCATAAATGAATGTCTCAATACAACTCCCTTTAAAATTCGAGTTAGAAAATTGCTTATTTTTCACGAAGATAGGAATTAATTAATTCTGCATCTCCTACAATACTCTGATAACGTTATTTCTTCGGTCCTAGTTACCTTCTGTTGCCTACCATGGCTCATCTACATGGAACACCAAAGTAGTATCGCTCGCTCAATAAATAGGGAAGAACTCTATTATTCTTGCTTATTGATAATTTGTGCTAAATCCATGAAAAAGCTTAATGATTCGGGGTTGGCCATGGAACCTTGATTGACTACCTTATCTACTGGAAATCCTAATAGAATTTTGCGAATTGGAACTTCTAATTTCTTTCCGCTCAATGTTTTTGGAATTTGCTCTACTACATAAACTTCATCAGGAACAAACCGAGGTGAAACCTTTTGTTTTATTTCAGATTTTATCGTTTCTTTTAGACCACCACTCATATTTACCCCAGGTTTTAACACAACAAAAAGTGGCATAAATGATTTACGTCCAAGGAGCTCTAAATCCACTACTAAACTCTCTATAATGTCGTTTAGAGACTCAACCACACGATAGATTTCACTCGTCCCTAGACGTACCCCCAACCGATTGATGGTGGAGTCTGACCGCCCGAAAATGATACAGCTGCCTTTATCATCAAATTTAATCCAATCACCATGTCGCCAAATTCCTGGATACATCTCAAAATAACTTTCAAGATAACGTTTATTATTGTGATCTCCCCAGAAATAAACGGGCATAGATGGCATCGGTGCCGTTATAACCAATTCTCCAACTTTATTAATAACTGAATTTCCCTCATCATCAAATGCTTGTACGTGTGCTCCTAAAGAACGAGCTTGTATTTCTCCTGCGTAAACAGGTAATATAGGAGAGCCACCAACAAATGCAGTACATACATCAGTCCCTCCACTAGTTGAAACAAGCCATACATCTTTTTTCACATTCTCATATACCCATAAGAATCCTTCTACAGGTAGAGGTGAACCAGTTGAACAAATAGATCTTAACTTCGAAAAACTGTGTCTTTCTTTTGGCTTAGCCCCAAATTTCATACATGCACTTAAGAAACCGGCACTTGTACCAAAGAACGTAACACCGACTTCTTCTGCAAGGTCCCATAATATATGTATACTTGGATAAGATGGGCTACCGTCATATAAAACAATCGTGCCTCCAGTCAAAAGACCGCCCACTAAAAGGTTCCACATCATCCAGCCTGTCGTTGTAAACCAAAAAAACACGTCATCTTGATTAACACCCTGTTCAACTAATAATGTCTTAAGCTGTTCTAATAGTATTCCACCTTGACTTTGTACGATCGGTTTTGGTAATCCTGTTGTTCCGGAAGAAAATAAAATCCAAAGAGGATGATCAAATGGTACCTTCTCGAAGACAAGCTCACAATCCCCCTGTAAGATGTCATTCCAATACATTGTATGATTATTCAACTTAGAATCACTACTGTTGACATACGGGATTAAAATTGTCTTTTTTAAAGTAGGCAGGCTTGATTGAAGCTCCGAAACATTTATTATTCTATTCTGAATTTTACCATTATAGACATATCCGTCAACCGCAAATAAAATTGTCGGTTCGATTTGCTTAAATCGATCAATAACAGTATCTGTTCCGAAATCGGGAGAACAACTGGACCAAATGGCTCCAATACTAGCACACGCTAAAAAAGCAATTACGGTTTCAGGAATATTAGGCATATAAGCCACAACACGATCCCCTGATTTAACTCCAAATTCTTTTAAGGAATTCGCAACCATTGCTGTCTTTTCCTGAAGTTCTTTCCAGCTTATTTCTGTTCTCGGAGTGGTTTCTGATTGAAAGATTAATGCTGGTTTATTTCCCCTACTACCTCGAAAAATATGTTCCGCATAATTTAAAGTAGAACCTGTAAACCATTTTGCCCCAGGCATCTTCCTTGATTCTAAAACTTGATTATAAGGTGTAGTAGAGCTGATTTGACAATAATTCCAAATACTTTCCCAGAATGATTCAAGTTCTTCAACAGACCATTTCCATAATTCCTTTTGATTTTCAAAAGATAAATCCTTTTCTTGTTTAAGCCACTTCATAAAGAGACTGACACCTGATTTTTCTATCTGTTGCTGTGATGGTTCCCATAGCAACACACTATCAGTAATCGTTTTCATTATTATTCCTCCTAAACTTTCAATTTTTTATGAAGTAAATAATAACTATATACAGCATGCGCTCTTGAAAAACCTTTTTTCAAAAAGCTGAAGCTAATTATTTCATAAAAATTCCCGCTAACACAGAAATAGAAAAAGGTTCTCCTATAAAAAAGAACCTTTTTACTGCCAGATTAATAAGCTTATGTCTAAAGAAATCTGAAATTGAAATATACCGTTTATTTTCATCCTTCCAAGCTCTTCACTATACTTATATATTACATATAAATGGACTTTTTCTACATCTCTCACTTTACAACCAACGTACCTGATTTCCTCAAAAACAAAAAGATTTCATCTATACAAACAAAATATTTCTTTGCGCTCCTTCAAGAACGCCCTCCTGAATTTGTTGTACAAACCGATAAATGTTTTGTTCTTTTTGCAAAGATGATATTTCCTGTTCATTCATATAAGCCCCGTAGTAATATTTCCACAATAATACAATCATCTCAAATTTATTTTTCTTTTTCAGTAGCAGGTCTTTTTGGATATAATCTACAAACATATTAGCACCCTCTACATATTCGACTTTTACTTGTGTAACAATAAATGAGAAGATCTTTTTAGGTCGGTATCGAACGGTACCTTCTTGTTCCATCTCTTTTACTACACTCATAAATATTTCATCTGTTACTTTACTCTTTTCACCAAAATAGCATATCCATTCTTTACATGTACGTCTTTTATAATTTTGTATACATAACATAAGTTGATTCACGTGTACATGATTTGTATCTTGATTATCTCTTATTTCTATTTCATCATTTTGATTTAACTGTATATAGCCCTTTTCAAGTAATTCCATGAATAATATTCCCATCGTATACAGTGGTAAACTAAATGTATAACGACTATTTATTATCATTGGTCCCTCTGCAAGGTAGTTACTAATAAAACCTTTTGTCATCTTCCCCATTTCTTGCATATATAACCCCTCCTCTATATAACTATCCCTTAATCCAATTGTGTTAATATAGAATCAAGCGATTACTTCCGTCCTACAGTTTTTATTATAAATGTAGTATGATTCCGCGAGAAGAATGCACTTTTTTGATAGAAAGTATCCTCTAGGATACTAAAGGGAAGGTGAAGAGCATGGAGCAAGATTTACGTCATGAAGTATTACATAAAATACAAAGTAAAGAATTTAATTGTGCGAAAGAATTAACTTTATCTATCATTAGCGGAAAATGGAAAATTGTGATTTTATATCGATTAGGTATAAATGGTCCAATGCGCTTTAGTGCCATTCAACATTTATTCCCGAAAATCACACATAAAGTATTAACCAAACAATTACGTGAATTAGAAGATGATGGTGTAATCACAAGAAAAATTTATCCGGAAATCCCACCTAAAGTAGAGTATTCTTTAACGGAGCTCGGTGAAAGCTTACAGCCTATCTTACAAATGATGTACGACTGGGGAGAAAAGAGGATTCAGCAATTACAACAAGAATCATAATTAAATACCTTTACAAAACATAAGGAGATGCGTATCAACCACGTCATCTCCTGCTCATTCCTATTATTTATTTCAGCTTTCCTACCATAATATATTATTGCTTTAATATTTTATTCAGCTCTCTCTGAAATATCATAATGTCTAAATCATTTTTCAACATTTTTTCGATATCATAACCTAAAACAAACTCTCTTACCCTTGATTGAAACATAACAACGGAACCGTAGCTCTCTTGAAATCATTTCTGTTGTCTTAGTAACTTGAACTTTTTGTTCATTATTCTTTTCTTTTTTGTTGGCACACAAAGAATGAACTGTACTGCTATCTCTCCTATTAATTCACTCAAATTTTCTCCTTCTTTCTATAATTACAAGCCTGTTTTAAAACCATTTTCAAATAAAACCCCTTCAGATTATAAATGAAGGGGTTTTATTTGAAATGTTATCTTATTCAATTACCGGATACACGATACGAGACATGTCTTTTTTCAATTTTTTCTTCTATTTCCCTTATGTTCTCTTTATCGTTCAGTAACAATTGTTTATTCTCTATCAATAATTGTTTAAAGGATTTTCTTATTTTTTTTCGCATGTTTCTTTTCCTCCTTCATTATTACAAATAACTTATCAAAGGATTATTTATATGAAAGATAAGTAATTATCTGTGTAGTCTTATAATAAAAGATTCGTGTGAAATCTATTTGAATTCTAAATGAAAACTAAGTATTTTTTCTGATAACTTTTTCACTCAAAAGAAATTACATAAAAAAATAACGTCAAATCAAAATATATTTGATCAGACGTTATCTGTAATATGAAGTAATCTCTTTTTGTTTTTATAGCATATTTATAAATATTTCAGGTCTTCCCCAGTTCATTTGACCGCAAACAAATCGTACTTTCTCTTCATCAATTGTATGCAGACCTTCTTCTAGCGAACATGAAATCGGAACTTCACAATGAATTTGTGCTAATTGTAATGATATATTTAAGTTCTCTAAATCACTTTCAATTTTTGTGCGCTGCGCTTTTGTTAATGCCGCTATATTTTCTAGCACTGCCGCTACTGTTCCGTGTTCTTGAATTAGTTTATATGCCGTCTTTTCACCAATTCCTTTTACACCTGGATAGTTATCACTCGTATCACCCATAAATGCTTTTGCATGAACGATTTGCCAAGGCTCTACGCCTTTTTCTTCCATAATCTTCTCTGGCGTATAATACTCATAGTTTCCAATTCCCTTACGAAGAAGCATCACAGTAACGTTTGTATCAACAAGTTGTAGTAAATCTGTATCACCTGTTAAGATATATACTTCCGCTTCATTACAATATTCTTTCGCTAACGTACCAATGCAGTCATCAGCCTCATAGCCTTTCAGTCCAATTACAGGAATAGATAATTGTGAAGTCATCTCTTGCACAAGATCAAATTGTGGAATCAACTCTTCTGGTGGTGCTGCACGGTTTGCTTTATAGTTCGAGAACGATTCCGTTCTGAAAGTTGTACTTCCCATATCCCAGCACGTTACAATATGCGTCGGTTCAATCGCTTGCGCTGCTGTTAATAAATGTTTCATATAACCATGAATCCCGTTTGTTGGGGTACCATCTTGTCGTTTCATAAATTGGCCGTAAACACTTGTTGCGTAAAAAGCACGAAATAATAGTGCCATACCATCAACTAACAATACTTTTTTCATAATTCCTCTCCTACTAACAAAAAATAATAACCTCACGTCATCACGTAAGGTTATATGAATAGATTACCATTCTACGTTTCTGTTCAACTCTATCTATTATACAATGTTTTTATATATTTAGCATCATTAACGGTTTAAGATGTTTGGCTACAGCATGTATGGAGCAATCCAGAATACGTATTTTTACCTGTTGAAACGACCACAGCCTTCGCAGTTCCATTTACAATATGCGTGCCTTTAAAACATACATTTTCAAGTTGAAGTGGATTGTAGTCTTTCATGCGTTTTAATGGAATAAAACGTTTGCGTTCAAGATGATAACAGCTTTCAAATTTTTCTACGTTCGTTTCTTTCCCTGTTAGCATCGATTCATTTACTAACAAATCTTCTGCATAAATAATACGTACATCAGCCGGAACTGTATCACCTGCTGAAAGAAAAACCATATCTCCTGGAACTAGCTCTTCGACTGGTAATTTCATTATTTTCGAATCACTATTCATCCCCGCAGTTATACATCCTTCTACTCTAGAAACAGTAACCGTTACAATCTCACACTGATTTTCATTATAAACACGTTGCTTTGTAAATACAGGGAACATTTCGCTTAATTTCATCATTACATCAGAAAGAATTGCTCGCTTTGAAGATAATTCATTTTTTCCGTACACATGAATACGTTTCTGTGCTTCTTTAATAGAAAGACCATCTCTTGTTGTTTTAAAATAAGCAAATACAGATTTCACATCTCTTGTTGCAATTTCAATTAACAAATCTTTATTTTGTTTTAACATAGATTGTTCTTTCATCATTCTTTTACTTTGTTTTTGAGACATGTTACCCACAAGTTTATTAACATATAACATATTATCGTCTCCTCCTTTACAACATAGGAAGAAACGCTTTGTTTCTCAATTTATCTCACTTTAACAATTCATGTATTTATACACTCTGTTAAAGTGTTCTACGTTCCACGTTCAACTTACAACGATAAAGCGGAACGTTACCTTATGATAAATATAGAGGGAGGAACAAGTCGTTTCCTGCCTACATCATATATTTTTGTTTCGAAGTATATGGGTAACGGAACCGAGTCAGAATTTGACATGCTCCTCACCTCCTCTTTCGTTTTTTTAGTCAGTATTTATACTATGAAGCTTCTCATAGCTTGTTAATAAAAAGACCTCTACTCATAAACGAGTAAAGGTCATTACATACATAAATAAGCGATTCCTAATCAACATAGAAATCTGCGAACCTCTCCCTCGCCGAGTTTTAGCACTGTATAGCATAGGTACATTACCAGCTACGTTAAGAAAAACCTTAATTCGATCATTCCTGTTGACCCATTGGCGTCTCTCGACATTTTTGGGCAGTAGCATTTCTCTATACAGGAGCCTCACCTAACAGAGACTTATTTTTTTATTATATAGAAAATGTTACTCCTATTTAAAATAGATGTCAACACTTTGAATTCAAACTTTTTCCTTATTACGACAAGTATTTCCTAGAAAATGATTCAGATCAGGAACACTCTTATTCTAATACTAATTGTTTAAGATTTTGTATACTCCTCTTCTCAAGGTGACAAGCTTGAAGAAGATATGCTTCCACATTTCCATACTTTTCTACAATTTTATAATACACTTCATCTAAATATTCAGGACGTACTTCTAACATAGGCTTTATCCGCTCTGGTGATGCTTGAAATAAACTCATCCACCGAATAAATTTTTCAACCTTCTTCATCCGTGGACCGATTAACTCATTAGAAAACAAGTAATCATCACGTACCACTTCATATGGTATTCCAACAAGTAGTTGAATTAAGGCAGCAATGTAACCCGTTCGATCCTTCCCACCAGTACAGTGAATCAGTGCTGGTACATTCTTTTGCTCTGAAAGTAACTGAATGACCTGCTTAATTTCATGACAACTTGAGAAAGCTATATTTTGATACATTTCCTTCATGATTTTTTCAAAATCAATTGTATGAGATTTTCCTACTAAAAACTTAAAAAATTCAAAGTGCGTAAACTCTTGGCTCTTATCATGAATTGATATATTAACTAACTCTACTCCGTGCTTCTGCTTTATTCGACTCGGTTTTGATTTTTGTTCACTTGGCGTTCTTAAATCGCAAATTAATTTTATTTGTAAATGTTTCATGTTTTCAATATCTTGCTGTGATAAGCGCGACAATTCATCCGAACGAAATAAAACCCCTTTTTTCATTCTTCTGCCATCTTTTGTTTCTTGTCCTCCGATATCACGAAAATTATATAATCCGTCAAACTGATTTACTCTTTCTTTTTGTACAATCCCCATAGCTCTTCCCCATTTTTTTATTTATTATTTAACTGTATGAATGGAACAATTGCATCTAAAACGGCAGCTTTATCTTCAATATGCAACGTATGTCCGGCATTCTCCAGTTTTACATGCTTGGCATTAGGTAACAGTCCTAAAGCTTTTTTTACATCTGGCTCTCTTACTACTCCATTACGCTCAGGGTTTCCTTGTAACAGTAGAACAGGACATTGAATTTTAGGAAACAACGTATTCATATCATATCCCATATACGTTTCATCACAATGGTCAATCATTGCATCTAATACTTGAGGATCTGTTAGCATGACACTTTCTATCATAAAATCTAACAGTGGATTCTCTCTTTTTTTAGCCATCATATTCTGATTCGTCGCTGCACCTTTTTGTGCTATCCCTCTCCATTTCATCAATTTCTCAGAACCCTCTTTTAATACTTCTAGAGACATCGGAGAATCACCAATGATTAACCCTTTTACTAATTCTGGATACTCTGCAGCCACTTGAATCCCAATCATTCCACCAAGTGAATGACCAAATATAATTGGTGGTTGTGTCATACACTCTTCAATAAAACTGATAATATCCTGAACATAGTCTTTCACACGATAGCCGTTCGTAACTCTTCCTGATTTTCCATGTCCTCTTAAATCTATTGCGTAGACATGCCCTTCATTTTCTAATTCTGGAATAATGGTTTGAAATGCTTCCCATCTTGAGATTCCACCATGAAGCAATAATATTGGTACACCTTTTGAATTACTTTTTACATAATGTAACCGTACATCCCCTGTATGAAAAGAACATTCTAACATTTCATCACCCACTTCATTTATTTTGTAAAACCTAATTCGATATTTCTCAATATGAAAGCATGCTCTTTTATGTTGGAAATTTGTCTGCTAAGTACAGCAATTTCCAATTTAAATTTTGAATAAGAATTAATTTCATCTTCTTCATCCCCTTTTTTAAAATCCGCTATTTTATTCATATGACTAAAATAGTTTTTATAGTCATATAAAAGTTAAAAGAAAAAACTGTTTCTCTAACAGCCTGCCGTTTACTTTATGTACTATAGCGGTTATGATAAGTATAAAACATGATGTGACTAAAAGTCTATAAAAAGTCACATAATTTTTAATATAGGAGTTTTACTATGCCTAAATTTACAGAACAAGAAAAAGAACAAATTCACCAATCCCTTTTAGAAAAAGGCCGGGAATTATTCATTCAATACGGTTTAGCAAAAACAAGCATCGATGATATTGTACTTGCATGCGGGATTGCAAAAGGATCCTTTTATAAGTTCTTCTCCTCAAAAGAAGAACTCTATTTCGAAATTTTAAAAAATGAAGAAGAGGTTCGAGAAACTGTACTAAATCAGTTGTTTCAAGAAAAGCTATCTTCAAAAGAACTACTCTCTTCCTTCTTCCACACATCATTTCAATTTGTTGAAGATAATCCTTTTCTACAACGTGTGTTTCAAAATGGTGAACATGAGCGTCTTATGAGAAAACTACCAAATGAAATGATGGAGTTCTCACAATATAATATAGAAAGGGGAACACTTGCTATCAATACTCTCATTGAGCGCGGCGTATTGCCTAAAGATGACCCCCAAGTAATTACAGGCATTATACAGGCTATCATGATGCTGCGGTTACATAAAGAAGAAATAGGCACGGAGCTATTCCCTAAAGTAATGGATAAACTTATTGATTATGTCTCAGAAGGATTAACGAATGAAAAATAAAAACCTTACGTATAAAACGTAAGGTTTTTCAATATGTTAAACACCCAGCAATCACGATTCCAATGGAAATTGATAAAAACATAAGGAAAAGTCCGACAGCCTGATTATCTTCTTCGATGCTTTGGTTGATATTAAAGCGCGGTGTACACCATTCAGCTAAATAAAACACAATAATTTGCGCTAATATTCCAATTGCTCCCCATAAAACCATATCCATTAGTGAAACAGAATGGGCAGCAGTTGAATACAAGACGATAGCAAGGCCAAGAAGTCTTCCTCCAAGCGCATAGCTTGCTGCTTTATTCCCTTTTGCCATTAACGAAAATTCCTTCACTTTTGTTGTCACTTCCATAAGAAAAAGACCGATACATAAAAGACCAATTGAGACTGCTAAATAAAGTAAGAAATTTATCATTTCTAATCCCCCTTTTTAATTCCTACAGGCAAATAATAAGATTCATTCCCTGTAATTTTTTCACCAGCACGTATACCAATACTACTTGGCTTCCCAGCAATTAAAAATGATCCAAACACATATGACAGCTCCTCGTTCCCCTTTTCAGTCTCAAGAGAAACAACTGGAAGCTTTATATATTTCTGAAATACAGGAAGCTCTTTCTTATACGTTTCATATGAATTTTGATTAACAATATTAGTGTCTTTATCACGAATTGTAATCGTGTCACCTTCTCTACCGAACGACGGTTTTTGAACAAAAGAACTTTTCCCTAAAAACAAATCTGCTTCTAAGTAAGTAGGAAGCATGTATTGTTTAATCCATTGGTGTTCCTCATTTGTATAAAAAGCACCTTCCTCTGCTAATCCCCAAATGAGACATTGAACCGATTTCGGCTGCAGTAGAAAAGATGAAATCGGATTTATAATAAAAAGCTTTTCTTCCTTTACAAGTTGTAGTAATTCGATCCCTACAAGATCTCCAGTATTAGGATCCAGGTCCTCAACTAAGTATTCAATAGGATATGTCTGGCGATACAAAACATCAATTGGCACACCATCTGCATCAAGTAAAGCATCTTCAGTTATTCTGAGTTCTGACATTGACACCACTTTGTTGCTAACTTGACATAGCTGACTCAAATACCGAGTCGTATTCCAATCTTCTATATGTTCATGATGGGCTGTAAAGACAACGTTTGGTCTTTCTATCCCTTTAGAAGCCTCCATCACAGCTTTGGTGATGCCAGAAGAGAGGAGACGTTCCTGATTCTCATTTGGATCCTGATAATCTAATTCTTCGCAAATCTCCCCATTCATTTGAAAGCATTCCATGATAAAAGTCGGAGTATCACTATTAAACTCAAGCATTTTGACGCCACTATCTGTAATCGCAAAATCAAATCGTGAAATAACAGATTCAGGAAACAGAGATTTCATTCTAATAAAAGGCAGACTTGAAGATGGAAAACCAAATTCAAGAAGCTGAGCGTCAGATAAAGTCCGAAGAAGCCTAGCAGTCTTAAAAAATACTTTTCCCATTCGTTTTGTTGCTAACTGCAAATCTTGGATTGTTTGTTCTGTTATTTCAAAGATATGAAAAAGGCTATACTCACTCCCGTATAAGTCGGACCAAAAGTGAGGGAATCTTGAATAAAATTCACTTCGTTTCTTTATGTAAAGTGACATAATTTAACCTCCGAATCCACCCTTTGAACCGCTTCCAATTCCCCCTTTAAAATTAGAAGAAGCTTGATATGACTTAAATTCAGAAGAACTTTTGAAGGTTGATTTATTTTGATAGTATCTACCACCGTAATAATAACTACCATGATAACTTGAATGGCTGTCATCGCATCGCCACACGCCAAGTTCATCATCCCAATCCCAATCAGAACAACTCTTATCTTTTGGTTTTGGAGGAAGATCTTCTGTACAGCCAGATAAAGTACCGGCCACTAAAGATGTAAGAACACCTGTTACTAACCATTTGGTTTTTGTCACTTTCCAACGCCCCTTTGTATATTATATTTTTATTATAAAAGAATTCATGATAAAGTAGAAGAAAAAGAAAGAGGGATTACAATTGCGGTTAGAATATCGACTCAATGATGAAACGAAACAATACCCTGCCCTATGGAACTATGCCGATATTTCTGTGTCCGAAGCCGTCGCAAGGATGACTTGTGAGTACTTTATTAAAGAAGGGGATACATATGTCGTAACAGCGACCGCGATGGATCCCGACGGAACAGCAGTATTATATGCCCAAAAAGAAACGTTCTTCGATGATCCTTCAGAATCTACATATTCCCATATAGGCTTTGAGATTAGGGAGCTACAAGGAGCAAATTCGATTTTAATAGAAAGTAAAGATGTATGGAACCATGACGAAATCTTAACGTACCTTCATTCAGATATTTTGTACGTTCAAAAAGACGGAATATTTATGGAATTCGCCTTAGATTCCAGAGAAATTGATGAAGACCGAAAGTGCTATGTTTATTATGGAAATTTTACAGGTGAGCACAGATAAAGTGAAGGCTAATAATCAGTGGGGATTTTCTTCATCCCCCACTGATTATTAGCCTTCACCAATCGGGCTTTTACGGACCGTTAATCTCCCAACTAACTTCTTTGTTTTTGCAGAATTTTGAGGTGGGAGTCTTACTGTCCGCAAATAGCGGGGTAACAATCAAATGAAACTCCCAATAATGGGAGTTTCATTTGATTTCTAATATTTTTATGCTTTCCACACAATGAAATTCCCATTATTTCTAGCGTACCGAAAAATGGGACCTACAACAAAAAAACCTTACGTATAAAACGTAAGGTTTTTATATAGCCCCACACATGCCGTTCTCTCTAGATGTCCATAAACCTGCTCTCACAGGTGGATGTTCTCATAAATGCTTTCAGTTTCCTTCTTAAAAAGATGGCATGCTGTTTACATCTAGATATTGAACTTCCGTATTATACTCATTGGTTTAAGACATACATAAGCTACGTACACCGTAGGAATTTTATATACTGTTAGTTGAAATAAGACCCCCGCACGTGCCGTCCCTTGTAAATGTCCAAAAACCCGCTACTCGCAGGTGGATGCCCTCACAGCTACCGTACATCTTCCTCCACAAGGAAGGCTTGATGATGGTCGCTAAATGTTGAGCTTCCGTATAACTAACATCGGTTTTAGACATAAATAAGTTACGTACACCGCAGGATGTTTTATTTACTTGTCGTTATTTTATCACATTGCATGCAATGTGTAAAATGTAATGTTTTGAAGCAATTTCTTGCTTGTGACCTTATTTTAATACAAAATATTTTTGCATGCAAGAGGTTAATGTCCTTCTTTTGCAATTTGGTTTTCTGGATAAGAAATCCAATCACTCCAGCTCCCAGCATATAACTTCACGTTACGAAAACCAGCTGTTTGTAACGCTAATACATTCGGACATGCTGTTACACCAGATCCGCAATAGACGATTGTTTCTTTCTCTTTATTAAGGAGACGGAAACGTTCCTCTTGTTCCTCTTTACCTTTGAACTGACCTACCGCTGTGATTCCATCTTTCCAGAAATAGTTTTCTGCCGTTGGAATGTGACCAGCCTGAGGATCAACAAGTTCTTCGGCGCCAGCATAACGCTTCGGCTCTCTCGAATCAATTAACGTAATATCTGCATTTGTACGAATTCTTTCTTTCACACCTTCCATCGTTACAAGCATGTTGTCTTGTACATTGGGTATGAATTTTTTTCGTTCAATTGTTGGAACTTCCGCTGTTGTAGATAAATTTTGTTCTTTCCAAGCAGGAAATCCACCATTTAATACACATACTTTTTGATGCCCTACATATGTTAGTAGCCACCATAGACGCGAAGCCATTGCACCAGCTTGACTGTCGTATGCAACAACTGTCGTATGTTCATCAATACCAGCTTGAGAAAGCTTTTCAGCAAAATCTTGAATAGCTGGAAGTGGATGACGGCCACCATGCTCCGTAACAGGGCTTGATAAATCCAGATTCAAATCAAAATATAGCGCATGAGGAATATGGTCTTTTTCATACTGTTCTCTTCCCCAATTTGGATTAGCTAAGTCAAAACGACAATCGATGATGCGGACATGTTCATCTTCTATGTGATCACGTAACCATTCGACTGTAACAATCATACTTAACGACCTTCTTTCTCTTGCAGACGACCTACATACTCCATAACCATATCTTCTGTTACAATTTTACGCTGCGGTGCAACCCCCCGCTTAGCAAGATCATTGATTTGCTTCGTTACCATGTTAATTGCATCTACTGAGAAATGTTTTCCATTTGCTGCAAGTGCTACTGCCGCTTCAATTGCTGCTTCACGCTGCGCTTCTAACTGTAAAAATGTTGTCACAATTTCATTTTGTTTACGAGAATGTGCTGTAATTGCTTTATGTACTTCCATCTTCTCTTCCCCCTAAATAATTTATACTTTCTTGCCAAGTAGCCTCATAAGAAAATGATTAGATTTCCATTGTAAGCCGAACCATATCACGACATACAATTCCATTTTCAATAATCTCTTCTTCATAATGCTTCGAAAAGTAATCAAAATCAATAGAAAAAATACGAAAACCACATTTTTGATACAATGCAAGCTGTGAAACACTAGAATTTCCTGTCCCTATTTCAAGTGTATGCATATGATATTCCTTCGCGGTTTGAATTGCATGTTGTAACAACTGCTTGCCGATTCCTTTTCCTTGCAGCTCTTCTAAAACAGCAAGATTCATAATTTCCATTGTCTGCGGTCTTGTCTCAAGTAATACATACACTCCTATTACGTTTTCTTCCTTTTTCGCAGCATAGATATGACCACGACGTAAATATGAATTGATTTGACGTTCACTTGGATCAGCAAGCAACAATAATGACATCGGCGCCTTATCTTGTGAAATACGCTCTATTATAATTCCCATAAAATTTCCCCTTTCTCTCTTGTTCTAAACCCTCCTTGTCTACCATAAGTAATACAAAGGAGGGATTCACCATGGACAACAATGAGAAAAAGTGCAACGTCATCTCGATTGATGGAAAGAAAAAGAAAAATGGAACATATTCCTATCCAAAATTAGTTGTAGAAGGAAAAACATACGAATTTTCCTCGTTCGTCTTATGCGGTGAAACACCAGATGGCAGACGGTTAGTTCTGACTCATATGATTTCGACAGATGAATTTGCAGGATTTGTAAAATCACTGGATGCTGTACTGCAAAAGAAAATTGAACGAATCTTTTTTTCATAGAGATTATCAAATATGAATTTCTTGTTCGATTGCTGCCAACTGTTTCTGTAATTGTTCCTTACTTTGTTCATATAGCGACACATTAATTGTTTCTGCTAAAGCAAATAAGACACTTTCATAATACTGCCCAATATCTTGCTGCATCACTGTTCGGAACAAGTCCCATTTTACTTCCCATTCTTCTTTATAATGATGAATAAATAACTTTTCTTCATCAGCTACATATTGAGATACGAAAGGCTCGAGTGATTCCTTCGTATCTTCCTGCATTGCTGCTTTATCATTTTTTTCAAAAAAGCTTTTCTCATTTTTAAAATGAGACAATGCCTTTTTAAAATGCTTTATTTCTATAGAAGGAAACGGCTCTTTATGCGTAATAACCTGGTATTCATAATCAGCTGTCCCATTCATAGAAATAGATTCATTTTCCAACTTACATTTTACTGTAATTTCATCCCTTGCTCTTTGCATCGCTTCATCGATCCATTTTTCAAGACGCAGTGACGTTGCTCGCATTTCTTGTAATAAATCATGCTGAATGAAGGAGACAAGTTCCATAAGACATTCTTGCAGCTTGATTTTTACATTCCCATCTGTTCGAAGGGATGCTGGGTTAATAAATTCAGTAAACACATCGTTATAACGTAAAAATAGACGTTGCTCTACATAATACAACAGTTCTTTCACTTCATTTTGCATCGCTTGCTCTTCTGCAAGTACACTATATGATGAAATAATATGAAGTAGCTGCTCACGTTCTGCTTCATATTTTTTTATTTGCTTTTCTTTTTCATCATTCCCTTGCTTCGCTCCCTGTATCATATTTGTAAGAAGCTTATCTGCGCTTTGCAGTGCGCTATATAAAGAATGAACAGATACAAGCATTAAATCGCGCATCATAAAGGATGTAAATGATTCCTCAAACTTTGCAATCCCCGAATTTTGCAAGATACCATACTTTTCTTTTGCTATACTCTTTCCTTGTTTCTCCTCAAGTGCACATAAACTTGAAATTGCAAAGAGACGTGGATTTCGGATACCGTATTGCAGGAGCTGGTCTGCAATATATCCTTTTACCATTTCAAGCTCATCCTCGGACTGTGCTAAGTCTGCCGCATTAATTAAGAAGAACATTTTATCAAGCGCAAATGTATCTTTCACGCGGCCAAGCTGAATTAAAAACTCCCGATCTGCTCTTGAAAAAACATGGTTGTAATACGTTACGAATAAAATTGCATCCGCATTTTTAATATATTGGAATGCAACGTCCGTATGACGAGCATTAATAGAATCTGCTCCCGGTGTATCAACAAGAGCGACTCCTTGTCTTGTTAGAGCACAATCATAGTACAATTCCATATATTCAACAAAACATGATTTCTCTTCATTCGCTACATAATCAGAGAATTCTTCTAACGTAACTTGCATTTGCTCTCCCAAATGATTTGCGACTGCCTGATACCCTCTCTGTACCGCGCGTAAAAAACTAAATGTTGTTTTCTGTTTTCCACTTGGTGATGGATATTGCAGAATTGTATCTATTTGTGATAATGCTTCTTCAAATGTCTCTATTTCATAATGAAACAATTTATAAACTGCTTTCATATCTTCTAATAGCGCTTGCTTTGATTTAAACTGAACAACTACTGTACCGTGAGGCTTTTCTTCTGTAATCGGTAAAATCTGATTAATCGTCGCCGTTGTTGGATTTGGTGATACTGGGAGCACATTTTCGCCAAGCAATGCATTTGCAAATGATGATTTACCCGCACTAAAAGCTCCAAATAGCGCCACTGTAAATTGCTTCGTTTCAACACGTTTTCTTTTCCCTACAACTTCTTGATGTAAATGTTTAAGTGTAGGAAGAGGTTCTAATATCTTTTCCGCACCTTTTACTTGTTCTAATATACGATACATATTTAATGTTGCTGTTGTTTTTATATTTTCTTCATTATAAGGAATACTATCGCTTTGTATCTCTTGTTCTTGTAATATAAACTTTTCATTTACAACCTGCTTCTTACCTTGTAACACTTTTTCTACTTGTAATCCATCTGGTACAGGTACATGATCACCCCAAATACCTTGTAAATAATTCTCGTATTTATCATACGCCTCAATATATTGTAATTTTGTTTCTTTCGCTGTTTGTAAAACAGTGTATTGCTCAATTTCTTGATCGATATGAGCAATCTCTTTCTGCACCTTTTTCTTTAAAACGCTCGTACTTTGCTCAAAAATTTGCTGCGCCCTCATAAAGTATCGTTTCTTCAGCTCATTCGCAACATCCGCTGTATAAAGGAGCAAATAATCTCCTGTAAATCCTGCCCCTTGTTTAATGGCTTCTGCTAATAATTCAGGACCAAAAGAAATTTGCAGTGCGTATATGTCTTTTCCGACTTCTTCTGTAAACATCCCTTTATCTTTTAAGAAAGCCACAATAAACTCTTTCACATGAAAATCAAGCTGCGTTTCAACAGTCTTCCCTAGCGCTGAATAAAATGCATCTAAACGCCGCTGTTTTTCTTGCTCTGTTTTTCCTTTTGCAAATAGCAAACCAACTTTAAACTTTGTTAGTTTCGTTTCTAAATATTGGTTTGCTAGCTCTCTCATTTCAAACGGCATTAAGTAAGCGTTATCTAATATCGCTTGCAAACCCTTTATAAACTCATTTTTCACATCGGATTCTTTATTAGCCACACGTCGTTTATTTCCAATCAGCTCTTCCTTCTTTTCAACTACGTCTGCAAGCGATAACGATGATGCTAATTCTTTTTGATAAGGCATTAATTGTTTTTCGTTTTCTGAAAGAACAAATGAAAAGTGTTCTTGTAATAAATATGCCGCTTCTCTTTCCATACCATTTTTCACATACTGCTCTCGCTCTTTCATAATAGAAGAAAGCAATATCTCTAATCTTTGGATTTCATTATGCGGATGGTTCATCATTCGTAAAGAAGTATAAAAAATGCCATCTACTTCAATATCCCAGTTAGAAAACGATTGACTCACACTTTTCCTATAATCTTCAAATGATAGCTCATTTTCTTTATGCTTATCAATTTGATTGACAACAAGATAAACCGTTTTATTACGCTGTTTTAATTCTTTCACAAATTGCAAGTTTACTTCTGATTGAACGTGATTATAATCCATCATATAAAAAATAACATCTGCAAGATGGAGTGTTGATTCTGTCGCTAATTGATGCGCATCATCTGTTGAATCAATTCCAGGTGTATCAACGAGCATAACGCCATCAGGAATTGGCGCATCATTTCGATAAATATGAACGCCGATTATTTCCTCACCATTTTTACAAAGCTGCTTCAATTCTTCAGCTGAGTATGTACCATCATACTTATACTGCTCTCCAGATTTCACCATCACAACAACACGGTCCGGGCCCTTTTCAATTTTAACAACGTTCGCGCTTGTCGGAATCGGACTTGTTGGTAATAATTGTGCTTTATATAAGTGATTCATCATTGTCGATTTTCCAGCAGAAAAGTGACCACAAAAAGCAATCATAAGCTGTTCTTTCTTATATTTTTGAATCACTTCAAACAACTTCAAACTATTCTCCACGTCACCATGCTTCTGCCATTCTTCATAAAAACAAACAAGTTTTTTCATACTGTTTGTCTGTACTATGTTCGTCATCCCCTTGTTCCCCTTTATCCCAAGATGTATATACCCTATTATCATACTAAATTTTCAGGATATTCTCATTAAAAATAAAAAATCCCTTTCATTCTTTTGACAGATGAAAGGGATTCTATGTAAGTTTGTTCATTTTGTTGCTCCGACTCCATTTAACACATATTTTGTAACGACAGCATACACAGCAACCGTTCCTGCAACTAATGCATATACCATATTTATCACACCAACCTTTTTGATAATGATTATCACTTTTGCATATAGTTTATCATTAAAGAGAATCATTATCAATATTAATTTCTAAAAAAGAAGCTCCTTGAAAATAAAGAGCTTCTTTACTACCTGTTTTAAAGGAGTGAAAAACTTGCTGTGCATCCTTATTATATCTCATAACAAACATCTTAACAGTTTCAAAAATTGGAAATACCCTTATCTCCTTTTCTTTACATTACTGTATAATAAAAGATATTTACTTAAAGGAGGAAACCAATGACACAAAACATTTCACAAGGCGAGAGGATTCATTCTATTGATATTATTAGGGGAATTGCTGTATTCGGTATTTTTCTTGTTAACTGGCCCATTATTGCTGGTGTTGATTCTCGCGACATTACAGGAAGTTATGAAGGAATAGATAGTTATATTCGTCTATTTTATGACATGTTTATTCAAACAAAATTTTATACTATTTTTTCATTTTTGTTTGGATTAGGCTTTTTCATTTTCATGCAGCGTGCTGAGGCGAAAACAGATCATCCAAAAACATTATTTGTTCGTCGCCTACTTATTTTATTGTTATTCGGCTTCTTGCATTACGTCCTTTTGTGGGATGGGGATATTTTACATAGTTATGCAATCGCAGGATTTTTTTTATTGTTATTTTATAAAAGACAAACACACACCATTTTAGTATGTTCATTAATTCTATTAGTCCTTTTCCAACTTTTCATATTATTAAGCAGTGTCATAATTGCTTTTGTACCAATAGAAGAATTAATATCATCGCTACCTATTTTGCCGTTGGAAAACTGGGGATTACAAGTGCAAGATCGCTTTCATGCCTTTTATTCTGAATCAGTTTGGTTAAACATTTCAATGCTCCCAGAAACAGTTGGATTGTTCTTACTCGGCTTGTATGCTGGCAAAAAAGACATTTTCCGCCGTACAAAAGAATTAGATGCAAAACTAAAAAAATGGCAAATTATTATGTTTATCTTAACACTTCCAATGTGGTTCTTTATGATTCGTTACTTTGTAACAAAACAACCTTATGAGCCAATCTACATGAGTGGTTTTACAATGTTTAGTGGTAAAACTTTATTTATCTTTTACATTTTCACCCTCATGCGTTTGTTACAGAAAGAAAGATGGCAAAAAATATTACAACCATTCCAATTTGTAGGACGTATGGCTCTAACAAATTACATTTCACACACAATTATCACACTGGTCGTATTTGGTCTATTTTTCAAAAATTTCTTACCAGTACCGTTATGGGTAGGTCCACTGTTTTGCATCGGCTTTTATACACTACAAATCTTTATTAGCCGCTGGTGGCTTTCTCATTATCAATACGGTCCACTTGAATATATTTGGCGCCTAGGTACGTATGGAAAATTGATGCCATTAAAAAAGAAAAGCAAGGTCTCTCAATGAGAACCTTGCTTTTCTACTTACGCTTCCGATGCAACACTTTGCATTGGAACCTGTTCTTCTTTTGTTTTCGTTTTGCGCTGCGGCACCATATTAAATACGATATTCAGGAGCACCGCTGACGCACTTCCAAGCACAATTCCGTTATCTGTTAAAATACGAATGCTTTCTGGAAGCTGAGAGAATAATGTTGGAACGACTGTTACACCAAGACCGATGCCAACAGAACATGCTACGATTAATAAATTTTCTTGTTTTGCAAAGTCTACACTGCTTAACATTTTAATACCATATGCCATAACCATCCCAAACATTGCTAACATGGCACCGCCAAGTACTGGCTTTGGAATAATCGTTGTGATAGCAGCAATTTTAGGAATAAAACCAAGTACGATTAACATACCACCACACGTATAAATGATCACACGATTTCGTACACCTGTTAATTGAATAAGACCTACGTTTTGAGAATACGTCGTATATGGAAATGCATTAAAAATCCCGCCTAAGATCATCGCTAATCCTTCGGCACGGTAACCTTTTGTTAACTCTTTTTCACCAATCTTTTTATTACAAATATCAGATAAGGCGAAATACACACCAGTCGCTTCCACAATTCCAACACAAGCAACAAGAATCATTGTAATAACCGGCGTTAACTCAAATGTTGGTGTACCGAAGTAAAACGGCTGAATCCCATGGAACCAATCCGCCTCCCCAACAGCTTGCAAGCTCACTTTCCCCATAAATGCCGCCATAATTGTACCAAATAATAGACCAAGTAAAATAGAAATAGAACGGATAAAACCATCAAAGAAACGATACATAATTATAATAAATAATAATACGCCAAATGCTAACGCTAAGTTTTCAAGACTACCAAAATCTTTACTACCTACGCCCCCAGCCATATCATTTATTGCTGCCGGAACTAATGTAACGCCAATAACTGTAACAACAGAACCCGTTACAACAGGCGGGAATAGTTTCACAAGCCTTCCAAATAGTTTCGCAAAAATAACAACGAACAGTCCTGCAGCAATAATTGCTCCATATATGGAAGAAACACCGTACTGTTTACCGATGGCAATCATCGGTCCAACTGCTGTAAACGTACAACCGAGTACAACGGGAAGACCAATTCCAAAAAACCGATTCGATAAAGCTTGTAAAATCGTCGCGACACCACACATTAATAAATCGATGGATACTAAGTATGTTAATTCTCGTTGATTTAAGCCAAGTCCCCCGCCAACGATAAGCGGAACAATTATTGCTCCTGCATACATCGCAAGCATATGCTGCACGCCAAGAGATGCGATTTTAAATGGGTGTTGCTTCATGACTATTTCACCTCCGCAGTCTCATGCTGAACAAATGTAACAATACCGTTATCAAGTGATGCAATTTCTGCAAGTGATTCTACACGAACACCGCTCTCACGTAGTTTCTTTCCTCCATCTTGAAATGCTTTTTCAATTACAATACCAATTCCTGCAATACTTGCTCCAGCTTGCTCTACTAAACTCATTAAACCTAAAGCAGCCTGACCATTTGCTAAAAAGTCATCAATGATTAATACACGATCGTTTTCATGGATATGATTTCTAGATAATGAAATTTCATTCGTTTCTTGTTTTGTAAATGAGTATACTTTCGCTACATACATATTATCTTGTAACGTTAACGATTTACGCTTTCTTGCAAAAATTACTTTTACACCAAGCTCTAAAGCTGCCATAACTGCTGGTGCAATACCCGAAGATTCAATCGTCACGATTTTTGTAATGTTCTCTTCTTTAAAACGCTGTGCAAACTCTTTTCCGATTTCTTGCATAAGTACTGGATCAATTTGATGATTTAAAAAGGCATCTACCTTTAATACATCACCAGATAAAACCTTTCCTTCATTTAAAATCTTTTCTTGTAATACTTTCATGTTTGTTCCTCCTCTTATGCAAATAAAAAACTCCAAAAGCAGCCACCACTCGTTACAAGTGAGAGACGTGCTTTTGGAGTTTCGCAAAAAAGAATGCTAAACCAGCAATATATTCGTCCTCACTCATAGTCAAAGTATTTACGGTACTTCGGTAGAAACTTGCAGGCCATATCCCCGCGATTATATGAGTGTAGCTAACCTATTTATTTATAGAAGGATTATAACGCACTTTTTTTATTTTGAAAAGTATTTCTAGAAAAAACACGTACAAATTTCATAAAAACATCGTTTTCGTTCGCATTTTGAAAACTCTTACATTTTGTATTTTTCTACTAAAGGCTCGTTAAAATAACTGGTCCACCCTTTGTGATTGCTATCGTATGCTCGTATTGCGCTGACAGCTTTCCATCCATTGTTCTTGCAGTCCATCCGTTTAAATCCACTTTTGAATATCTCATACCTCCATTTACAATCGGTTCAATCGTTATTACCATTCCTTCTTGTAGTTCTGGTCCTTGGCCCGGTTTTCCAAAATGAAAAATGGCTGGTTCCTCATGGATTACTTTACCAATCCCATGCCCCGTAAAATCCCTTGCGACAGAAAATCCTTCAGAAGCTACATAACTTTCAATTGCATGCCCAATATCTCCAACATGATTTCCTGTTATCGCTTGCTCAACCCCTTTATACAAAGCCTTTTCCGTTACTACTAATAATTGTTCTGCCTCATGAGAAATATCTCCTACTTTATAACTCCATGCAGAGTCAGAGAGCGCACCATTTAAGTTCACTACCATATCAATCGTAACAATATCACCTTCATTTAACGGTTGATTAGTTGGAAAACCATGACACATTTCATCATTCACTGATGCACATATTGCATATGGAAAATCGTTATATCCTTTTTGTTCAGGTGTCGCACCATGCTTTTCTAAATATGCTTCAACAAATGTATCAATTTCCAGCGTAGTGATACCCGGCTTTATCATTTTTTCAATTTCTTGATGACACAAAGCTAGTAACTTTCCGGCTTCACGCATCAAATCTATTTCTTGTTTGCTTTTTATCATAATCATGAAATCTCTCCTCGTTTATATCAAATTCAATGATACACATCTCTCTCAAAAATTTCAAAACAGCGATCATTTCACATTTTTTTCACAATTTCACATTCCAAAACTTGTAACAAGTCGTAATTTTACAAGTTCTCATCATAGACATAGTTTTTATTGTATCAATGAACACTTTTTGAAAGCATATTCGGATGCGATAAAATTATCTAAATTTTTTGTATTATAAAAATGTAAGATTTCATTTATCCAAGGAGGGTTATTATGGGCGAACATAAATTACATCAGCAAGAGACCGAAAGTAATGAAAAAAGTTCGTTAAAAGGAACTTTAATCTCTGTTTTTTTTGTTGGTTTTTTCATTATTTTCACGTGGTTTAGCGTCTATCAAATTTTTGTCAATCGGCTATAATATATAGTTCTGAAAAGGGAGATGGGGATATGCACTTACATAAATACGAAAAAATTTGGCTTATTTTCGGTGTCGGCTCACTGTTCGTATTTTTAGCTATTTTAGGAATTAGTGCTTTTTATATGGGAAACAAACCACCGAGTTGTTTAACGACAATTGACCCAGAAAAAGTTCAGGCAACCGCACCATTTGATCAACCTGGCGTTAAACAAGTTGGAAAAAATCATTATCAAGTGACGGTTGTCTCACAAGCTTTTTCTTTTATACCAAATACAATTAAAGTACCAAAAGGTGCAAAAGTAGATTTTGTCGTTGCGACAAAAGATGTTGTACATGGTTTTGAAATCGCAGGAACAAACGTCAATATGATGGTTGAACCTGGATATGTAAGCACTGCTTCACAAGTTTTTCAAAAAGCTGGAGAGTATTTAATTGTCTGTAATGAATATTGTGGTACTGGCCATCATATGATGAGCGCGAAAGTAGAGGTGACCGAAAAATGATTGCACTCCAAGATAAAATAAGTAAACGAGATGCAAAATTAGCAATGGCTCATATTCACATCGCATTTATTGCCCTATTTTTAGGTGGGTTATGCGGATTACTACAAGTTCTTGTTCGTTCAGGAAAATTCAATTTACCTGCTGGTATTGGCTATTATCAGGTGTTAACAACACATGGTGTTTTACTCGGACTTGTATTAACAACGTTCTTTATTATCGGTTTCTTATTTGCTTGTATGAGTAAAACAACTGGTGTCCTCTCAAATGGTGTCCGAAAAACAGGCTGGATTGGTTTTTGGCTTATGACAATTGGAACAACAATTACTGCTATCTTTATTCTACTCAATAAAGCAACTGTACTCTATACGTTCTATGCTCCATTAAAAGCACATCCTGGATTTTACATTGGGCTTACCCTTGTTATTGTTGGAAGTTGGTTCAGCGGATTTGCAATGTTTGCTCAGTATCGTACATGGAAAAAACATAACAAAGGAAAAATAGGTCCTCTGTTAAGCTTTATGGCTGTTGTAACAATGGCACTATGGCTGGTTGCAACACTTGGCGTTGCAGCTGCAGCACTTATTCAATTTATCCCGTGGAGCTTGGGGCTTACTGACAAAATCGATGTCTTAGTCAGCCGAACATTATTTTGGTACTTCGGTCATCCGCTCGTTTATTTTTGGCTCCTCCCTGCTTATATGGCTTGGTATGTCATTATACCGAAAATCATTGGAGGAAAAATTTTCAGTGACTCACTAGCTCGTTTATCATTCATCTTATTTTTATTATTTTCTATGCCGGTAGGGTTTCATCATCAACTAACCGAACCAGGAATTGATCCAGGCTGGAAATACTTGCAAGTTGTCTTAACATTCATGGTTGTCATTCCATCTTTAATGACTGCCTTCTCCTTATTTGCAACCTTTGAACAGTTTGGCCGTTCAAAAGGTGCTACCGGCCTATTCGGGTGGCTTCGAATGCTCCCATGGGGAGATGCTAGATTTTTTGCTCCATTCGTCGGTATGCTAATGTTTATTCCAGCTGGTGCTGGTGGACTTGTTAATGCAAGTAACCAACTAAACCAGGTCGTTCATAATACTGTATGGGTAACTGGGCATTTCCATTTAACATTGGCAACATCTGTTGTGTTAACCTTCTTCGGAATTGCCTATTGGTTAATTCCACACTTAACTGGCCGCGTCATGACAAAAGAAATGAACCGCCTTGCCATAATTCAAACTTTCATATGGGCGATTGGCATGTTCTTTATGTCTGCTGGCATGCACTTTGCCGGTTTACTCGGAGCACCTCGTCGTTCTTCTTTTTCCACATATGGCAATTCACAGCAAGCGCTCGAATGGATTCCATATCAAATCGCGCAAGCAGTCGGAGGAACGATTTTATTTGTCGGAATTATCATCGCAATCATTATCTATGTAGATCTTGTCTTCTTTGCACCAAAAGGACAAACAGAATTTCCAATTGGCGAAGTAGCTAATGCCTCTGAGCGTACACCAATGGTTTTTGATAATTGGAAACTATGGATTGGTATTACAGCTTTACTTATCTTATTCGCCTATACAATTCCTTTTATCGATATGATACAAAATGCCCCACCTGGTTCGAAAGGCTTTAAATTGTGGTAAATAAAAAGTAGAGGGAAGCCCCTCTGCTTTTTATTATGCTAAAATCCTTTAGCTCATCACGCACTAAACAAATTTATCCTGCAATATCAGCCGAATTAAAAGTCCCATTAATATTTCCATCTACAATAATGCAATGTCCCCAAAACATATCTCCATCCGAAAAATATATCGTAAAATCACCGTCTGAATACACACTTATGCTTTCTAACTTCATCAAATCAATGAACATTTCCTGTGTAATCTCATCTATCTCTGCCTCATCATCATCCTGTAACCATTCATTTGCTAACTCCACTAACTCTGCTGCTGCATACAGTTTCATTTTTCTGCTCCATTCATCTTGCCCCTTGAAAAGTGTATATGCCGTTTCTAAGGCCGATGTCATAATCTGTTCGTCTTTATTCCAATCAAAATACAAACTACATTCTTCACCAGCCCAAGAAATTTGCTTTTCAAATAGTTCCACTCTCTTATCAAGTAAAAATTCACCCAATATCTTATCCTGATAATAGATTGGCTTCATTGATTCTTGTAATATCTTTTCTAATTCATCATCTCTATTTGTTTCATCCAAAACCTTAACAAGCATCATCGCATTTTCTGCCCTACGTACCTGCAACCTTACAACTGTATTTTCTTTTAAAATTTCTCTTGGCTGTCTCAATTCTGCATCATCAGCTAACCATTCAAGTCTGAGCTTTTCTTCTATAATAATTTCATTGTTACACAAATCTTTCCATGCAATCAAAGGAATTGACGCATTCCACAAAATAGCGTCACCTGCTCTTCCCGCACCAACACCCGATGCCCCTGTAACAGCTGTTACCTCAATAATATCTTCTGTAAATCTATTTTCAAACCTACTTATTTCACTTAACTTGCTCACTTTAATTTCGCTCCCCTTTATATTGCTTAAGTACAAATATGATTAAAGGACCTTTTATTTCCCTTCACCAATCACGCTTTTACAGTTAGCCAGTACCCATCTAACTTCTTTCCTTTTATCAGATTTCAAGTTAGGTGTTTTATTGCCTACAAACAGTGGGATAAATCATTTTTAAAAACTCAAATTGACTCCCATTTGTTCGTTGAATAAATGTTCCAACTCCATCAAACCCTGCCTTTTTATAAACTTTAATTGCCCTTTCATTAAATGTGGCCACTGATAATGTTATATACCGCGGTTTGTATTTTTCCTTACAAAACACTAAGCCAGCCTGTACAAAATCTGCTCCTAACCCATTTCCTGTCATACTCGGTTTCATTCCAAGGCCAATATCTACTGTATGTATATCTATTTTATGAAAACTAAAAAAACCAACCATTTCATTATTATGCCAAACAGTAAATGTAGTTTCTCCACGTTCTTTAGGATCTAAAAACTCCGCTAAATCCTCTTTATCGGCTTCCATATTATAAAAATAATACTGACCATTATAGTGCCAATTATACGCAATTTCTTCTGCTTGCTCTTGTGTCATCACTTCAAAAGTATAATTCATCCTTACTCCCCCCCTTACCCAAAGCGCATATATAGTCAAACTTTTATTGATAAAAAGGAGCCACATATTGCAGCTCCTTTTCTTTCTTATAATGCATAAATCTCTTTATATTTTACTTCTAAATAATCAGCTAAATAATTCGCATTTAACCCTTCACCTGTTACATCTTCTAAGATTTGTAATGGCTTTTTCGTTTTACCATATTGATGAACATTGTTTGTTAACCATTCACGAATTGGTATCACATTTCCTTCTTCAAGCAATGCATCGAAGTTTGGAATTTCTTCTAGCATCTTATGTTTAAATTGCGCTGCGTACATATAACCAAGTGCATAAGATGGGAAGTAGCCAAACGATCCATCTGACCAATGTACATCTTGCAGTACACCCTGCGCATCCGTTTCTGGACGTATACCTAAATAACTCTCCATTTTATCATTCCACGCTGTTGGCAAATCTTTCACTTCCAATGTTCCATCAAACAATTCTTTCTCCAGTTCATAACGGACCATAACATGAAGAGGGTATGTAAGTTCGTCTGCTTCAATACGTATAAAGGAAGGCTTTGATTCATTAATAGCATCATAAAATTCATCTACAGACACATTTTCAAACTGCCCATTACTAAATTGTTTCAATACATCATAATTTTTCTTCCAAAATGATTTATTACGTCCAATAAAGTTTTCAAAGAATAGTGATTGCGATTCATGAATTCCCATCGATGTACCACTGCAAAGCGGCGTTCCTTCTAATTCTTCTGAAATATTTTGTTCGTATACAGCATGTCCACATTCATGAATTGTTCCGAAAACTGCCATCCGGAAGTCATTCTCATCATAACGAGTTGTAATACGAACATCCCCTCTATTTAATGTAATTTCAAATGGATGTATAGTTTCATCAAGACGGCCAGCCTCGAAATTATAATTTAATTGTTTTAGTAACTCTAAGGTGAAATTCTTTTGTTGTTCTTTTGAAAAATGTTCAAATAAAACATTTGTTTTTAATTCTTTATTGGACTTCGAAATTTCTTTTACAAGCGGAACAATGCGCTCACGTAGTTGTCCAAATACATGATCTAACACCTCTACCGTAATACCCGGCTCATACAGATCTAAAAGCGTATTATATTTATAAGTGTCATAACCCCAATATGCAATAAATTTCTTCTTATATTCTACAATTTTTTCTAAGTATGGTCGGAACATCTCAAAATCAGATTTTTCACGTGCTTCTCCCCAAACACTTTCTGATTTTGCTTGTAATTTGACAAACTCTTCATACTCAGCCTGTGGAATTTTTTTATTTCGATCATACTCTTTGCGGCACTCTTCTACAATTTTCTTCGTTGTTTCAGAAATTTTATTATCTGCAATTAACTGTTCTAATTCTTTTAAATATCTTCCCATCTCGTCAGAAGTCGATAATGAAAACACTTCTGATGAAAGCATTCCTATTACTTCAGAGCGTTGATCCACACCTTGCTTCGGCGCTCCTGTTCGTAAATCCCAAAATATAAGGCTCAATGCTTCCCCATAATTTTCTATCTTTTTCACATGAGTTAAAAACTCTTTTTCTACTTTATATGTAGCCATTGTCATATTCATATAACCTCCTTTTTCTACCTCACCTATATTTCGACATAAAGATATAAACTCCTTTTCCAATAGAAAGAAAAAAAGCTTAGCAAACGCCAAGCTTTTACAATACCTTACCTTCTACTGGAAGTACTTTCTTTACAGCTTCTATAACCTTTTCATTTTCATTTTCTGATAAGAATAACGAAATAGCACCTTTATCTTCACTTGTACGAATTAATCGTCCAATTCCTTGACGAAGACGTAAAATCATATACGGCACATCTACATCCCAAAACGGGTCATTTACGTGTTTACGTTTCGCTTCAAACACAGGATCGTTTGGAGGGAATGGAAGTGACCAAATAATAACATGTGACAGTGAAGAGCCTGGGATATCTAAACCTTCCCATAAATGGACAGCGCAAAGCACAGTCTCTTCTTCATTTTGGAAACGTGAAACAAGCTGACTAATCTCTTGGTCCCCTTCATATAAAAACGGAACAGACATTTGTTCTTTATTCACATATTCTTTGAACGCCGCAAGCTCTTGCATTGTACGGAATAATACAAGCGTACGTCCATTTGTTTTTTGAATGTTCTCAAGTGTATACTGACATTTTCGTTCCCATTCATTTTCTTGGTTATACGATGGCAAGTACACTTTCATTTGCTCTTCATAATCAAATGGAGAAGCTACTGAGAATGATAAATAATCTTTTACACCTAGACTATTTGCTGTAAATGCAAACGAGTCATTTTCAGATAGTGTAGCAGAAGAGAAAATATACGGGATTTTTTTCGAGAATACTTTCTCTTGTAATACCTCTTCTACTGCACGTGGCATAATAACTAATGTGAAGGCACCATCACCTTCTTCTCCCCATGTAATTACATTTTTCTCATGCATGAAAAGACGAAGTGAATGTTCCAATACATCTAAATGCTCGTCAACGATATTTAAATCGTATGTGTTTACTGTATACATTTCACTTTCAAATACTAATGCGTCACCGACTTCCGCAATTTTCGCATACAGTCGTTTCGCCTCAGCAGTTACCTTTTCTGTCACAGTAATTTCTAAACGATCTGAACCAGCAATTTCTTTTTTATTCTCTTGTAGAACATCAAAGAATCTCTCGGTTTGCCAAATCGTTTCTTCAACTAAATGAGCAAACTCTTCACGAATATCATTTTGTAATAATCTTGTTAATAATTGTTCCATCATTGTTTGCTTTAATCGATACGTTAGCGCTTTTTGTGCCGCATACTCAACAAGATGACCTTCATCAAAAACAACACAGCTACTTTCTGGTAAAAGTGGCATCTGTCCTTCACGTTTACGAGCATCATATGTCCAAATATGATCCATATAAAAATCTTGAGAGCAAATAATTAAATCTGCTGCTTTACGGTAATGTTCACGAGAAAGTGTTTGACCACAACGGTGACGAGAATCACATGTAAAGCAGTCTTGGAAATAATCCCAAGATACCTTTGACCATTCTTTATCATTTAATAATGGAAACTCTTTTCGATCACCATAATGCGTAAAGTTTTGCATTGTTCCATGATCAAATACAAATTGAGGTAATTCGTAATATAAATCTTCAATTACTTCTGGAGCTCGTCCACTCATTACGTCTTCAAGTTTACGTAAACATAAATAATTATCCATTGATTTCGCTAGACGTACATCAACAGATAACCCTAATGCTTCTGATAATTTAGCAATGTCCCCTTCTTCTTTCACAAGCTGCTCGATTAATGTTTCATCTGCACAAGCAATAATAGCTGGTTTTCCGGTATAACGTGCGTAGCAAATTGCATATAAAAGATACACAATCGTTTTCCCTGTTCCTACGCCTGCCTCTGCGAACATAACTTTCTTCTCTTGAAACGCTCGTTCTAATTGGAACGCCATAAAAATTTGTTCATCACGTTCTTCAAAACCTTTTTCTGGGAGGATATCGTAAAACACATCTCCAATCCACTCATTCAACTTATCATAAAAATTATCTTGTTTCCCTACTTCAAATGGTAATCTCTTCTCAGTAAACATCCTCAGCCTCCAACCAAAAAGTTTTTCTATAAAAAGATATAGCAACTGCTATTTCTAAATAGCAGTTGCTTTCCCCTGTTGTAATGCATAGAAATGCGCGAAAAAAGTTTTCCTTTATATAAAGGAAAACTTTTTTACTCTATTAATGACTTTAAGTAACGCTTATCAATTAATGTTTCATGTGATAATGCAGATAAATATTCTTCCTGTGCCTTTTGAATCTCATCTATCGCTACACCTTGAAGATCAATTTCTTTTCCAAGCTCATCATACGTACGATGAATGGCCTTTTGAATCATTGACAATTGGAAACCATCCATATTGAGTCCTCCTTTTGCACATTACATAATAGCCAGTATATGCGCGTAAAGGAGGTTTTATACTATGAATTGCGTGGTGGGCGCTTTCCAAAGTATTGGTAGTAGTCTGTACGAATAAAGCCGTTAAATAGTTTACGCTTTTTCGATGCTTCTTTTCCATAACATTTTTCAAACGCTTCATAGCTAGTTAATAAATACAGAGACCACGTATCTAATGGACGGAATACTTCTCCCATTTCTTTATATAACTTTTCAACAAGTGCTTTTTCACTTAAACGTTCTCCGTATGGAGGATTCGTTACAACATAACCATATTCCTCTTTTGTTGTGAAATCTTTTACTTGCATTTGTTTAAATGAAATTAAGTCCCCAAGTCCAACTTCATCCGCATTATCTTGCGCAACTCTTATCATGCGGTGGTCAATATCTGATCCGATAATTTGTAATGGTTGATCATAATTCGCTAAATCTTCTACTTCTTGACGTGCTTCTTTCCAATTTTGCTTACCAACCCAACCCCAGTCATCAGATGCAAACTCACGGTTAAAACCTGGAGCAATATTTTGTCCAATTAGTGCCGCTTCAATCGGAATTGTTCCCGAACCACAAAATGGATCAACAAACGGACGATCTGGCTTCCAATTTGTAAGTTTAATTAAAGATGCAGCTAGTGTTTCTTTCAAAGGTGCTTCCCCTTGATCGACGCGGTATCCACGTTTATGAAGTCCAACGCCACTTGCATCAATTGTTAATGTTGCAATATCTTTTAACATTGCAATCTCAATGCGGAATAAAGGACCGTTTTCTTCAAACCAAGTTGTACGTTTATACGTTGATTTTAATTTTTCAACAACAGCCTTTTTTACAATACGTTGACAATCTGGAACACTAAATAATGTCGACTTTATCGATTTTCCGATAACAGGAAACTCACCATTTTCAGGAATATAATCTCCCCAATTTAACGCCTTTGTCTTTTCAAATAGCTCATCAAATGTTGTTGCCTTGAATTCGCCAACTTTAATTTTCACACGATCTGCAGTACGTAACCATAAATTGGTACGACAAATCGCTTTTGCATCCGCTTCAAACGTTACTTTTCCGTTTTCTACTTGGCATTCATAACCAAGATCGCGAACTTCTCTTGCAACTAAAGCTTCAATTCCCATTGCCGCTGTTGCAATTAAAGTAACTTTTCCCATTTGCATTCACCTCTTATGTATAATCAAACAATAATTAATAGCTTTTCCTTCTATTAATTATTAAATATTACGAAGAATTTTCTTATTTACCATTTTAACTCACAAGTTATAACTTCATACAAATAAAAAGCCCTCCTCTTACAAAGGAGAGCTGAGTCATTCCATAATTGGTTCATAACGTTCTGTAAGCCATGTTCTGTTCCTTTGTACTGCAAACGGCCCACGCCTCGTACTCCGGTGGTAATCATCTATCTACAGGGCAAAATGCCCGTCCTTTTCCATCGTTCATTTCCTTGGAAAAGATTCCCCTACCATTATTTGGGTTTCTCGCTCGTGGGGTTTACCTCGTTCCACTCCTATCATTTCTTCAAGGACTTCGTCACTGTGGCACTTTAAAGGTAGTCAAACCATATCCAAAAGGACTTAGGTTTTTTCCCTGCCGTTAATCCAGCCTTACAGCCAGAATACCCTAGCTTATGAATTGGCTAGGCACGAACACTACAACCATCTCAGGTCGTGCGAGCATGGACTTTCCTCTACAACGTTGGCGTTGCAGCGATTACCCAAACGTTATGACAAACATTAGTATAGTGGAAACAAAAAGATTTTGCAATGCTTTTTTATATGTAAAATGCTTCAATCTTTTTCTATCCCTAAATTACTCGTATAACTTACTTCCAAATACAGCTTTTTCTAGATTAGATAAACGTTTTAAAATATCTGTATTCGTATTGTTATATACAGGTTGTGCAACCGGTGTTGGAGCTGGTTGCTGCGGAGCTTGTGCTTTAACTAATTTCTGTTCTTCTAATTCACGTTTCAAACGAGCGTTTTGTTGTTGTAATTGCTCAAGTTCCTTATGAAATGCTTCATAATCTTTAATAATCATGTCAAGAAACTTATCTACTTCTTCTTGTTGATAACCTCTCATACCCGTTTTAAATTCTTTTTCCAAAATATCTTTCGCTGTTAATTTAATTTTATCCGAAATCATTTTCTTCACCTCAAATTTTTACCAAAACTTTCATTAACTAAATTTTTTCAGAAACATTGTCTTTTGTCAATCATATATACGTGAGCTATATTACATATTACTCAGCATTATTCCACTGTTCCTCTTCTATTATATCTTGTAAATCAGAAAAAAGAATGAAATAACTGTGATAATTTTCTATTTCTCCTCTTTTCTTTGCTACTTCTACTATGTATTTAGGACTTCCTGGTTTTTCTTCATCATATACAGCTAAAAGTGCATCACTTTTTTCAATAAAAAATTGATTTTTTAATCGAAACTGTTCTGGACTTTCATATTTTCTTTTTGTAATGCTATCAACATGATCTGCTTGTCCTAGAATAAACTCATACAGTTCTCGATTTCCTTCTTTCCAATTTTCCTCTTGTTCTAGAAAAGGAGTAAACACAGCAAGTTTTAAATCAGGGTATTCTAGCTGCAAGTCAAAAACAACTTCAGCAGCCCAAAGTTCTACACCTAATTGTCCACTTATTATGACCCACTCTAACCCTTCCTCTACAAAAGCAAGTAATTTACGACGTACTGCTTTTTTTATACAAGAAACACCTGGATGATCATTTTTAAAAATTCCAAGTTCAAATGGTTTATATCCTGTTACAGCTACAACTTTCATATCAACACTCCATTTTCAAAAAGAAAAGAACTAGCATTTTGCTAGTTCTAACATAACATTTACTTTTTAAATATTCCACCTACGTTTGGTCCTACATTTGGTCCTACATTTGGTCCGAATGGGCTCACGTTTGGCCCTGGTCCGAATGGAGATACTTGCGGGCCATGGCCACATGGTCCACAAGCTCCACCGAATCCACCAGGTCCGCCAGGTCCACCGAATCCACCAGGTCCACCAGGTCCGCCGAATCCACCAACTCCACCGACTCCGCCAGGTCCGCCGAATCCACCAACTCCACCAGGTCCGCCGAATCCACCAACTCCGCCGAATCCACCAGGTCCGCCGAATCCTGGATCAACAGGGTCCACAACATTCACATTTGAATTCGTTTGTGGGAATAAATGTTGATTTTTAATTTGTTGATGGTGAACATGCGTTGTATGAGTTGGGTGAATATGCGGTACCACCGTTGTGGAAAAAGTATGTGTTACACATTGCTTTGTCGGATGAACGACAGGAGGCGTTGTGCAAACAGGTCCAACAGGCTTATGTCCCCCAAAACAAGGATGACAATGATGCATAGTTTTTTCTCTCCTCTCTCATAAAAAAATCTGACTACACTTTACAATATGAGAAAAGAAGAGAAGTCGCTTGTTATATATACCCATTTATTTAATGGAAATTCGTCTATATGATAGCCATTTAAATGTGATAACTTGGACACACAACTATCATCCTTTAGCAAAAAAGCCTCCAACTTGTTTTACAATCCCAGTGACTTGATTCATCGCATTCATCATTTGACCAGCTGTATTCATCATTTTATTCACATCGTAGTTACCATCTGCCGTCTTAAATTGAGATACGAAACTAGAAAATTGACTTGGCTGTTGCTTTTGTTTGTTCATCGTTGGATACGGTTGAAAAGGCTGTTTCGGTGGGTAAAACATTGACGGCTGATTCATAAAGGATTGTGGTTGCTGTGGTGCATAAGATTGTTGATTCATATAAGACTGTGGTTGCTGATTCATAAAAGATACTTCAAATGGCTGATGATAATTCATTTGATTTCCGTAATAAGGAGCGAATGGATACATATTGTAACGTAAATATGTATCCTCATTATATTGATAAGCATTTGATTGTGTATAGGCATTTGCCTGTGTATAGGCATTTGATTGTGTATAGGCATTTGGCTGTGTATAGGCATTTGGCTGTGTATAGGCATTTGGCTGTGTATAGGCATTCGGCTGTGTATAGGCATTCGGCTGTTGAAACATGTATTTCCCCCCTCTAATTAAGTTTCTACACATAGAATATGTACCTATAAAATAAAATGTGTAACCTTATAAATGTCTGTTTTTGTCGGAAGTTTAAATTTTTAAAAAAATAAGAAAGTAAGCCTTTTCATGTTACGATAGTAGAGAAGAAGATTCTCATGGGGGAGGAATCAACATGATATTAGGGGATTTAAAACAAGCTTTCGCTCAAAAAAAGGGTTACTCTACAAAGGATATGAATGAGTTGCTTGATTTTGCTAGACATCACTATTTAGAAGGGAAAATCTGCATTTCAGAATATCGAGTATTAATACGTGAATTAGAAATAAATGGGGCAAAACCCACACATACAACTGTAGAATCATAAAAACAAGAGGGTTTCCCCTCTTGTCACTTACATTGTTCTACTATATTTTGCAACGTATATAAAATCGCCTGATGTGTTTCATAAAATCGCTTACCTTTTCCCTTATTTACAAAACATTGCAGTGCATTATTTTGTAAATTTTCATATACTTGGTCAATTTGTTGCACATGTATATACTTAGGTTTCTCATGCTTTATCCATTGATAAGCTAATTCTTTCCACACTTCTAACTCCTGATCAACCATATCCACAAAAGGCTTCATATCTTGATAAAAATCAAACTCTTTCTCTTCTCTTTTTTTTATAATTGTTTCATCATTGTACTGTATTAATTTTATTGAAGACTGCATTAATGTTCCATAATCCAATTTATTTCCACCCTCTTATGCGCTTACTATGACGTTTTGAAACGTTTGGAGCCAACTTCCTTTTTCTTCGTGATGTAATAATTTATCCTCCATATGTTGAATGTACATTTCTGTTATTTCTACTTTATTGCATATATTTTCACGTTTATCTTTTAAAGAATGATTAACTCTAAGTGAAACATTCATTTCCAGCAAATCAAGAGCACTTAACATTTGATCCATTTTTTTCATTACATTTTCCTTCTGAACCATCGCCATTTATAAAACGCCTCCTTCTTTGCTTTTCCTTTGTCATGTTATTTCGACGATTCACTTATCACTCCTGCATGACTGACAAAACTAGTTGATATTCGGCAAAGAAATCGGTTTGTATGAGCTTTATAGAAATGGTAACAATACAAAAGGGAGGTGTTTACCATGGCTAAAAATAAAAACGAGAAGAAGAAAAAACAAAACAAACAACAAAATAAACCTGAAACTGGAAATCCGAAGCTAGATGGTCCGAATTTTCCTGCTACATAAAGTGAAACTTTAATCGGTGGGGGTCTTCTCACCTAGCTTCCTTAATTTCTCTTACATTTCAATTGAAACTGTATAAAAAACGTCGATTCATTCATGTAATCAATTAGTCCCGCCTTCCTATAAAAGGGCGGGACTTTTTCTTATTATATCATGAAGTCATTACTCTTTTGAAAAAAGCGATTCAATGTGGAAAAAATATGCACTTGATGTTGTTTTTGTAGAAACCATTCTGTAATATCAACTTCTTCTTTCGGTTCCTCGAACAAAAACAACGCCTCAGTATCCACTTTTTGATGGAACCAATCTTTCTCTAAGCTATTTTGATGCAGAACAATTGAAAAAGCATCCCTTAACCGCGGTGTATCTTTCTCTTTTGGAATTGTAAAATACTGCTCGTAATCCATTCTTGACCCTGTAGGGAATGTTCGCAAGGAAAAATCATAAAATAACCCTTCATATTCAGGATGAAATAATAACCACGCCAAATTTTTCCCCAGTTCTATACGTTTTTGTAGCTTTTCAAATTGATAAACCGAAAAGCCATACAGGTTCCCTTTTCTTGTCGGGAAAATTACAGCATTAAAATGAAAGAGTTCTTGAAATTTAAACGGTAAAGTTTGAAATACGTGTTTTTGAAAATATGTGTGTTCAATAATCGGTTTTTGAATCTTATTTTGTTCATTAATAATAAGTGCTGTAATAAGACGTGTGAGATCTCTTTTATTCCAAAAATCTTTCCATTCCTTCTCCATAAAAATAGATACGTTAAAAAACTGTAATAAATGAAAAAGGGGTCTAGTCATTTTCTTACTGTACTCGTATAACAACAATTGTGGGTATGCATCTGAAAAAATAAGCCAATTTGCACTTTCATAAGTAAGGAAGAGTTGCTTTCTCATTCTTTCAGATAAAATATTCTGATAGTATCTTCCTGCTAAATCTGTCATATTCCACCCAGAATTTCTCGAAACCATACTCGCCAAAAATGACCACTGGATTTCTTTATTTCTCAAGTAATATTCTTGATAAGTATGTGTACGTGAAATATTATCTATATTTGCTAGAGCTGTCTGTTGTTTAATATGCGCTATTAAGTGTTTCTCTTCTATTGTACAAGAAACCCCACTGCGCTCTCTATTTATTTCCTCGTACTCATTCTGCATAAGCATACATGAATCACCACATCTCTCTTGAAAAAAATCGCATCTTTTTTGTTTTTTTTGATATAATCACCTTTGTAAGTAATTCTAGGTAAGTTGGAGTGGACAAACTATGACCATTCGTTATCCAAACGGAAAAAGGTATAATCAAGCATTACAACCTCAAAAAACACAATTTAAAAAACATACTTATGGCAATAGAGGTATGTCTCTTGAAGAGGAACTAAATGAAACAAATCAATATTATTTAGCCCATAATATTGCATGCGTACATAAAAAACCCACCCCTCTTCAAATTGTAAAAGTGGATTACCCCGCTCGAAGTGCTGCAGTTGTGAAAGAAGCTTATTTTAAACAGCCTTCTACAACGGACTACAACGGTGTATACAAAGGAAAATACATTGACTTCGAAGCGAAAGAAACAAAAAATAAAACAAGTTTTCCACTGCAAAATTTTCATCTTCATCAAATTAAGCATATGGAACAAGTAATAGCTCATAATGGAATTGCATTTGTTATTATTAAATTTACGCTTTATGATGAATTTTATTTACTCGATGCAAAACATGTCATTTCATTTTGGAATCGCCAAGATGCTGGTGGACGCAAATCGATTAAGAAACAAGAAATTGAAGAGCATGGATACTTGTTATCATGCGGTTATCACCCTCGAATTGATTATATTCGTGTACTAGACATGGCTTATTTTTCGTGATAGAGTCAACAATAAGGCTCTTTTTTCGACTTTTGGGGAGAAAATGAAAGGTAGGAGAAAGTATAATGTCAGAAAATTATCGTTCTCGTACAGAACGAAAACATGCACAACATCAACAACAAGAAAAAAAACAAACGGAGAAACCAAAGAAAAAAGGTTCCTTTTTCAAGAAATTTTTAATTGGTTGCCTACTTCTTGGCACTGTTGGTCTTATAGCTGGAGTTTCCGCTTTTTTTGTAATGGTAAAAGATGCTCCAAAGCTAGATAAAGCAAAACTTGTCAATCCGCTATCAACTAAATTTTATGATAAAGACAAGAACTTCTTTTATGAATATGGTGCCGAAAAGCGAACGAATATCACTTACGATCAAGTTCCAAAAGTGGTAGAAAGTGCATTCCTAGCGACCGAAGATGCTCGATTCTATCAACATAATGGAATCGACTTTAAACGTACAGGAAAAGCAATTCTTGAAAATGTTACAGATGGTTTTGGTTCTCAAGGTGGTAGTACAATTACCCAACAGGTAATTAAAAACTATTTTCTAACGATGGAAAAAACATCAAAACGTAAAGTACAGGAATGGTATTTAGCTTATAAATTGGAGCAACAATATTCCAAACATGAAATTTTAGAAATGTACTTAAACAAAATCAACCTTGGTAATCGCTCTTATGGAGTTGCAACAGCAGCAAGCAACTATTATGGAAAAGAGTTAAAGGATCTAAAATTACACGAAGCAGCAATGCTCGCGGGCTTACCACAAGGTCCAAATATTTACGATCCGACAAAAAAAGAAAATATTGATCGAGCAACAAAACGTCGTAACGTTGTATTAACATTAATGAATCGACATGGCTTTATTTCAAAACAAGAAATGGATGAAGCAATAAAAATCCCTGTAACAGAAGGACTTCTTCCATCTAAAGAAGTAACCGAAATGCCTTATCAAGCCTTTTTAGACGCAGTTGTAAAAGAAATCGAGAAAGAAATGCCCGATGTAAATATTGGATCTGACGGATTACAGATTTATACAACACTTGATACAAAAGCGCAAGAATATGCTGAAAATATAATGGATGGTGACATTATTAGCTATCCAAACGATCAATTCCAAGGCTCTTTCGTATTTATGGATACAACAAATGGTGAAGTCCGTGCAATTGGTGCAGGACGTAAAGAAAGCAAAACAACATTTAAAGGACATAATATGGCCATTGATTTAAAACGACAAGTTGGTTCTACAATGAAACCAATTTTTGATTACGGTCCAGCTATTGAGTATATGCAGTGGTCAACATATCATCAGTTAAACGACTCAGAATATACATACTCAAACGGTAAAAAGATTCGAAACGCTACAAACAGTTATAAAGGTGACGTTTCCATGCGTGAAGCATTGAAGAAATCTTTAAATATTCCTGCTTTAAAAACCGCTCAAGCAGTCGGCTTAAATAAATCAAAAGAATTTGCCGAAGGACTTGGTATGACATTCAAGAATGGTGAAGTATATGAGTCAACTGCAATTGGTAGTAATGACAGTTCTCCATTAGATGTAGCCGGCGCATATGCAGCATTTGGTAATGATGGTGTTTACAATAAACCTCATTTCGTAACAAAAGTTGTCTTTCCTGATGGAAAAGAGAAAGACTTTAAACCAAAAGAAAAGCGAGTAATGAAAGATTACACAGCATACATGATTACTGATATCCTTCGTGATGTTGTAAAACCAGGTTCTGGTGGAACAGGTCCAACAGCATATGTTCCAGGATTCGATGTTGCTGGTAAAACAGGAACCCAAAACTACGATGCGTCAGTAATAAAAAAATACGGTATCCCAGCGGATGCCAACAGAGATAGTTGGTTTGCAGGATATACACCACAATATACAATGGCTGTATGGACAGGTTATGAAAAAGATAGCTCCGAAAACTATATAGGCGATAAATCAACAAGAATCGCTCAACAAATGTTTAAAGTAATGATGAATAAATTTGCTACAGATAGATCTCGTTTTGAACAGCCTTCTTCTGTAGAACGTTTAAATGAAGAACTCTATGTAAAAGGTACGAAAAAGGATGCTGTTAAGCAAATCAAAGTAGATCCACCAACTGGTGTAACACCATCCTATGATGCGGCCTCTAATACGATTACACTAAGCTGGTCTGGTCCTTCAGATGCTTCCGCCTACACCGCAAGTTATAAAGCAAACGATGGTTCTAGTGGTAGCCTATCCGTAAGCGGCACAAGTGCCTCACTTGGCGGAGTGAAACCAGGTGTAACTTACAGCTTCTCAGTAGTAGCGAAAAAAGGAACAGGCACAAGTAATGCGGCTGGCGTATCCTTTACTGTTCCTGGAGAGAGCGATGAAGCCAAGAAAAAGGCTGAGGGAGAAGCTAAGAAAAAAGCTGAAGAAGAAGCCAAGAAAAAGGCTGAGGAAGAAGCCAAGAAAAAGGCTGAGGAAGAAGCCAAGAATAAGACTGAGGAAGAAGCCAAGAAAAAGACTGAGGAAGAAGCCAAGAAAAAGGCTGAAGAAGAAGCCAAGAAAAAGGCTGAGGAAGAAGCCAAGAAAAAAGCTGAGGAAGAGGCTAAGAAAAAGGCTGAGGAAGAAGCTAATAAAAAACCAGAGCAACCTAGTCAGCCTGAGCAACCTGAGCAACCTGAGCAACCTGAGCAACCTGAGCAACCTGAGCAGCCAGAGCAACCTGAGCAGCCAGAGCAACCAACAACAGGTGGTGGAGAGATTCATCCACCAGGAAACGGTAATACAACACCATAATACAAAAAAGAAGTCGCCTTCCTCTAACGAGATGGTGACTTCTTTTTTTGTATGGTTCTTTTTGCATACAGCTTTTCTATTTCTACATACAACTGTGCCAATTGAATATAGGAATGATAATGATTTGGTTGCTCTGTAATAAATGAATAACGTTCCATAAAGTTAATCGGTTTTATCTGTAGCTCATCAATATTGTTTTTAATATCCTTTAACCCTGATACTGGTTGTCCATTTAACCAATATAAAATCGATAATAAATGAGCTGCAAAGTGAATCATTGGCTTTCTTGCTTCTTTTCGCTTTCGATTCCGAAAAAATATCGAGATATCCTCTTTTTTGTCTTTCCATATATCTAACACTGCTGGAATACTCATTTCTATTTCATTCCATGGCTCATATTGTTTTTCTATATCAAATAAGAAATAATGGCCTTCTAACAATTGTACAAAAGATTGATCTGTATGATATATAATCTTGTCTATATCCCCTTCAAAAAAGGGAATACATCGAAACTCATCCGGTATTTGTACGACTTGTTCCATCTTTTTTACTTCCCCTTCATTCTCTTCTTGCCTTCGCGGCACACTTCTAGTAGCCGACATTCTTCACATTGCGGCCGCTGTGCTTTACAATGATAACGTCCAAAGAAAATCATCCGGTGATGCGTAACTCCCCACTCTTCCATTGGCACTTTCTTCATTAATGTTTTCTCTACCTCTAGAACGGAATCTTTCCAACGGCAAATAGCCAAGCGTTTACTTACCCGTTCCACATGTGTATCAACAGCGATAGCTGGGATGCCAAATGCTACAGAAACAACTACATTTGCAGTTTTTCTACCGACTCCTGGTAGTTTCGTTAATTCATCACGATCTTGTGGTACCTCTCCATTATAGTCTTCAAGCAACATTCGACATAACTTTTGAATATTTTTCGCTTTGTTTCGGTACAACCCAATTGAACGAATATCTTGTTGCAACTCTTCTAAAGACACATTTAAATAATCTTCAGGTGTCTTATATTTTTGAAATAAACTTTTCGTTACTTTATTTACAAGGACATCTGTACATTGTGCAGATAATGCAACCGCAATTACAAGTTCAAATGGATTATCATGATTTAATTCACAATGTGCTTCTGGATACATTTCTGCCATTGTATCTAAACAATAACGAATTTGTGTCTTGTTTAACATACCTTTCCTCCTATATCACTGCTCTAACCAATTATAAAAGGGCACTTTCCCTGTATATTTTGTCTCTTGTTTTGTTATCTGCTGCGAGCGTTGTTGATTTTCCCTAAATTTCCGCCCTTGATCTTGCGCTTGATCAACCGTCTTAATCCCATTCTTTTTCCACTCAAAGAGAATACGATCAATATATCGAAAATTAAGTTTCCCACTCATTACAGATTCTCGAAGAGCTGCTTGAATTAAATTCGGATGATGTTGATCTTGATCTTGCCACATCGCTAATGTTTCACATTCAAAAGGCGATAATGGTCTCCCAAATTCCCGTTCAAAAATTGTATATAAATTTACTTGAAGTTTCTTTTGTTCTTCTTTCTCTTCTTCTATTGTTTCATTCATTAAAAAATGCAAGATTTTTTCCCAAAGTGGTTGTAATGAATAACTTTCGCACATCATCGCTTCAGATTTTTGACTACCTTCTAATGCTAAAAAGCCTTTTTGAATTAAAACTTGAATGATCTCCATACATTTCATTTCTGATATTGTCATTCGTTCTGCAATTTCTGAAGGAGTTGGAAAAGAATTGCCCGATTCTAGAAAAGTATGCACATGGAGTACAACCATAAATTCCATCTCATTTAAGCCTAATTTTTTATAATGCATCATAAGCAATTTTGGAATTGCGATGCTGCCTTGTTCAAACCATTGTAACATCATTTTTTTCTTCATGACCATACACCTCGCTCTCTAGTATAACATACCTACTATGATTTCCTTTTACCACAATTCGTCAAAAAACCTCCCTATAGATAGGGAGGTCATCTTCATTTGTTCAAAGTAACTTACGTGGTAAAAATGAAAGCAATTAGCTTTTTAAGCCTGTACTTTACTTCTCATAAACGTATTAATTCGCTCTAACGCTTTCTCTAATTGTTCAAGAGATGTCGCATAGGATAAACGAGCATTGTTTGGAGCACCAAATCCTGTTCCTGGAACAAGAGCTACTTTCTCTTCTTCTAACAACGCTTTTGCCCATTCATCAACTGTTTCGTATCCGGCTAATGCTACAGCTTCTTTTACGTTCGGGAATAAATAAAACGCACCTTGTGGTTTAATACAAGTGAAACCAGGAATTTGAATTAATTTATCATAAATAATGTTTAACCGTTCTTCGAATGCTTGACGCATCATTTCTACAGGCTCTTGTGACCCCGCATATGCAGCAATTGCACCGTATTGAGCAATTGAAGTAGGGTTTGACGTACTATGACTCGCTAAGTTCGTCATCGCTTTAATAAGCTGCTTATTTCCTGCTGCATAGCCAATGCGCCATCCTGTCATAGAATGTGATTTAGATACACCATTAATAATAAGAGTTTGTTCTTTTAATGCATTAGAAAGCTGAGCAATTGAAGTATATTCCACGCCACCATAAACTAATTTCTCATAAATTTCATCAGAAACGATTAAAATATCGTGTTCTAGACATACTTCCCCAAGCTGTTGTAATTCTTCTTTGCTGTAAATCATCCCTGTTGGATTGCTCGGTGAATTAATAATAACAGCTTTCGTGTTCTCCGTAATTGCTCCGCGTAGCTGCTCTGGCGTAATTTTATACTGGTTGTCTTCTAAGCCTTCTACATAAACTGGCTTACCACCAGCAAGCTTTACTTGCTCAGGATAACTTACCCAATAAGGAGTTGGAATAATAACTTCATCTCCTTCATCAAGTAACACTTGGAATAATGTATAAAGTGCATGCTTCGCACCATTACATACAATAATTTCAGTTGAATCATACGCTAATCCTTGATCGCGAGTAAATTTCTTCGCAATTTCTTGTTTTAATGTTGCTAATCCACCAGTTGGTGTATATTTCGTATGTCCTTCTAACATTGCTTGATGTGCAGCATCCATAATATGCTCTGGCGTATTAAAGTCAGGTTCTCCTGCCCCTAATCCAATTACATCATGGCCTTCAGCTTTTAATGCTTGTGCCTTTGCTGTAATTTCTAAAGTTGAAGACGGTGTTAAAGCAGCTACTCGCTTTGCTAATTTCATTTGTGGTTTCCCCCTGTATCTATTTTTCAATGCTGTAATATCCAGCATATTTCCCATCTTGAAATTCTAGATAATAATACGTATAACGACCTTCTTGATCAATATATGTAATTTCCCACAACGGAACATCGTTTTCAGCACCTAATTTTACCTTTACCAATTCTTTTGGCTTGCGTTCCCCAGCCACAATTTGTAAGGCTTTCTTTTCAGAAATGCCCTCGTTCTTTTTACGTACTAGAACATTCCCTTTTTTCTCAGGTACCCAAACAATGGTTTGTTCTCCTTTTTCATCTACACCTTGTACGACTGCATATGAAGATTTTCCGTTATAATAATCAACAGTTTTTACCTTTGTAAGCTTTGCTTTTTCTTTTGCAATTTCTACAACTTTTGACTCTTTCGGAATTTTCTTTTCCATTGTCGCATTATAAACATGCACCCCATATAATACAATGGCAACGATAACGATAATGATGGCAAAGATCCACTTTTTCATTGTATCACTACGTTCTGTATATCGTAAATACTGCTGTTTCTTTTTCGTTTTCGTCTAATGCCAACCCGAACATGAGGTCCTGTTCTTTTAAAGTGCGGTTCAAACTATCAACAATTTTATATAAGTCAGACGAATATTTAATACGCGTCGTTGATAGCACTTCGATTTTCTTCTCCATGAAAACTCCTCCGTTACACAAAAATTTCTAATTATAGAAGAACGCAATGCGGTTACAATAAGAGTACATTCTTTACAACCCCTGCTTCATCACCCATCTATTATAGCAGGACATGTTCAGCAAAAAAAGGTTTCAAATTGAAAACCGAAACATTTGTATACAAGAAGTAAGAAAAAATAAATTTCCTCCTACCCACATTTCATGCCTGAAGTACGTCGTACTTCAGGCATATTTTTTTCTCACTCACTTTTTCCGTTTTATTCTTCTAAATGATCCAACAGTTCTTCTAACGGTCCTTCATAAAGAGGAACATTTGGAATAGACTGCATAAATCTTTTTCCGTAGAAAGAGTTGGTTAAACGACGATCTAACACAAACACCGTTCCAGTATCCGTCATTGTACGAATTAATCGACCAAACCCTTGCTTAAAGCGAAGAATCGCTTGCGGAAGTGCCAGCTTTGTAAATACATCTTCTCCTTTATTTTTCAGCCATTCACTTTTGGCTTCCAGCATCGGCTGATGAGGCGGTGTAAATGGTAACCGAACAATAACGAGACAACTTAATGCATCTCCAGGAATATCAATACCTTCCCAGAAACTACTGGTTCCTAACAAAATAGCTTTATCAAACTCTTGAAATTTCCGAACTAAACGACTCCGACTACGATTATGAACACTTTGTGTTAGTAATACAAATCCCTCTAATTCATCTGCTTGTTTTAAGTGTGTATATGTTTCCTTTAACATTTCATAGGATGTAAATAAAACGAGCATTCGCCCATTTGTTGCTTTAGCAATCTTCATAATATGATGTGATATTTCCCTTATATACACATCCTCGCTTACTTGCTTAATAAGCGGAACATCAGTAGGAACCATTAACTTTACTTGTTCCTCATAACGAAACGGCGATGGAACTGTTAATGTATCTGGTGCGAAGTCATGTAATCCAAGTTGTTCCTGCATATAATCAAATGTATTATTAACAGTTAACGTCGCCGAAGTAAAAATAACGCTTCGCTTTTTTGTTAAAAACTCATCCGCAAATCTTTCTCCTATATGGACAGGTTGTGCATATAGCACAGTAGAATGAATTGTACCTTTCGTTTCCGTTTCCATCCATGTCACATACGCTATTTTTTCTAATATAAGCAGCTGCAATGAGTCGACCATTTTGCGCAATAATTCAATCACATGCAAAAATTCACCTGTAACAACATGCATCTCCCATTCGATTTTACTTTGTAATAAATCCCCCTGTTGCTCTAGCACAGTAAGTATTTTTCTCAATTCGTATACAAAGCGATTTGTTAACTCGGCTATACTTCTCCATAGCTTTCCATCCTCTTGATCCGCGTTATATCGATAAATAAGCGGCATATTATTTGCCCCTTGTTCTTGCTTTGTTTGCTGAAATATAAATGTACGTAACATTTGAAATAATTCATCCGCATCGAATTTGATTTCCTTCAGCCTATGACTCACCATTCGAAAAGTTGAACGCGATGAAATTTGTGATTTTTTCATTAATTCATACACCTTCGATAGCAGATCATCCGTTTCTAACGTACCAAAGCGCGATAAAATCAATTGAAAGTACATGCATGAAAACTGCTCTCCAAGTGTCCTAGTCGCTGTTTCTTCAATGTGATGAGCTTCATCAAAAATAATATGCTCACATGATGCTAAAAGTGGATCTTCACTAACAAAGTCTTGAAATAGTAATGCATGATTTGTAATAACAATATCTGCAAATAACGCTTTATTTTTTGCCCGTTGATAAAAACAGCGGCTAAACCAATTGCTTTGCATGCCACCTGGGCTATATGTATCACTACAAATACGATCCCACAGTAACTTCCCGCCTTCTGGAATATTCAGCTCGTCACGATCGCCAGTCTCCGTTTGCAGTAACCATACTAAAATTTTTGCTTTCGTAAGCGCAGCATCATAGTTCTTCTCTTCTTCTTGCAATGCATATTCAAATTTATGTAAGCAAAGGTAGTGTTTTCTTCCTTTTAAGAGAGCCACTTCGAATGGAAATGGTAATATACTTTGCAATAAAGGAATTTCATTTTCAATCATTTGTTGTTGTAGCTGTACTGTTTGCGTACTAATAACAACCGTCTCTTCTTTTTTCTTTGCAAAATAAATACTTGGAAGCAAATAAGCCAATGTCTTCCCTGTACCTGTTCCTGCTTCAATTAATGAAAAACGAGAATCTCTTAACGCTGTATATATTTCCTTCATCATTCGCTGTTGACTTTCTCTTTTTTCAAAAGTTGGCATCTTTAGCTCAAGTTGCTCCATTGACTTGTGTAAAAATGCATCAAATTTAGATGAACAATCATCACCAATTACTAATGAATAATTTCGTTTTCGAAGCGCAATATTTCGATATACTTCATATTCCTTTGCATCTTCTGTACCAAGCATCACTTTATTTAAAATATTTTCTGAAATGATATTCGCTATATTACTTTGGAATACATCGCTTAGCTCATATAAAGATTGTAATGTGACAAGCGGTAGTTTTTCTAATTGATTTAGAAATTGTAAAAATAATTCTGCTGTCACAAGAGCATCGCTATCCGCACGATGCGGTTGATCATGTTCCAATTCATGTTTTTTTGCTAAATCACGCAATTTATAGCTATCAGCTGTCGGCAATAAAATTTGTGCCAATTCAACCGTATCAATTTTTGGGCAGTTTACTTCTCCATATCCAGCCTGTTTTAATTCTTCTTTCAAAAAATTCCAATCAAAGTGAACATTATGTGCAACAAAATAAGCACCATGTAATAGTTCGGCTACCATCGGCGCTACATCGCAAAATAGCGGGGCTTGTTTCACGAGATTTTCATCAATCCCTGTTAGTTCTGTAATAAATGGGGGAATCTCTCTCTTCGGGTTAACAAAAGACGAAAAAATTTCCAATATCTCTCCATCTTCTACTACAACAGCTGCAATTTGTGTAATTCTGTCCTTCCCATCTTTCCAGGAGTTCCCTGTCGTCTCTAAATCAACAACGACATAACGCTTACTCATATGTAACACCTCAATTTCTTACCCTTTCAAACAACAAAAATTCATATATTGTTACTATACCACGTTTTATATCATCTTAATGAAAAGATGTACAAAATGAAATGATTTCGTTTCAAAATAAAAAAGCTATCCCATAAGGAATAGCCTTTCTGCTTATAAAACTGTACCTGCTTTTTCAGCACCTAACATTTCAATAATTTGATTGTTATCATCTAACACCGCAATTTTTGGTACTTGTTGATATACTTCTTCTGCCGCTACGAGACCGTAACAAATAATAATCACTTTATCTCCAGGTTGCACAAGCCTTGCAGCTGCACCATTTAAACAAACAACGCCGCTACCACGTTCTCCTTTAATCACGTACGTCTCTAAGCGTGCTCCATTATTATTATTTACAATTTGTACTTTTTCATTTTCTACAATCTCCACTGCGTCCATTAAATCTTCATCAATAGTAATACTACCTACATAATTTAAATTTGCTTCCGTTACGGTCGCGCGGTGTAACTTTGCTCTCATCATTGTGCGAAACATAGATGTCTCCCCCTTATTTAACCGTTAATGTTATATTGTCAATTAATCGCGCATTCTCAAATTTAACCGCAATCGCAAGAATAATTCTCCCTTGAATTGTTTCTAATTCTGTTAAAGTTGGATACGCATATATGTCTGCATAGTCAACAATGCCATTTGTATGTTTTTCAATGTATTCTTTCACTAGGCTTGTAACAACTTGTGGATTACGTTCTCCCTCTTCAATTTGTTCTTTCGCTATACATAAACTACGATATAAATGCGGCGCTTCCTCACGTTCTTGTTCTGACAAGTATACATTGCGAGAGCTTCTTGCTAATCCATCCTCTTCCCTTACGATATCGACGGGTACAATTGTAATCGGTATATTAAAATCACTTACAAATCCTTCTATAACAGCTACCTGCTGTGCATCTTTCATACCAAAATAAGCACGAGTTGGCATTGTAATATTAAATAGCTTCATCAATACAGTCGCAACACCTGCAAAATGAACTGGTCGTTGCTTGCCGCATAATACGTCTGTACGCTTTACAACTTCAACCTTTGTTGTCTGCTCTGCAGGATACATTTCTTCTACGCTCGGATAAAATAAATAATCAACACCGGCTTCTTTTGCTACTTTCTCATCCCTCTCAATGTCTCGGGGATAGCGATCTAAATCTTCATTTGGTCCAAATTGTAATGGATTTACAAATACGCTTAAAATAACGACTTCATTTTCTTCCCTTGCTTGACGTAATAAAGTTGCATGCCCCTCATGTAAGTATCCCATCGTTGGAACAAAACCGATTTTTTTATCACTTGCACGAATTTCTTTAGCAATTTGCTGCATCTCTTGCACTGTTGTTACAATTTTCATCACTGTTTCCCTCCGTATAATGCGAGGCACTCTTCTTCTTTCATTGTGAATGAATGTTTCTCTTCCGGAAATTGTCCTGCTTTTACTTCAGCAACATATTGTGAAATTCCGCGTACAATTTCTTCTTGAACTGACGTATATTGTTTCACAAATTTTGGAACACGCTTCACTCCATACGAAATGAGATCATGATAAACAAGTACTTGACCATCTACTTTACGACCTGCACCAATACCGATTGTAGGAATTGTCAGCTGCTGTGATACAAGCTCTGCTAGTTGCATTGGTACGCATTCTAAAACGATTGCCATTGCACCAGCCTCTTCACATTTCTTAGCATCTTCTAACAGTTTCTTTGCACTTTCAGCATCTTTTCCTTGCACTTTATAGCCACCTAATACGCCTACAGATTGAGGTGTTAAACCAAGATGGGATACAACAGGAATTCCTGCATTCGTTAAGAAGTGAATGATTGATACTACCCCATCCGCTCCTTCTACTTTCACTGCGTGCGCTCCGCTCTCTTGTACAATGCGGCGTGCATTATGCATCGTCTCTGACAGTGATACATGATAAGACATAAACGGCATATCTGTTACAATAAAAGTTTCCTTCGCTCCGCGGCGCACTGCTTTCGTATGATGAATCATATCCTCTACCGTTACAGGAACTGTGGAATCATATCCAAGTACAACCATTCCAAGAGAATCCCCAACTAAAATCATATCGACTTCAGCTTCTTCTGCTAACTTAGCAGATGGATAATCATACGCAGTAAGCATCGTAATTGGCTCACCTTTCTCTTTCATTTTCAAAAAATCTGTTGTCGTTTTCAAAAACTACTCCTCCTTTATTCAGGAGAGAGGAGATGGCCGAAATCATATAAAAAACCCATCTGACCAAAAAAGGGCAGATGGGTTGTGTTAGTCGGCAAAATTCATCCCTCTGTCCCAGTCCGTTGTTGGATCAAGGCAGAATCCAAATTATTTTTCTTCATTGCTTGAAATGATGGTGCAGTTCGCTCTGATACTGCCCATATTCGAACTAATTATAGCAAACTAAGAAATAAAATTGCTACATTTTTTTGAAAAAATAATTTTCTATCCCATTACAGTATGTGAAATTTTAAATATAGCAACGAATATAACTCTGTAATATCAATATTTCTATTCTAGCTATCATCCAATGTACAAATAAAAAGAAGCTCCCAAATAGGAACTTCCCTTTACTTAATTTCTATATCAGCAGAATGAATATGATGAATCTGGCCTTTATGGTCTTCTAACATAAGTACACCATCTGCTGTAATTCCTTTTGCTATACCTGTAATCGTATCTTTCATCGTTCGAGCTGTAATTTCTTTCCCGATACTTATCGCATAACTTTCCCATAAAAGCTTAATAACTGAAAAGCCATTCTTTACATATTCTTGATATAGCTTTTCCATTTGTAAAAAGATCTGTTGCATAAGCTCCGCTCGAACAATTGGTTTTCCTGATTCAATTGCTAAAGATGTAGCAATTTGTTTAATCTCATCCGCAAAATGTTCTTGTCCTTGGTTAGCGTTAATTCCAATTCCCATAATAACAGCGTTAATTTTATCAGGATCAGCCTGCATCTCCGTTAAAATACCAACAGCCTTTTTCCCCTCAATTAAAATATCATTGGGCCATTTAATTCCAACGTTTACACCTGTACATTTCTCAATTGCTTGCGCTACACTAACAGCTGCTAATAATGTAAGCTGAGGTGCATGATGAACTGGAATAGATGGACGTAAAATAATACTCATCCAAATTCCTGTCCCTTTTGGCGAATGCCATTTTCTACTTAAACGCCCGCGCCCCGCTGTTTGTTCTTCTGCAACTACAATTGTTCCTTCAGCTGCCCCTTCATACGCAAGTTTTGCCGCAATATGCTGCGTAGATTCAACAGATTCCTCAAAATACACAGTTCTTCCTATAAATTCTGTTTGTAAGCCTAACTGAATTTCATTCGCCGTTACTTTATCTGGCTTACTCGCAATCCGGTACCCTAGGCGACGCACAGCTTCAAGTTCGTATCCTTCACTCCGCAGGTCTTCCATATGCTTCCAGACGGCTGTTCTTGAACAGCCGAGCTTATCACTAATTATTTGACCAGATACAAATTCGCCATCTGCTTCAGAAAAAACTTGTAATAATTGTTTTCTTATAGTAGATTGCATCCCTGTAGCCACTCCCTTATTTTCTCTTTCTCATTTTCTAATTGTTCTTGTAAAATTTCTTCTTCAATCCTTTGCAACACTTCTGCCACCCACGGTCCTGGCGTTTTTTCTGTCCAACTTAATAAATCATTACCGCTTACATTCATTTCTTGACGATTCTGAATGGGTAATGAGTGAAATAACGTCTGCACTTGATCTACTGAAGACATATTATAATTCTCTATAATTGTTTGATATACTCTTTCTGCCATTAGGGCAACTTGAATACCTGCTTTATATAGAAAAACTGCATCCCATGACTTTGTTTTTCTAGAACGAATTGCTAATATAACAGCGACAATATCTTTTATTTTTTTATTTGAAAATTTCCATTGGCGTAAGAAAACTGATGGATGTTCTTCTCCGATACAATATAGGAAAAATGCCCATGCCTCGATATCCGTTTCAAAATAATCCCAGTTATATTGCGCAGCTTTTAAAATTCTCTCTTCCGACATTTGTAAATATGGTAAGTGCGTAAATAGTTTCGTCTCTACTAACTTTTGAAGCCCCTTTACACAATATGTACCTGTTAACAGCTTTTCAAACTCAACTGTAATTCTTTCAATCGCTATATGTTCTAGTAAATGTCCATATTTTCCTATCGCACACTTCGTTTTTTCCTCTAAAGAAAATCCTAATGTGCTAACAAAGCGAATACCACGCATCATACGTAATGCATCTTCTTGAAAGCGATCCGCGGCATTCCCAACTGTTGCAATTTCTTGTTTACGAATTGCCTCTTGCCCCGCAAATAAATCAATGATTTCTCCTTCTTCATTCATCGCAATCGCATTCATAGTAAAATCTCGTCGTTTTAAATCTTCCTCTAATGAACGAACAAACTGAACACTACTTGGTCTGCGAAAATCTTCATAATCACTCTCTGTTCGAAATGTTGTCACTTCATATGGAACGCCTTCTTGGACAACAATAACCGTACCGTGTTCAAGACCAACAGGGACATGTCTTGGGAATAAATGCATCACCTCTTCTGGAAGAGCTGATGTTGCAATATCAATATCACCAATTGGTCTCTTAATAATGAAATCACGCACACTTCCGCCAACAAAATATGCCTCATGCCCATGTTGTTTTAACGTCTCAATAATTGCTCCAGCTTGTTTAAATCGTTTCATTTTTGTCATCCCTTAGTATGTCATAATAAATCGCCTCATATTGCGAAACGATTTTTTCTGAACGAAATTGCTCATATACAGCTTCCATCGCTTGCTCTGCCATATTTCGATGAATCTCTTCATTCTTAAGCAGTTGTATCGCTTGTTTTGCTATCCCTAGCGTATCACCGACTTCGCATATATAGCCTGTTTCACCATGCTTAATAACCTCTGGAATGCCCCCAACCCGTGTTCCAATGCATGGCACACCACAAGCCATTGCTTCTAGTAAAACAAGACCAAAGCTTTCTTTTTCTGATAAAAGCAACATTAAATCACTCATGGCAAGAAGCTCTGCAACATTATCCTGTTTTCCTAAAAACAAAACATGTTCTTCAATATGTAAACCCTTCACCAGTTGTAAAATTGTACAGAACTCTGGCCCATCACCAACAAGTAGTAATTTCGCATCAACTTCCTTTACAATTTTAGAAAATGCCTGGACAACATCCTGTACACGCTTGACCTTGCGGAAGTTCGAAATATGAATCAGTATTTTTTCATTTTCACGTATGCCATATTCTTTCTTTAGTTGTGACATATCTCTCTTAAAATAGACACGCTCATCGATAAAATTATATACTGTCTGAATTTCTTTATTTGGCTTTACAAGTTCATTCGTTTCTTGAATTAACGAATGAGATACAGCCGTAACAACATCTGATTGTTCAATACCAAATCGTATTAAATTATTTAGAGAAGGATCTGATCCAAGTACAGTAATGTCCGTTCCATGTAACGTTGTAACTATCTTAATATTGTCTCCAATCATTTGTTTCGCTAAATATGCACAAATTGCATGCGGTATTGCATAATGCACATGTAAAATATCAAGGTTTTCTCTCTGTGCCACCTCTGCCATTTTACTTGCTAATGCTAAATCGTAAGGTGGATATTGAAAGACAGAATATTGATTTACTGTTACTTCATGAAAATAAATGTTTGGATATACTTTATTTAATCGGAATGGAACGCCCGATGTAATAAAGTGGATTTCATGACCTCGTTCAGCTAGTTGCTTTCCAAGTTCCGTTCCCACAACTCCAGAACCACCCACAGAAGGATAACATGTAATACCTATTTTCAATTTCATTTACATCCTCCTATTAAATCAGCATGTAATAAAACTGGCTTCTTACTCATAAATCCTTCGGCATACGTAACCCCAACTTCTTTTCCAAACATTTTCTCACGAGCGATTACCGTTTCAACATACCCTTCCGTTAAAGGTGTCTTCACGCCATCACTTCCAGTTGTAAACTGACTTTCATACGCTTCTAGTGCTGCCACCTTTTCAGAAAGCTGTTCACTAATATCTATACAGAAATTCGGTTTATGAAAACCATTAATCATATAATAATAAAAAGATTGTACACGATGCGGCGGAATTTCTGGCATATATTTACGAACACCCGCTGAAAATATAGCTTCTTCCACAAGTTTTGCACAATTCGCATGATCTGGGTGACGATCTTCATAATATGGTGCAAAAATTAGCGTTGGCTTATATGTACGAATAATCTTTACGATTTCACGTATATATTCTTCTTTCATATACAAACCACGGTCCGGCATTGCTAAATTAATTCGCTTTTCAACTCCCATAATACGAGCAGCTTCCTGCGCTTCTTCTTTTCTTAATTCCACCGTTCCGTTTGAAGATAAATCAGCTTCTGTCAAATCACAAATGCTAACTTTATATCCTTGTTTCGTATATTTTACGATGGTGCCTGCCATGCCGATTTCAACATCATCGGCATGAGCACCAAACGCTAATATATGTAATCCGCTCATAATTGTTCCCCTCATTTTCTTAACTTTCGGTAGTCTAAATCTCCCCGATTTAATGCATGCATTAACATTTCAGCACTTGCCATGTTCGTTGCAAGCGGAATCGCATACACATCACATAAACGAAGCAATGCATTTACATCTGGTTCATGCGGTTGTGCTGTTAACGGATCCCGGAAGAAAATTACCATGTCTAAATCATTTTTTGCAATCATTGCACCAATCTCTTGGTCACCACCAAGAGGACCAGATTGATATCTTGTAACCGCTAAACCTGTCGCTTCCATAATACGAAGCCCTGTTGTTCCCGTTGCAAAAAGTTCATGTTGTTCAAAAATTGGTTTATATGCGTATGCAAACGAAACCATATCATCTTTCTTTTTGTCATGTGCGATTAAGGCAATTTTCATCCGTTGTCTCTCCCTTAGTCAATGATATTCTCTAAACCGTATACAAGATGATCAAGATTCATTACTGTTTCGATAGATAATTTTACTCCAGACATAAATGAAGCTCGATTGAATGAGTCATGACGAACTGTTAACATTTGTCCATCTCCGCCAAACAATACTTCTTGATGTGCGATAAGCCCTGGTAAACGCACACTATGAATATGAATACCATCTACATTTGCACCACGTGCTCCTTTTAATTGTTCCGTTTCGTTCGGATGGCCTTGTTGTTTTGGTTCACGGTTTTGACGAATTAAATCTACTGTTTTTACAGCTGTACCTGATGGTGCATCTAATTTTTGATCGTGATGTAATTCGATCACTTCAACATCTTGGAAATATTTCGCTGCCATTTGAGAAAACTTCATCATAAGTACTGCACCAATTGCAAAGTTTGGAGCAATAATGGTACCTACCTGTTTATTTTTCGCAGTGTCTGTTAAATGCTGAAGTTCTTCTTCTGTAAACCCTGTCGTACCAATAACAGAACGAAGACCATGTTCAACAGCAAGTGTAACATGTTTTTTTCCGATTTCTGGTGTCGTTAAATCTAACAATACATCCGCATCTACTTCATTTAAACAAGTATGTAAATCCGCATAGATTGGAGCATCTAATGCAGGCATTCCAGGAAGATTGGAAATTTTTTCACCACCATGCTTATAATCAACTGCTGCTACTAATTGAAAATGTGGTGTTCTTTCCATAAGAAGGACTGCCTCGTGCCCCATACGTCCTCTTGGCCCTGCAATAATTACTTTAATATTTTTCATTATTTTTTCTCTCCCTCGTCAATACGTGTCCAGCGATCTTTATCACGTGTATTAAATTTATTCATCACAATGTTATGTGCTGTTTCTAAATCAATATGTAAGCTATTTGCCATGCAAATCATAACAAATAATACATCTCCAAGTTCTTCTTCAATTGTTCGTTCTTTTTCAGTCGTTTTCTTCGGCTTCTCACCATAGTAGTGATTCACTTCCCTTGCAAGTTCACCCATCTCTTCTGTTAAACGAGCCATCATTGCAAGTGGACTGAAATAACCTTCTTTAAATTGACTAATATATGCATCTACTTCTTTCTGCATATCTTTCATCGTTTTTTGTTCCATGTTGTTCACCTCTAATCCTTCCTCTTTCATGTTAGCCAATTCATCGCGATTTGACAAATATTATTCCACTTTCATCCCTATTTGCCACGTTTTTTTGGATAGACTATAATAAAGTGAAACTTTCTTTTGCAAACGTTCTTCCTGTAAAAGGTTACTTCTCACCAATTACAACCATACAAGTGACTTACTATTCTTATTGTGTTTCTTCCTCATGAGCCATTTCAACGGAGCGAAGTAACAATTACATATTAGGAGGCTTGCTACATGAAAATCAACTTAAAGATTCAAAACATTATATTTATTTTGATTGGTTCCGCTATCTTCTCTTTTGGAATCGTTAATATTAATATTGAAAACCACTTGGCAGAAGGCGGATTTACAGGCATTACGCTATTATTATATTTTCTATTTTCACTCGATCCTTCTTATACAAACTTGATTTTAAACATCCCTCTCTTTTTCGTCGGCTGGAAATTACTTGGTCGAACAACTTTCCTATATACATTAATTGGAACTTTTAGCGTCTCCTTATTTCTATGGATTTTCCAGCGTTACGAATCACTAAATCTACATTTGAACTTACAAAATGATATGACATTAGCAGCGTTGTTCGCCGGAGCATTTATTGGAATTGGGCTCGGAATTATATTCAAGTATGGGGGGACAACTGGTGGTGTCGATATTATCGCACGATTAGCACATAAGTATATTGGCTGGAGTATGGGAAAAACAATGTTTATGTTTGATGCTGTTGTCATTGTCGTTTCAATTCTTACATACTTATCGTATCGCGAAGGCATGTATACGTTAGTTGCTGTCTTTATTGGCGCAAAAGTAATTGACTTTATGCAAGAGGGAGCATATGCAGCAAAAGGCGCAACCATTATTTCTGACAAAAATGACGAAATTGCAGCCAAAATTTTATCCGAAATGGAGCGCGGAGCTACTTTTTTAAAAGCAGTTGGTTCCTATACAAAGATTGAACGAAATGTGCTTTATTGTGTTGTGGCAAAAAATGAAATCGTAAAACTAAAAAACATTATTACTTCTGTAGATCCCCATGCATTTGTTGCAGTGAGTGATGTACATGATGTCGTTGGTGAAGGATTCACGTTAGATGAGAATAAGAATCCGTTGCATAATTAAAAAAGTATTAACTGCACAAAACTAGAAAAGCGATTGTACCTGATAACCTTTTCTAGTTTTTTACATAATTCCAGAAAGAGGCCTACTACATAAATCTATTTTGATTTTTCGACATATAATTCGCTGCTCCGAAGAACAAAAAGTAACTTGCACTCGTTTTCTCTATCTATTTTAACTTAGCATGCATGAGACAGGAAGAGGATTTGACCGCTTCTATGCATGACCAGATGTTCTCTCTCGCCTAAAAAGAAAAGATTTATCCCGAATGTTGAGGGTTAATAATCAGCGGAGAATGGAGTCCCCACTGATTAAAGTTTCACTTTATATCGTATTTTAATTTTGGTTTATATATATGTACTTCCTCAACTGTTCTAAATCCTCATGAATCAAATCCAACAAACTTCTATTATAAAAAATAGAAGCCGGATGAAATGTTGGAAAAATATTATACACTTTCTCAGTCCATATAAAATCTGTACTTTGATTATTTTTCAATTTCCGCACCGATTGCTGTAATAATTGGCCGTGAACATCCGTAATTTTTTTATCATTTCCTGTCAAACGTTTTAATGCGATGTTTCCAAGAGTTACAATAACCGGTGTCTGAATCTGTTCCAGTTCATAATCTAGCAGAGGAGCATGCACAAGTATTTCTCCTTGGTTTGGTGTTCGGTTATATTTCTTCTGAACAACTTGTCCGCTCCGCTCTGTTTTCTCTCTCCATTTATAAGGCCGGCTACGGACAGCGCTCGTAATATATACTTCTTCTCTTGTAAGACCGATACGTTCTAAAAACCCCATCAACTGCTTCCCTGCTCTCCCGCTAAACGGAATTCCATTATGAATTTCAGTTTCTCCAGGTGCTTCTCCAACAAGCATCAGTTTCGGTTTTTCGGGACCTTGCCCACATAAAAAACCCTCTAATGCATAGTTAGCACTACGCTCTTTCACATGCTTCACTAATGAATCTGGATATTGCATTTTCATCACCTTCACTCATAGTCACTTTACCTATACTTTTTATTATAACTTTCTCCCTAAAATTCATTACGCTCTCTTTCCTCATTTACAATCCTAAATAGATTCCAAAACAAAAAGACATATTATTTATTTCAAAAAGAGCACGAGTTCGTATTTTTATAAGCAAAAAAGACTATCAGAATCGATAGTCTTTAGTCATCGCTACGCTGCATGCCTGTGTAAACTAATACAAGACGAAGCAATTCAAATACTGCTACGGCTGCAGCTGCAACATATGTTAAAGCCGCTGCATTCAATACTTTACGAGCTTGCCCATATTCATCTGTCGATACAATTCCAAGTGCTTCAATTTGCTGCATCGCGCGTTTTGAAGCATCAAACTCAACCGGTAATGTAACGAGTTGAAAAAGTACTCCCGCTGCCATTAAAACAATTCCTAATAACAACAATTTTGACATCGTTGCAAATATACCAATCATAATAAACACCCATGACATATTCGATCCGAAGTTTGCAACAGGCACTAATGAATGACGAACGCGCATAAATTTATAATCTTTCGCATCCTGAATCGCATGCCCTACTTCATGAGCTGCTACAGCTGTTCCAGCAACTGAATGACCATAATAGTTATCAGTTGACAAGCGAACCGTTTTTGCTGTTGGATCATAGTGATCTGACAAATGCCCTGGCGTTTCTTCTACAGCTACGTTATATAAGCCATTTTCATCTAAAATTTTCCGAGCTACTTCCGCTCCTGTCATACCCGATGTTGAATACACTTGTGAATACTTACTATAAGCACTGCGTACTTTTGACTGTGCATACAACGGTATGATCATAATGATCGCGAAATATACTAAATAAAAAGCCATCATGAACCTCCATTGAAGTCTTAATCGTAGTACTATACATTCTATTTTCTTCTTTATATATTGTCAATAAAGAAACCTTACAATCCTTGTCTGTATTAGGAAACTTATCGATTTTTAGAATGTATCCCGCTAGTACGTTTTGCTTTCTCTCCCTTATATTTTCTCCAACCGACGTATGTTAATGTGAACAAAATGAGCCCACCTGTAATTGTCATAAACCATATGAGGGAAGAGTCCACTTCATCTTTCTTTGCTGTTTGAAATATTTTTTGTAAATCTCCTTTTATAATACTTAATTGCGTTTGCCCACTTTTATTTTTTAACATAACATTACGAAATTCATCTAAATACGATAAATGAGCATTTACACGCTGTGATTGACTTTCTGGCAATGCAATCATTAAACTTGGATAAATCACATCAAATTCATGTAAAAATGTATTTAACGATTGTTGGAAGCTTTCATCATCTTCTATTTGAAGTGCCTTTTCAACTTTAGCAAAAGCCCCCATAACACGACCTTCTCGTTCTACCCAAAGCGGTTGATACTTAGACACCTCCGCATCTACCACCAGTTGTAATGCCAATACATCATCTATTTTTATTTGCCGATCTACACTTTCTTCCCCAAGTGATTGCTGTGCCCTATCATATGCTAAAGAAATTACCCGAAAATGCATAGGTGCTAGTTTATTCTCTTTTTCATTCTCCCGTAATACAAATTGCTCTGAGAAATGCTGTAATACTTGCGTTGCTTTCTCATATTCTTCTTGTTTTACAAGTTGCAATGAATCATCTAATAGCCCCGTTAACTCATTCCATTTTTCAGCATATATACGTACTGGAAACAATATAATTAGAAATGCTATCATTCCAATTAAGACTCTCTTCATTCCGGTCCCCCCTATAACTACTAGTACAAAATATGTTAAGGTGGACAAGAATAGAACAGAACGAAGCTGAAAAATATTTTATCCCGCATTAACGGGCAGTAAGACCCCGCCTCAAGGTTCAGAGAGCAACGCGGAAAATAGATAGGGGATAACTGCCCGTAAAAGCCCGATTCGTTCAACTAACCATCAGCGGGGAATGAAGTCCCCACTGATGGAAGTTTCACTTTATCCCGATTGGCGAAGGCTCATAATTAGTTCAGATGAAGACTCCCCACTAATTAAAGTTTCTCTTTATGAACTAAGATTGTTCGTGGAAGCTCTTCTCTTTTTTCGTAAATAGCGATATATAAAATAACAAACCGCACTACCACATAAAATGAATAACAAAATTGCACATGCTGCATGCATGAAAAATTGTTCTGGTAACATGAGAATAACAGGGTCTTTTTCGCTATCAAATTGCCAATAATCATTGCTAAAAAGAAGTTTATGAAATAGAACAAAACTCTTTTCAAAATCAATTACAATTGGTAAAGTAAGCACAATCGGGAATATAATGGTCAAAATTGCACCATGTAATAAAAACTTCACCTTTCGTTTACGTAATAAATACCACCCGCCCAATAAAGCAATCCCAAGCACTATACACATTCCGTATTGAATGTTCACTAAAATATTTTTCACATCAACAAAATGAATTCTTCCGTTTGTTGACATATCCAATGAAGGAAATTGTAATGATCCATGATAAAAAGGAGAAAGGTATGTAATTAGTACATCATAGTTCTTCTTAATTTCTGACTCTGTCATATTCGCTAAATCTGGTATATTTAAAAAATGTATATCTGCATAGTATAGCCATTTTCCATATACAACAATTGTAGTTGCAATAGCAAAAATAGAAAATGCTATACAGTATGAGACAATAACAGTGATCAAGCGATCCAAGACTCTTACACCAATCTTATTTTCATTCATTTACTTTCCCCAATTCTTCATTTAATTTTATAACGAAAACTGCTTTCGATTCTTGCTCAAACAATAATAATACGTAATAGCTAGTACAGCTATACTTAACCAAAATGTAAAGTAACCAATCTGTTCTACAAACAAATGCATAATACCATATCTCGGCATTTGCCAAAACAAATAGTCGATTACATCATTATGTAACGTCCATATAGCCGCTACAATAAAATGCCACTTTTTTATACGGTAAAACGGGGCATACAATAAACCTTGTGCTGCCATTGCAAAATGAGAAAACACCAACATATAACTAATAAATCCAAGATCGCCCTTAACCATAAACATAATTCCATTTACAACAACAGCCCAAATACCGTATTTCATTAAGGAAACGATTGCTAAAGTTTCTATTAGCCCCCAATTTTTATTGCGCAAAAAGGCCAGTAATACAAAAACAAAAAAGAAACTTGCAATAGGACTATCAGGAACAAATGGCCAGAATATCACTGAAGTTTCCATCAGTTGCTCTCCATACCAAATAAAACCATATATTGTTCCTAAAATGTTAATGATGAGCAAAAATAATAAAACTGAACGCTGTCTTAATAACGCATACAAATAAGCCAATCTATATGTACAACACCTTTCAAATATAGTCATTCTTTATTACATCAACATACAAATTAAAAAACGAATATAAAACCTTTCTTTCTAGGTGGGAGAGAAAAAACGAATGCAGATCACCTTTTGTTCTTCGTAGCAGCCAATTATATGTTGAAAAATCAAAATGTATTTATATATTATAACAAACTTCTTCTTCCAAATAGAAAAGCTGACTACAAAATTGCAGTCAGCTCTCTCTTATTTTTTATTATATTTCGCAATGAACTCTGAAAGTTTTTTTAGTTCTTCATCCGTACCTTTAAATATCCCTTTAGGCATTGCACCTTTTCCATCTTTCGCAATCTTTGCAATTTCCTCTGGTTTTAACGTTAAGTTTTGCAACGCTGGTGCTGCTGCACCACCTTGTAAGTTATCACCATGACATGTTAAACATGTACTTTTTTCCATCAATTTATAACCTTCATCATTTTTATCAACCGGTGTCGTTTTTACGATTGCCCCTTGTTTTTTAGCGGCTTCCCAGTCATGATGTGCCACAGATTCCCATGTTAAAAAGATGATAGACGCAATTGCTAAAAGCATAAATCCAGTTGCAACTGGACGTTTCAATGGACGCCTTTCAGGACCTCGATCGAGAAATGGAGCCAATAACAATGCTCCAAATGCAATCCCAGGCATAATAAACGCGCCGATTACAGTAAATGAGCCTGATGCATATGAGTACTTTAAAAGCTGATACAGAAATAAGAAATACCAGTCTGGAAGTGGTATATATCCTGCATCTGTAGGATCCGCCATTCTCTCAAGTGGTGACGGGTGCGCCACCGTTAAACATAAATAACCGATTAAAAAAACCGCACCAACCATCCATTCTTTTAATAAGAAGTTCGGCCAAAACGCTTCTGTTTTCCCTGGGTATTCAGAATAATCTTTCGGGATATTCGGTTTACGTGCTACAGGTACTCGTGAATCTCCCACAAACTTCATCCCTTTGCCTCGATGCATAATCTCCCTCCTTCAATTCAGTTTTTCTCCTATTCTTTCAAATTAGCAATCTCTTATAGCGGACCAGAAATACCTTGTTTGCGAATCATGATGAAGTGGAAGGCCATTAAGCCTAGAAGTGCTGCTGGTAAGAAGAAGACGTGAATAGCAAAGAAGCGAGTTAATGTTTGAGCCCCGACAATTTCGGAGTGACCAGCAAGTAATGTTTTAATATAAGGGCCGATAAGCGGCGTTTGTTCCGCGATTTGAATCCCTACTTTTGTTGCAAATAATGCTTTCATATCCCATGGTAATAAATATCCGGTAAAACCAAGACCTAGCATAACAAAGAAAATAAGAACACCAACAATCCAGTTTAATTCACGAGGTTTCTTATATGCACCTTGGAAGAAAACCCTAAGTGTATGTAAAAACATCATTACAATTACAAGACTAGCACCCCAATGATGCATGCCACGAACAATTTGTCCATACGCAACTTCATTTTGTAAATAATAAACCGATTCCCAAGCGTTTTTAATATCGGGTACATAATACATTGTTAAAAACATTCCTGACAAAATTTGAATGACAGTAACAAAAAACGTAAGTCCTCCAAAGCAGTAGACGAATGCAGAAAAATGATGCGCTGGGTTTACATGTTCGGGTACTTCATGGTCGGCAATATCTCTCCATATCGGTGTAATATCTAACCGTTCGTCCACCCAATCATAAATTTTATTTAACATCTATTTCGCACCCCCTCTTGGCTTTGCTTTTCCTAAATAAAGCGTTCCATCCTTCACTTTAGATTCGTACACATCAAGTGGAGCAAGCGGCGGAGTTCCCTTTACATTCGTACCATCCTTCGTATAACGTCCCGCATGACAAGGGCAAAAGAATTGATTTGGATGAGCCTTGTCCGAATTCCAGTTTACTGTACACCCTAAGTGCTTGCACACTGGAGATAAGGCTATAATGTCGCCGCTTTCATTTTTATATACCCACGCTGATTTTGGCTCTTCTGACTTATACCAACCGTCGACTTGCTTCACTTTAAAGTCAAAGCGTTTCGGTTCCTGTGTAACATCTTTTACTTGTGCAACAGCAACCATATCTCCCCCTGCTTCTTTCTTTAAAACTGGATCAAGTGCAAAGCGCGTCATTGGCATTAAAACTCCAGCTGCCATAAAACCTCCTACACCTGTAAGCGTGTAGTTTAAAAATTGTCTTCTTGACACACGATGTTCTTTCTCGCTCACGAAAATTTCCCCCCTCTATCAGAAATTGTCCCCTCGTGACAAAACAGTATAAAAAAATAAAAACTAGGACACTATCATGATATAATACCCACATGCGCAGGTCAATATCATACTACTCATAATCATAAGAACTATCTGCTTATTTTTTATTTTCCCATTTTTCTGTTAATGACATCATTATATTTTTTACATGCGCATGAATCACTTCTCTTTTTGCTTGATCGCTAAATTCCTCTAACGATAAAGCGGGTAACCAAAATAAATGACCTGGTAACGTATCCACACCCTCTTTCCATGCGAAATCACTTGTAACATAAGCAATATGTTTCAACCCTTGCTCTTGCAAGTGGCTTGTCCAATCTTGCAAACGCCCTTGCTCCCCCTTTTGTTGTTCAGCTAAATAAGTAAACGGAGGTAGTAGAAACACCCTTCCTTTATATTCTCTTTCTAACTCCATACTTAAAGTTTCAATAAATTCCCCTTGTGCTACAATACTCTTCATTTCTTTTGCTACGGAAATAGAAAGAAGGGGTATAATACCAGTATCCACATACTCTCTAGCCTGTTCAAATTGCTCCGCATCTTTTACAACCCATTTCACCATAATTCCCTCCTTTACCTGGTATTCCATTCTAAATGACAGAACTTTCACTTTATATCTATTAAACCATACTAAAACAGGTAAAAAAAGAAAAACTACCTAATATAGGTAGTTTTTCTTTAAATAGTCGGAAATTTGTCAAAATTAAATAAAATGAATATTCCTTACAATCTTTTCAATTCCTCTGTTAACTTACAAAAAGCTTCCTTATCCTGATTGTCCAGCGCCTCATCAATTTGCTTTAACAGTCGATCCCTTCGAAATGAAAATACACTCTCTTCTAAAAATCGTTCTGCAAGTAAACGATCTTTTTCATTTACTTCAATATGCTTTGGTAAATACGGATTTTCTTCTAATACCGCTACATAATTTGCATTTTGAAACGATGATTTAAAATTAAGTTGAATATAAATATCCTCATCCCGATTTAAACGAATGTCATGAAACGATTTTTCTGCATCCGTCGTCATCACATTTTGTTTAAAGAAGTGAAACGGTGTATCTTTTACACAATTTGCTGACATCACTAAGCCACGAGGGCAATATTTTGCATGTTCTACGAAGTGGACTTTGTGCATTAATTGATCATGACTCATTAAATAATTTAAAATCCATACACATTCACGCTGTTTCAGTTGATAATTGTTTAAAAACCATTTTACAAAATCCTTCTTCTCGTTTACAGAAACAGGGGTATTCATAGCGCTTAGTCCCTCCTCTGTCTTTCTCTTTTCTTATTTAAATTCAAGAAGCAGCATTCACTTTCCTTCCAACTTATGAAAAATCCTCTAAATTATATAGCAATTCTTCGATGTGAATTTGTGTCGGGTCCAGTTGTAGTAAGCGTGTAAATACTTCTTTCGCTTCTTTTCGTAAACCTTCTTCTAATAGAAAATAACCGTACTCTTCCAAGAAATCCGGATGATTCTTAAAAGAAGTATATGCACTCTCATAGTGTTTTAATGCATCAGAATACATTTCTAATTGTTTTTTCGCAAATGCCAGATCCCAAAGCAATTGTGTATCTTGCTCTCCACTATCCATTGCATTTTCTACAACAGCAATTAGTTCTTCATATTTTTCTTGTTCTTTTAAGATATATGCATATTTTAATATCGCACCTAAATGTCCTGGATCAAGCTGTAATGCTTTTTGAAGCAACTCTTCCGCTTCTGCTAATTTTCCTATCTTCGCTGCAATGTTTGCAAGTTCTACATAAAGAGGCACAGATAACTCATCAATTTTAATTCCTTCATGAAGTGTTTCATAGCTTTCTTGAAGCATTCCCTCTTTTTCATAGCATTTAGCTAAATACATATATAATGATGCATATTCTGGGTCTAATTCTTTTAATTCTTGCCAAGCCCCAATTGATCTTTGATACTCTTCACCTTGATAAAGTGTAAATGCATAGCCAAATAAAGAATGAATATCTTTCTGTTCTTCTAACCCTTCTTCATAGTAAGTAATTGCTTCTTCCCAGTTTCCAATTGCACTTAACGTTTCTGCTAGGCGAAGGGCAATCACAACACCTCCCATTACTTTGTGATCAGAAAGTAATGACTGATAATAGGCAATCGCTTTTCGCTCTTCCCCTTTACTGCTATAAAGTTCTGCTAGTCCAAAAGTAATAACAGGCTCTTCTGGCATCATTTCTTTTGCTTTTAATAATTTTTGTTCTGCAACATCATCGAAGCCCTGCATTTGAAATAGATCCGCAACAAGTAATAGAGATTGAACATACAGTTCATCATCTTCAGGAATATCATGGAGTACTTCGATTGCCTCATCTTCTTTATCTAAATCAATATATAATTCTGCTAAAAATATTGTAAATTCACTTTCTTCGGGATATAACAAACGTAAATCTTCTGTAATCTCTAGCGCTTCATCAATAAATCCAAGCGTATGGTAGTAACGAGCAATATCATATTTCTCTTCGTCTGTCCCTTGTTTTACCAATTCTTTTAATTGTTCTAATCCTTTTTCTGCTTCGCCGTTTTCAATGTAAGAAACAGCTTGTTCAAACTTTTGCATAAATGTCTCCTTTAACTCTTATAATATTCTCTTCTGTTCATTAATCATAAACAACAGTCGTCATGTAAGCAACTAAAAGGCTGAAGAAAAGAACCTTCCCAAACTGAAAAGATTCTTTTGCTTCACAGAGATTCTAACTGCTCAAAAAAATTCGGATAGGATACAGCGACTGCATCACCATTTTCAATTTGCACTTCCCCTTCTGCTATACAAGACGCAATTGCAAGCATCATGCCAATGCGATGGTCTCCATGACTATTAACAATACTCCCTTGCAACTTCTGATTTCCATTAATGATCATACCATCTGGAGTCGCTTCAATTTCCACTCCCAATTTTCGAAGCTCATCAACAACTGTATCGATACGATTCGTTTCTTTTACTTTTAACTCCTCTGCATCTTTAATAATTGTTGTTCCTATCGCCTGTGTTGCTAGTAAAGCAATAATAGGAATTTCATCAATTAATCTTGGAATCAGTGAACCGCCAATTTCAATTCCTTTCAGTTCAGAAGTTTCAATTGTAATATCTCCACATGGTTCAAACTCTTCATTCCGGATATTACGAATTGAAATAAGTGCTCCCATTTCTGATAACACATCTAAAATCCCTGTTCTCGTTGGGTTTAAACCAACATTTTCCAATATAAGTTTACTATTTGGTACAATTACACCCGCTACTAGAAAAAAGGCTGCTGAAGAAATATCTCCCGGTACCTCTATTCCCCTTCCCACAAGCGATTGACCACCTTTTAAAGAAACCGTTTGCCCTTCTTTATTCACTTCGCAACCAAATGCACGTAGCATTCGCTCAGTATGATCACGTGATTGTAGCGGTTCAGTTACTGCCGTTACCCCTTCTCCTTGCAAACCTGCAAGTAAAATAGCCGATTTTACTTGAGCACTTGCTATAGGAGAATGATAGTGTACACCTTTTATATTTCCTCCACGAATTGATAAAGGCGTATACTGTCCATCTTCCCTTCCATCAATTTTCGCATTCATTTCACGCAGAGGGACTGTGACACGCTTCATTGGACGCTTTCCAATCGATGCATCGCCAATTACAGTACAATGAAAAGGAGTATTTGCTAAAATACCGAGCATGAGACGAATGGTGGTTCCTGAATTCCCTACATCTAGTACCTCTTTCGGTTCCTTTAATCCAGCTAACCCTTTTCCATATACAATGACATCGGTACCATCTTGTTCAATCATCACTCCTAATTTTTGAAAGCAAGCAATCGTACTTAAACAGTCTTCTCCTAATAAAAAATTTGATATTTTTGTTGTTCCTTCTGCTATCGCTCCAAACATCACGGCACGGTGTGAAATAGATTTATCTCCAGGCACAGCAATTCTTCCATTCAAACCATTTTTCCGCCTTATGAGTCTCCTCATTTTTTATCACCTCTATTAAAAATAATATATACTTTCGTATCCCTATATCATCTATATATCCATTTTGATTTTCTAACATATAAGTCGCTGCTACGAAGAACAAAAGATGATCTACGCTCGTTTTCTCTCTTTATTTTCACTTAACATGGGGCAAGTAGAGGAGCTGACCGCTTCTCTACTTGGCCGATGATTTCTCCCACCTAAAGTTTAGGTTTTATGTCGTTTTTTCAATTTGTATGTATATATCTTTTATTGTACTGCTTTCTTTCTTCATCGTGCAAATATGTTTAACTTCTCCCACGGCTAAAGGCGATGGGTTTTCTCGTTCGAAACTTTTATAATCTAAAAGAAAACGACTCCTATAATAGGAGCCGCTGCTTTTCTCAAGAATACGTTTCTTCTTTCTTGTTCTGCTCTTTCACAAGTTCCGTAAGCAATTCAATAATCTCATCATTCTCTTCTTTTAAACCAACCGTAATACGAATACCATCCGGCAAGCCAAACGCAGCACCTGAACGAACAATATACCCTTTTCGCATTAATCTTTCAAATGCTTCATTTCCAGGAATCCCAAGCTTTAAGAAGATGAAATTTGTTTGTGATGGATAATAAAAAACATCGTACTCCTCACAGAACGTATAATATTGATTTAACCCTTCGGCATTTTTCTTCACACACTCATGTAAAAACTCTTGATCTTCTATTGCAACTGACGCTACAACTTGTGCAACAGTCGACGTATTAAATGGTAGTCTCGCTACTTCTAATTGCTGTATGAGTTTTTCATTCCCTACAGCATAACCAATACGAAAAGCGGCTAAACCATATGATTTTGAAAATGTACGTAACACCATGAGATTTTCATACTCTTCAAGAAGTGGCAATGTTTGTGGGTAATCTTTCGCCCCCGCATATTCATAATATGCTTCATCCATAATTACGAGTGTTGACTTTGGAACCGCCTCTAAAAATGAAAGTAATTTTTGCTTTTCTACATATGTTCCTGTTGGATTATTCGGATTACAAATCCATACGATTTGCGTTTTCTCATCAATTTTCTCAAGCATTGCATCCAAGTCATGAATACCATCCTTAAGCGGCACTTCACGAACCTCTGCTCCTTCAATCACAGCATGGTGGTGGTATTGTGAAAATGTTGGATTTGCCATCACAACATTTGTACCTTTTTGTAATAAGGCGCGACTAATCATTTGAATTACTTCATCTAAACCACTACCAAATAAAAGTTGTTCTGGTTTCACATGAAGGTGCGCAGCTACTTTTTCACGAAGTTCAAAAGCTGCTCCATCTGGATATAAAGCATATTGCGTACTTAAGGAAGCTAAAGCTTCCTTTACACGTTTTGAACAGCCAAACGGGTTTTCATTAGATGCTAATTTTACAATTTTAGATAATCCATATTCTCTTTTTACTTCTTCAATGTTTTTGCCAGGTACATATGCTTTCAAAGTTAACAATTGCTCTTTTACTCTCATTTTGATTCCCCCTGTCATTTTACTAGATCAGGCCGCAGTACAATCGCCTTTTCTAAATATACATGCTCTACTTCATGATGTATTTTTTTCCATGACTGTCATCATTACACGAATACATTTATGTCAGCTGTCGTAGAAGTTAACACCGATACAATATCAGTGGGATAAATTCCATTATCATTTGCTATTCTTTTCACTAAACGCTCTGTCGCAGCAAATATCTCCTCAACTTCATTATGTTCGACTGTAATCGCGCCGCGAATTGCGCGAATCAAATGGATTCTCCCTCTCTTTGAAATGCTTCTAATGCAGTATGAACAGTCTTATCTGAAATAGATACGACATTTACTACCCCATATTCCTGCATAAGTACCATACGAATTATTCCTGCGTTCGCCTTTTTATCTTGCTTCATCACTTGTACAAGGCGTTCTATATTTAGATTCTTTGGCATATGCGGATAACCATACTGAGAAAACCAGCGCTTAATTTCTTTAAACCCGAGGTCTACCTTATAAATTTGTTCACTTAAAAATATAGCGAATAACATACCAATCGCTACTCCGTCACCATGTGTAACTTTTCCATACCCCATCTCTTTTTCAAGAGCATGTCCTAATGTATGTCCAAAGTTCAAGTGAGCACGTACACCTTTTTCCGTTTCATCTTGCGCTACAATATTCGCTTTTACAGGAATCGCTCTCTTTAGAATATAGATTAACTTTTCATCTCTTATATCTTCTAATGTCTTCACTTCACGCTTTAACCAATGATATAATTCCACATTACCAATCAGAGCATGTTTAATTGCTTCAGCAAATCCTGAACGCCATTCTTTTTCCGGTAACGAATTTAAAAATGGTGTATGATACAGCACCGCTTCTGGCTGATGAAACGCTCCAATCATATTTTTTCCTAATGGATGATTAATGGCAACTTTCCCACCAACTGCGCTATCATGTGCCAGTAACGTTGTTGGAACTTGAATAAAGCGAATACCACGCATAAATGTCGCCGCAACAAAACCAGCTAAATCACCAATCATTCCTCCTCCAAGTGCAACAACTAAAGAATGTCGATCCATCCCGTTTTCAAGCGCTGACGTATGAGCCGCATAAAAATTTTCAAATGATTTTTCTTTCTCTCCACTTGGAACAACAAATGAAAAAACATGTTTTTCTACTTGCAACGCATCCATAACTTCTTTTAAATGAAATGATGCGACAGATTCATCAGAAATGATCATTACATTAGAAACAGCTGGTTTCATATTTCGAACAAGCGTTGTCAAATGTGACAACACATCTTTCCCTACATATACATCATACTCTTTAGACTGCGTCTGAATATGTATTTTCTCCATTAAAACTCCCTCGCATATTCATTATGTTTCTTAATATTTTCACGAATACAATCCATACGATCCGCTCCAAATTGTTCTACTAGAGCTACTGCCAATTCCCATGCAACAACTGCTTCTGCCACAACGCTAGCTGCCGGTACAGCACAACTATCAGAACGTTCAATGCTCGCTGAAAAAGCTTCTTTCGTATCAATATCAACGCTTTGAAGGGGTTTATACAGAGTTGGAATGGGCTTCATGACACCTCGAACGACAACCGGCATACCTGTTGTCATACCACCTTCTAATCCACCCGCATGATTTGTTCTTCTTGTATATCCATCTTCTTTATCCCAAAGAATTTCATCATGCACTTGACTCCCTGGCTTATGCGCTGCTTCAAATCCAATACCAATTTCCACACCTTTAAAAGCATTAATGCTCATTACTGCGGCTGCTAATTTCGCGTCAAGTTTTCGATCATAATGAACATAACTTCCTACCCCAACTGGCATTCCTTCTACAATTACTTCTACAATGCCACCAATAGAATCCCCACTTGTTTTTGCATCATCAATTGCCTGCATCATTTTTTTGCCTGCCTCTTCATCTAAACAACGAACAGGAGATGCTTCTGTAATTTCTTGTAGTCGTTCTATTGAATCATATGTAAGCTTTTCTGCCTTCACACCACCAATTTCAATTACATGCCCTGCAACCTTTACACCTAACTCTGCTAAAAGTTTTTTCGCAACAGCGCCTGCTGCAACTCGAACCGTTGTCTCACGTGCTGAAGAACGCTCAAGTACATTTCTCATGTCACGGTGTCCGTATTTAATTGCACCATTTAAATCAGCATGACCAGGTCTCGGTCTTGTAATTTGTCTTTTCATTTCTTTTGCTTCTTGTTCAGTTAGCGGATCTACTCCCATAATCTTTGTCCAATGGGCAAAATCTTTATTTTCAACAACGAGCGCAATTGGGGAACCAAGCGTCCGTCCATGTCTGACACCACTGACAATTTGTGCTTGATCTTTTTCAATTTGCATGCGTCTGCCACGCCCGTAACCTTTCTGTCTTCTTGCTAATTCTTCATTTACATCATCTGCTACTAAAGATAACCCTGCTGGAATACCTTCCAAAATTGTCGTAAGCTGCGGACCATGAGATTCACCAGCTGTAATATATCGCATCGGTTATTCCCCTTTTCTTATAATTATTTTATCTCGCATTATTGGGAGATAAGAGGCTCTGACCGCTTCTATGCATGAACGGATTCTATCCCCCTCCTAAAAAGAAAGGTTTTCTATCGTTTTTTTCAATTTGTCTGTATATAAATCTATGGTGATTTGCCAGCATATAAGTCGCGACTATGAAACCAAAAGGAGATCCCCACTCGTTTTATCCCTTTGTTTTCACTTGACATGGGGTGGAAAAAGGATCTGACCGCTTCTATGCATAGGCGGATGCTCTCTCCCTCCTAAAAAGAAAGGTTTTTTATCATTTTTTTCAATTTATATACTTGTATAGAAGTTTCACTTTATGTATCAATATATCATACCGAGCCTTACTTCGTAACTATTTGAAACTAAAAAAGTGCAAGAAGAGTATTCACACTCTCCTTGCACTTTTCACTATTACCACAGTTATTAAAGCGTTTACAAATTATTTTAAAATAATTAGTAAATCCATTGATTCATTAATTTTGAGTAGTCTACCAATTCTTCTTCTTTAAAGAAAATACCAATCTCACGTTCTGCACTTTCTAGAGAATCAGAACCATGGATAATATTTTTCGCAACTGTTACACCAAAATCGCCACGAATTGTACCTGGTGCCGCTTCATGAGGTCTTGTGTTACCCATCATATTACGAGCAGTATTTACTACACCTTCACCTTGCCATACCATTGCAAAAACAGGACCAGATGTAATGAAATCTACTAATTCACCAAAGAAAGGTTTTTCTGTGTGCTCAGCGTAATGTTTTCCTGCAATTTCTGGAGTAACTTGCATTAATTTCGCACCAACTAATTGAAAGCCCTTTTTCTCAAAACGAGCTACAATTTCCCCAATGAAGGCACGTTGTACGCCGTCTGGTTTTACCATTAGAAATGTTTTTTCCATAAAAAATCTCTCCACTTCTGAATTATGTATGTAATTGTATATCCCCACACACATATTAACACCCTTATCACAATTGTGCAATAGTTTTGAAATAGAGAGATTATTTTATTTGTAAAAGAAAATCATTAAAATTTTCGTTTTCCAATATACTTTGCAACATTTTGCAACGCATATTTTGCCTGTCCACGTGGTAAAGGTTTTATCACCTCTAATGCTTTATGTAAATAACGTTCACTAAATGCAAATGCCTGATCGATTGCTGGACTTGTCTTAATGTCGTGAATAATTTCTTTCATCTCACTTGCAGTTGTATTTTCATGAACAGATACAATTTTTTCACGAAGCTTTGGATCTTCCATTGCATACAAAGCTGGAAGTGTGACGTTTCCTTGCAATAAATCTCCACCAGCAGGTTTTCCTAATTTTTCTTCTGTTGAAACGAAATCTAAAATATCATCAATAATTTGATAAGACATGCCAACAAAATAACCATACCAAAACAAACGATTTACAGTATCACGGCTTGCACCAGAAGCAATGGCTCCTAACTGACAACTAGCCGCAATCAACAATGCTGTTTTTCTCTTAATTCGTCGTAAATACGTTCTTAAATTTTGATTATAGTCATACTTATCCTTAATTTGTTCGATTTCACCTTTACATACTTCCAAAATTGTATACGACAATGCCTGGTGAGCTTCAGGAACTTCTAAATTCGTAATGCACTCAAGAGACTTTGCAAACAAATAATCTCCCGTATACATTGCGATACGATCTCCCCATTTTGCATTTACAGTTGCACTACTACGTCGCAGGAGTGCTGCATCAATTACATCATCATGCACAAGAGAAGCCATATGAATGAGCTCTAACGCAACGGCAACATGTTTAATTGCATCTAACTTGTAGTCTCCAAACTTCCCCGCAAGGAGCACAAAAACAGGACGAATTCGTTTACCACCAGCTTCGATAAGCTGTAGTGCCGCATCTTCTATTAGTCGTTGCTCAGAAGCAACAGTCTTTTTTAATTCCTTTTCTATTACATTAATATCCGATCGTAAAAAAGAGTACATAAGTTGTAACTTCATATTGTTCACCTTAACCTAAAAACGTCTTTTTCTATTTTGATTTTGGTTTAAATCCTAAGTGCATAGCTGCTACACCAAAGGTAAATGGTTTCACTTGCACATGTTCAAGCCCTGCCGATTCAAACATTTTTGCTAATTCTTTCATCCCAGGGAATGTGCTAGCAGACTCTTGAAGCCATGAATATTCCTTATAACTTTTCGCAAACATTTTTCCAAATAACGGCATGATGTATTTAAAATATAAAATATACATCTGGCGAAAACCAATCATCGTTGGTTGAGATGTTTCTAAACAAATCACTTTTCCACCTGGTTTGACTACACGCGCCATTTCTTTTAACACGTGCATATAATCTGGGACATTACGCAACCCAAAACCGATTGTTACATAATCGAATGTATTATCTTCAAATGGAAGTTCCATCGCATTCCCATGCATAAGTTCTACATGATTTAACCCTAAAGCTTTTACTTTTTCTTTCCCGACAGATAGCATATTTTCACTAAAGTCTAATCCATATACTTTTCCAGTTGTTCCAACAGCATCAGCAAGTGCAATTGTCCAATCAGCAGTTCCACAACACACATCTAACGCCTTACTTCCAGGCTGTACATCCATAATTCGCATCGTTTCTTTCCGCCATGCTTTATGTCTTTGAAAACTTATAACCGAATTCATTACATCGTATTTATCAGAAATTTTCTCAAATACATCATGTACTCTTTCTTCTTTTGATTGCTGCATGCTCTTACCCTTCTTCCAATATAAAATTGCTTATGTTTTCAATTTACCTTTTAAAGTAGAAACTACATCGCCCACTTCTTTATGACTTTGTAGAAATGTTTGTTCTTGTTTGTTCATTTCTTCCAACCACTCTTTAAAGACGGTTTCCACGTTTCTGTCATCATCATTTGATAGAGTTGCTTGAACCGCTTGAAAAACAGGTGCATTTTGTCTTTCAGCATGCAATTGATACTCTTTTTGAAGACGATTACTCCCTAATGCATACGCTATAAACGGCTTCCAATATGATAAATGAAAATGATCACATGTTTTTTGCAGAAGTGCCGATTCAATTGTCATAACGCTTTCTATTACTTCATCAACTTTTGTATACGCCTTCTGATACAACATAATTTTATGTTCATTAATTTCTTTAATACCTTCAGCCAGTGCACGAATCAGTACAATATCACTATTCATTGAAAGTAAATAATAATACAAACCACTATAATAGTCACCTGCAAGGACTGTAAGCTGACGGCGCTTATGAAATCCGCTCGTTTCTTTATCTGCTTTGTTTGACACCTTTTCATGTGTATCAAGAGCAATTTGCACAAGCATAATCGTTACCACATAGTGATCAATTTGTTCTTTATGTAAATTTGCACTTTTTAAAGCAGCATATAAAAGTACTACTTTTTCTTCATCAATAAATGGTTCTTCAATATAGTTTATAAAATAAGGATGGCGCAGTTTTGCTAGCAACTGCTCCTTTATATCCGCATACCCTCTGTAGATGTCACACACAAAAAATCACCCTTGTTTTCTAATTCATAAAACCTATTATAACACATACACTCTATTTTCTATAACCAAAACTTGGGGAATCAAAACAAACTACAATTTAGATTTCTATTCATACAATACGCATAAAAAACAAAAATTCACTCACCTATAAGTTTATGAACAGCCAGAAAAATATATGTAACTTTTTAAAGACTATATCTACCCCTTCATAAAGTGAAACTTTAATCAGTGGGGGGTTCTCCATCCCCCACTGATTATTAGCCCGCACCAATCGGGCTTTTACGGGCAGTTATCCCCCACCTATCTTTCTCGTTTCTCTCTGAATCTTGAGGTGGGGGTCTTACTCCCCGTTAATGCAGGATAAATAGCCAGAATCAAAAAGAAACTCTTATTAAAATGATATAAATAAAAAAGAAAAGCAGTTTCCCGCTTTCCTTTACTTTGCCTTAATAAAAGACAAGATTTCGCTACGTGCCGCTGCATCATTTTCTAGTACACCGCGCACTGCTGTAGTTACCGTTTTTGCACCAGGCTTTTTCACGCCGCGCATCGTCATACACATATGCTCTGCTTCAACAACTACCATCACACCATGTGGTTCTAGTACTTCCATAATAGAATCAGCTACTGTTGAAGTAATACGTTCTTGAAGTTGTGGACGACGTGCAATTGTATCTACAGTACGAGCTAATTTACTTAAACCCGTTACTTTTCCACCACGTGGAATATACGCAACATGAGCAACTCCATAAAAAGGAACAAGGTGATGCTCACACATCGAATAAAACGGGATATCTTTCACTAATACAAGTTCTTCGTGATCTTCTCCAAACACTTTATGCAAATGTTCCTTCGGATCTTCGTGCATACCTGAAAATACTTCTGCATACATCTTTGCAACACGTTTTGGTGTATCTAGTACTCCCTCACGATTAGGATCATCCCCAATCGCTTCTAAAATGAGGCGCACCGCCTGTTCAATTTGTTCTAAGTTAACTTTTGCCATCCGCAAGCCCTCCCGAAAAACCTAAAAGTGATACGAACACATTCTAGCATATTTATGATTTTAAAAGCAAAAAGAAGAGCTCCCAAAAAGGAAACTCTTCTTCCCTGTTAATATGTAAAGATTATTTAACCGCATCTTTTAACGCTTTACCAGGTTTGAATGCAGGTACTTTACTTGCAGCGATTTCAATTTCCTCACCAGTTTGTGGGTTACGTCCTTTACGAGCCGCACGCTCACGAACTTCGAAGTTACCGAATCCGATCAATTGTACTTTATCACCTTGTTTTAAAGCTTCTAAGATAGAATCAAAAACAGCGTCAACTGCTTTTGTTGCGTCCTTTTTAGAAAGGGAACTTGCTTCTGCAACAGCATTGATTAAATCTGTCTTGTTCATGCCATTCACCTCCTCCCAAAGATAAGACTGTATAATGATCATAAAATGAGTCTTACTTTCATTTGTAGGCAATTTTTACAAATTCTATACTACAAAGATGTAGATAAATCATTATCAACGCCTATATTATACGATTCTCCTGTATAATTCAATATTTTTAAAGAAATTGTTACTGCGAAAATGTGAAAAAACGATGAAACTTGACAATATGCTACAAAGTGTTAGATAATGTCTGTTTATTTGCTACCTGCGCCCCTATAAAGCGAAACTTCCATCACGAACCGGACGTTTACGGACATTTATCTCTCCACCTATCCTCCTCGCTTTTCTTTAAATCTTGCGGTAGGAGTCTTACTCCTCGCGAATAGCTGGATAAAAAAGCAAAAGCCCCCTTCAAGCAGGGAGCTTTTGCTTATAAAATAATGGCAATTAATCCGCCAGATCCTTCATTAATAATTCTTTCGAGCGTTTCTTTTAATTTATAACGTGCATTTTCAGGCATTAAAGACAATTTCGCTTGAATCCCTTCTCGAACAATTGAACTAAGCGAGCGTCCAAAGATATCAGAATTCCATATAGAAAGCGGATCATCCTCAAAATCTTGCATTAAATAACGGACAAGCTCTTCACTTTGTTTTTCAGTACCAATAATCGGCTCAAATGTAGACTCAACATCGACTTTAATCATATGAATAGACGGTGCAACGGCCTTTAATTTCACACCAAATCGCGATCCATGGCGAATAATTTCTGGCTCATCTAGACTCATATCAGCTAAGGCAGGTGCAGCCACACCATACCCTGTTTGTTTAACCATTCTTAAAGCATCTGAAACTTGATCATATTCCGTTTTTGCATGAGAAAAATCAAGCATCAACTTTAACAAATGATCTTTCCCTCTAATTTCTACACCTACAACTTCTTTTAATATTTGATCGTACAACTCATCTGGTGCATATAAGTCAATCTCCGCAACCCCTTGCCCCATATCAATCCCAGCTAAACTCGCCCGATCAATAAACTCATATTGACTAAACTGCCAAACAACGCGATCTACATCACGAAGCCGTTTTATATCTTTAACCGTCTCTTGAACAGCTTCTTGATAACTTTGACGTAACCAATGTCCTTCATTTAACACCATGACCCAGCTTGGTAGATTCACATTCACTTCCAAAACAGGGAATTCAAATAAAGCTTCGCGAAGTACATTGTAAACATCTGTTTCTCTTAAACTCTCCACACTCATTGCTAATACAGGAATATCATGCTCTTCTGATAAACTTTGACGTAACTGTTCTGTATCTGGATGATACGGCTGTACAGTATTAATAATCATGATAAATGGTTTACCTACTTCTTTTAACTCATTGATAACACGTTCTTCAGCTTCTATATAATCCCGTCTTGGAATTTCTCCAATCGTTCCATCAGTTGTAATGACAACCCCAATAGTAGAATGTTCTTGAATTACTTTACGCGTTCCAATTTCAGCAGCCTCATGAAACGGGATAGGCTCTTCATACCAAGGTGTATTAATCATGCGTGGGCCATTCTCATCTTCATACCCTTTCGCTCCAGGAACCGTATAACCTACACAATCTACTAATCGAATATTTACTTCAAGACCGTCATCAACATGGATGGAAACCGCTTGGTTTGGAACAAATTTCGGTTCTGTCGTCATAATCGTACGTCCAGCGGCACTTTGAGGTAATTCATCTTGTGCTCTCTGACGATCTGAATCATTTTCGATGTTCGGAATAACAACAAGCTCCATAAATTTTTTAATAAATGTTGATTTTCCTGTTCGAACAGCTCCTACAACCCCTAAATAAATATCACCGCCTGTGCGCTCAGCAATATCTTTAAAAATATCGACCTTTTCCAAGTGATTCCCTCCCTCAAAATTTTTGGGAATAATACAAGTTTGTATTCACATACAATAACCTTCATTGATGTTTTCTATCATATAAAATATTCTAGAAGTGCGGACAATATATCATATGATTTTGTCCTAAATTCATATGACTATTTAAAAAGAACTTTTTGTGTTCATCATAAGTTGTATTACATGAAAAAACCTTTCTTCTAGAACTTATTCGCTAAAAGAAAGGTTCATGACTTATCATTTAAAAAAAATTGGTTCTCCGTTTCTTACTGTATACGGTAAAGAGTATGCGGGCACAAATGGTGTATCTTTTAAAAGCATATTCCGAATATCTTCTCCCTCTTTCAATTTTTCTCCATTTTTTTGTAATATTTCATATAAATCCATTCGATAATCAACAAAAATCTCTCCTTTTTCATCGATTACAAGCGGTAACCCTTTTCCGGAATATGGACTTGTCACTTGAGGTACATCTTTATATCCCATTTTTTTGAAATCCAGCTCATAAACACCATCTGCAATAACCTTTTTAAAAGGAGGATATTGATGGTCATCGCGATACATTTGCAATTTCAGCTTGACATCTCGTATTTGTTCCGCCATTCTGACATCGAGTAACTTTACCGTTGGATTTGTTTCTACATCTACTAATACGTATTGATACACACCACCACTTTCATACGCATTTCCAGGTGCTTCTTGTATATAACGTGGTGCAATTTTTTGAAAATCAATGGGGTATTTTTGATAAATCGGTGTATTCAGGTCACGCGTTTTAATTGGTAATAAACCACTATTTTGTTCCTTATATGTATTGACTGCCTTTTGAACAGCTTGTAACTGATCTTCATAAGGGACAGCATTTTGTTTCATATTTTCTCTAGGATACATACATCCTGATAAAAGGCTTATACAACAAAATATTAAAATAACATAGTTTTTTTTCACAGACAATCCATCCTTTATTTTCTCACTCACATCCATTAAAGCTTGTTTACACATCTCCACCTACCTCCTCACAATCTACTTGAAAACAAAGAGTGGTGGTTATTCGTTCTTATTGTTCAACCGGTCCACTAAACACTACAAGGAAAATAACAATCCCAGATACAACCATAAGTGTATAAGCAACTATCGCTGTAATCCCTTTCAAAATTTTATTCTTCATTTTATGTCTACTTAATAAAATAAACACCACGGCAATAAACATAAACCCCATAGCCCCTAAAGAAAACCACATTTTTATAAGCCCTTCAGACATATACACACCCCTTAATCATTAAATTGTTTTTATACTATTTTAACAAATTAAAAATTTTAAATAAATAGAATCCACTATTTTATTATAAAACCACTCTTCTATATACACACAAATTGAAAATACGATATAAAACCTTTTTAGGCAGGAGAGAGCATCCGGCCGTGCATAGAAGCGGTCAGACCCTCTACCTGCCCCATACCGAGTGAAAACAACGAGAGTATATGAGTGTCTTCGTAGCAGCAACTTATATGTTGAAAATACAAAATGGATTTATATATAAATAAAATCAACAAAAATAAGCTTTAATTGATGAAAATCCCCGTTCCCCTCACTCCTTTACTTTCTGCTAAACTTTGAGACAAAAATAAAACCGAAGCGAATGTATCATCTTCGCTTCGGTTGACCAAATATGCCCACAAACAGCTCCATTTCCATTTTTCATAGCTATCGTATGCAATCCTCGAATCCATTGTTTCTCATACTTTATTTTTTAAACATTTTACTTAACGAGCTAAAATCAGTTGGCATATTATTATTAATAATCGCTTTTACAATTTGATCTTCTTGCTCTTTTGGTACCTCTCGCCCTGCCATTACTGCGACCTGATGGATTAATTGACGTAGTACTTTCTCATCCCGTAAATTTGCATTTTGTACAGATGACGCTAATTTAAAAATATCGTCTTTATTTACTTTCGCTTCTTTCTCAATATTATTGAAAATGTTATTATCCATTTCCTTCACCCTCTCTTCAAGTTACACTCCATCGTATGCAAAAAGAAATAAATGGTGAAAAGACCTAGAAAAACAAAAAGCTGTATACGTGCTTTTTGTTGCACGCATACAGCTTTTACTTATAATAAATCAGGTATCGCTTCAACTTCATGTTTACGAACACGACCCATCAATGACCCTACTGCATCTTTCACATTATTCCCATTGAATAGTACATCATATAAAGCTGCCGTAATCGGCATTTCAACTTCCATTTTCTCTGCTAATTCGTAAGCAGCCTTTGTTGTTCTTACACCTTCAACGACCATTCCCATACTGTCTAGTACTTCTTCTAAAGAATGTCCTTTTCCAAGCATATTTCCAGCACGCCAATTTCGGCTATGAACGCTTGTACAAGTTACAATCAAGTCACCCATTCCTGTTAAACCAGCAAACGTTAGCGGATTACCGCCCATCTTTCTTCCTAGACGAGCAATTTCTGTTAACCCTCGCGTCATTAAAGCGGCCTTAGCATTATCTCCTAATCCAAGCCCATCTGTGATTCCAGCGGCTAGCGCAATAATATTTTTTAATGCCCCGCCAAGCTCTACCCCGACGATATCGGGATTCGTATATACTCGGAAATAACTGTTCATAAACAAATCTTGCACTTCTTCAGCCGCTTCCATTCGCTTTGCAGCGGCAGTGACAGTTGTAGCTTGACGAAGCCCTACCTCTTCCGCATGGCTCGGTCCTGATAAGACAATAACATCCCGAATAAGATGTGCTGGAATTTCTTCTTCAATCATTTCCGAAATACGTTTTGAAGTACCCGGTTCAATTCCTTTACTTGCATGAATCCAAGTAATCGGCTGTGAAACTATATCTTTCATATTTCGCAATACTTCTCGATACGCTTTCGTCGGCACGACCAAGAGTACTGTATCTACATCTACTAATGCTTCTTCTAAAGAAGAGTAGGCTACGATTGTGCTTGGCAATGTAATCCCTGGAAGGTATCGACTATTCTCATGTTTCATATTGATTTCATCCATGAGCTCCGGACGATTTCCCCAAATGCGTACATCATGACCATTGTCAGCTAATACCATCGCTAACGCTGTTCCCCAGCTACCTGCTCCTACTACTGTGATTTTTTTCATAAAATCACATCCTCTCCATTAGTCTCTTGCTCTAGAAATAATTCGAATTGGCGTTCCTACGAAGCCAAATGACTCACGTAAACGATTCTTTAAGAAGCGCTCATATGAAAAGTGCATTAATTCTGGATCATTTACAAAGACAACAAATGTCGGTGGTTTCACCGCAACTTGTGTCGCATAGAAAATTTTCAGACGACTACCATTATGTGTTGGCGTTGGATTCATTGCCACCGCATCCATAATTACATCATTTAATACATTCGTTTGTACGCGAATGCTATGACTTTCATTCACTTCATTAATAACCGGTAATAATGTCTGTGTACGTTTTTTTGTTTTCGCAGATAAGAATACAATTGGCGCATAATCTAAGAACTGGAAGTGAGCACGAATATTTTCTTCAAATGCTTTCATTGTCTTTTCGTCTTTTTTTACTGCATCCCATTTGTTCACAACAATAATTACTGCTCGCCCTGAGTCATGTGCGTAACCAGCAATTTTCTTATCTTGTTCAATAATTCCTTCTTCACCATCTAATACAACTAAGACAACGTCAGAACGTTCAATCGCTCTCAGTGCACGTAGTACACTATACTTTTCGGTACTCTCGTATACTTTCCCTTTTTTACGCATTCCTGCTGTATCAATGATAACGTAATCTTGACCATCTTTACTATATGGTGTATCGACAGCATCACGTGTTGTTCCTGCTACGTTACTTACGATTACACGTTCTTGACCAAGCAATGCATTTACTAGTGAAGATTTCCCTACGTTCGGACGTCCAATTAATGAGAAACGGATCGTTTCGTCATCGTATGCTTCTTCTTCAATCTTTGGAAAATGCTTCGCAGCTTCATCAAGCAAGTCCCCTAATCCCAAACCATGTGTGCCTGAAATTGGGAATGGCTCTCCAAATCCTAATGCATAAAAATCATAAATTTCATTACGCATCTCTGGATTATCAACTTTATTTACAGCAAGTACAACTGGCTTTTTAGAACGATATAAAATTTTTGCAACTTCTTCGTCTGCTGCAGTTACACCGTCACGACCATTCGTCATAAAAATGATAACATCAGCTTCATCAATCGCTACTTCTGCTTGTTGACGAATTTGTGTCAAAAATGGCTCGTCTCCAATATCAATTCCACCTGTATCAATAATGTTAAATTCGTGATTTAACCATTCTCCCGCACTATAAATACGATCTCGTGTTACACCTGGGATATCTTCTACAATTGAAACTCTCTCTCCAACAATTCTATTGAAAATAGTAGATTTCCCTACGTTCGGGCGTCCTACTATTGCCACTACTGGTTTCGGCATATACTTTCATCCTTTCAACTTGCTTCTGTTTATTATGTAAAAAACCCTTCTTTGTGCAAGAAGGGATTTGCATTCCAGAATATTTCTCATCATATCAAAACATCTCATATTATATCATATGTTACTAATGTTTCACAATAATATATACATTCTCTTGCAAACGATGAGCAATACCGTCTAAAATCGCTTCTAAATTATTTGCTACAAATTCCATTTCTTCTTTTGAGCCACAAATAAATAAAGGTGCTCCCCCAGCAAACTTTTCTGGCGTCGTTGTAATTACAGCAAGAATATAGCTTTCTAATATCATCGCAGATCTCCCCTTCCTTTTGGGGCCTCTGATGACATATGAACCGCACTTTCTAATGTTGGTACATTTCCTATTACCGCAATCGCTTTTTTTACATCTTGATCTTGCGGGAGTACAAATACTCCTACTCTTCCATCTTCCAAATCACGCTTAGCTAATGGGACTAACGCCGGGGTTCCAGAATCTCTAAATATGCCTAATGCAACTGAAACATCATGCAAAATTGCTTGTCGTTGTCCAAGATTAGAAATCGTTACCCTTGCGTCAATAGACTTAGGCTTTAAAATAAAACCCATTCCATACTTCATAATTTCTTCTTGCCTTGCTGGCAATCCAATATTCATAATATAAATATTATCAATATATAGTCCTGCTCCTTCAAACCGGAGAGGAGCATGCTCAATGTCTACAAGATCACGTAACCTTTTACCAGACATCAATATTCTTGAAATAACGAATCCCGATATACCAGCAACTACACCAGCAATCCACGAATGAAAGCCTATATATATAAATGTTGTCACAAATGCTGTTAGCATCGCTAAATAGTTGCGACTTTCAAACACAAGAGCTATCCCCTCAATATATGTGTTTCCACGTGGTACAAGTTCATACCCATCTAATTGCTGCAGTGTATTTCTTTCCATATTTCGCACATCTCGGAATTGAGACGCAGCCAACGTCAAGAAAGTAATTGCTGAAAAATCCTTCTTCAAAATAGACGGAATAGCAATTGCTCCTAAAGCTGCTGCGATTAATCCCATAGCAATGTGAATGATTTTTCCATGTAAACGTGTCGGATACTGCCTCGTATCTGTGCGAAGCATCAAAATTCGCGTTACTGTTCCAGCAATGACGCCACATAAAATGGCTGGTGTATATTCAGTCATGTATTATCCTTGCCTTTCTTTTACATGTTTTTTTCTAAATTGTCCTCTATACGCCGATACTTTTACGATGTAAGACATCATCATAACAAGTAGTGTAGAAACAGCAATGATATCAAAAAATGTCAAACTACCAATTTCATATGGAAAATGCAGCCTGCGAAAAATAAACGTTACCAATATTTCTCCTTGTAGCGCTCCGGCATATAAAGAACATAGACGTAATAAACGATCTCGATGTAATAAAATTGACGCGTATACAAGAGCACCACTTAACATAAAGGTTCGATCAATAATAATCCAAATCGGATCATACACCTCTAATAAATGAAAGCTTGTATATAGCATAGCAATAATAAGCGCTGACAATAAGGCGTACATTTTTTTCCATATAGAATATAGAGCAATCCCAAAAAATGAAATACTGCCGAGTATAAGTGCATTTATTGATACAATGAAAGAAGCAATGGATACGGTTATTTGTGAACAAATAATAAATATTAGTATAACCGCACTAATTTTCCAGCGAACTTCATCTTTTTTCAAAAAAAATGTTGTAACAATCCAGCCCATCCACGCTAAAAAATAAAAATAACTTCCATCCATATTTTCCCCTCCTATCATTTCCATTATGGGAACTTTTTATGAAAACTAATCCTTTTCTTCTTTTTGCATAGTTTTTTCTTATAACAGCAACACTTTCTATTGAGGGGGTGTAGATAACGATGGGAAAAGACCGTCAAGAAAAGAAATTAAAACAATCACGCCGCGTTGAATCGGATCGTGATCAATCATTGCAATATCCTGGTGCAACTAGTCTGGATACACCAGAGCAAGCTCGTCAACAAAATCAGCATTAAACTTAAAAACGTCACTACTTTGCAAAGATTCAAAAGACAAGACCTAAAATTTAGCATGACATTAAATTCAATTTAGCTCCTGATGGACACAAAAAAAGATGGTTTCGGTACAGCACCGAAACCATCTTTTTATCACTTAAACTCAAAAAACTTTTCATTTAATTTTTAGATGTAGTGCATTTTCGCTAAACTGCATGATTTTAACTAACTTTAGGTAAAAAAACTCCCACCTCTAAGCGCTAGCATAGGTGGTAAGTAGTTCACAATAACAAACATCTATTCAAAATACAGTTTTTTCGTTTCTGCATTATAAATCCTATCACTTTGGTAAGCGTCAATTAAAAGGCTTTTTCCTGTAACAAAAGTATATGATCTTTACATTTTTTCCAAACAAGTCAAAATAAAATCTCCACCTGTACCAATGAACTACATATTATATCTTGCATATACACAAAAGAAAAAACCAACCGAATGGTTGATTTTTTCATCTCCTATTAATCCTATCTCATACTGTAATTCTTCGTATCAATCCCTCGCTGCGACAACCAATGATACGTATCACCTTTTACAATAAGCGGCACTCGCTGAAGCTCAGAAAGTGTGCTCGCTCCAAGAGCCGTCATAATAAATTGTAAGTCCGTATGTAAAAGTTCTATTTCTTCGATTAATTTGTCTACACCGTCATTCATTAATATACGTAAAAAATAGCCAGCAAAAGCCGTTGCCCGTGCACCAAGTGCGATCGCTTTTGCTACATCAAGCGCTGTTTGTATGCCACCAGATGCAATAAGAGAGAGGTTTTTATTTATTGAGGATGCTTCTATTATAGAGGCTGCCGTCTGAATGCCCCAATCGTTAAAATAAGAAAGCATTCGCTGCCTTCGTTCATTTTCAACTGCAGCAAAGTTTGTGCCACCATAACCACCAATATCTACAGCTGTAACGCCAACATTAGCTAGTTGCTGTACTGCTTCTTTACTCATACCAAACCCTACTTCTTTCACTATAACCGGAACCTGCGAACTTATAACAATTTGCTCAATCCGCTCTAATACGCCTGTAAAATCCCGATCCCCTTCTGGCATCGTTAGTTCTTGAATGACATTCAAATGAATTTGCAAAGCATTTGCTTCAACCATATCAACCGCTCGCTTTGCTTGTTCAACACTCGCTTCACTACCTAAATTTGCAAAAATGATGCCATTTGGGTTTACCTTTCGAACAATTCGATAAGAGGATGCTTCTCTTTCATCTTTTAACGCAGCCATTTGAGAACCGACAGCCATCGCAAGATTATGATGCTTGGCCACATGCGCTAGCTGTTCATTAATATGTAATGTGTGATCTCCACCACCACCAGTCATCGCATTGATAAAAATCGGCGAACTTAATGAAAGTTCGCCGATTTCCGTTTCAAATGTAATACTTTCATAACATGAATTTGGCAAGCTTTGATGGACAAAAGCAATGTCATGAAAGCCATGTATACGAGACTGTCCGGTGGAAAGAGCGTATTCAATATGTTCTAATTTTCGTTTTGCCCTTACCACTTGTACCCCTCTTTATTTCTTTAATTTTTTCAGTTGTTCACCAATAATATCACTAAATTGGAAAGTTGCAGATTCAGAAGTTGGCTCATATTGGCTGTAATCTTCTGTTTCATTATTTTCTTCAACAGCTTCTTTTATACTTAAAGAAATGCGTTTTTCTGCTGCATGTACCTCAAGTACTTTCACTTTCACTTCTTGTCCCATTTCTAATACTTCATTTGGATTTTTCACGTGGCGATTTGCAATTTGTGATACGTGCACAAGTCCTTCTACGCCTGGTAAAATTTCAACGAAAGCACCGAATGTAACAATACGCTTTACTATACCTTCTCGAACATCACCCGCTTTAACTTCAGCAGCAACATTTTCCCAAGGTCCTGGCTGAGCGGCTTTAATCGATAAAGAAATGCGCTGCGTATCTGCATCAACTGATAACACTTTGACTTTAACACTTTGTCCTTGTGTTAACACATCAGAAGGCTGTTCAACGCGATCATGAGAAATTTGTGAAATGTGTACTAAACCATCTACGCCACCAACATTCACAAAAGCACCGAAGTCAGTTAATCGTTGAACTGTACCTTCCACAACATCTCCTTCTTTTAAAGAAGAGATCGCTTCTTTTTTCTTCGATTCTAATTCTTGTTCTACAACTGCTTTATGTGAAAGAATAACACGATTCTTTTCACGATCTAATTCAACGATTTTCACCGCTAATGTTTTTCCTTTATAATCAGTAAAATCTTCTACATAGTGCATTTCTACAAGTGAAGCTGGAATAAATCCGCGGACACCAAGATCCACAACTAAACCACCATTGACAATATCTTTTACAGTAACATCAAACACTTCACCTGAAGTGAATTTTCCTTGCAGCTCTACCCATGCTTTTTCTGCATCAACAGCACGTTTCGATAATACAAGATCATCATCTTCTAATTTAATAACTTTTAATTCAAGAGTTTGGTCTAATTCTACAACATCGCTCGCTTTTTCAATATGAACGTTAGCTAATTCACTAATCGGAATAACGCCATCTGTTTTGTATCCAACATTTACAAGAACTTGTTTTTCTTCAACTTTCGTTACAGAACCTGTAACAACGTCACCCACTTGTAATGCTTTTGAATCCACAACTTCTTCATTCATTTTCTCTACCATGGAAATACCTCCCTACAGAATTGACAAAGCTTTTTTATGTATATACGAAATGAAAACAAATGCTTTCATTTGCATGTTATAAGAAATTTTTAGCATATACTCACTTTCAATACATACAGCAACCTACTTTTTGCCATACACTTCATAGAAGATATAGAAACCTATATAAATAGTATACAGCAAAATCTCCTTGAATAAAGTATGTTTTAAAATATAATAGCGAATATATTCTGACAGTTTCTCTTCTTTTACTAACTTCTTACAAATTGACTTATTTGTCAAGGAAAGCGTCTCACCATTCTCCACTATGCTAATATTTTTTAAAATAAAAAAGAAAGGGGCTTCCCCCTTTCTTTATTTTGCAAATGCTCCAGAAACAATATCCATAATTTTTTTGACAACCTCTTCAATTGATAAAGAAGTTGTATCTAATTCCAATGCATCATCCGCTTTTTTTAGCGGAGAAACTTCGCGCTCTGAATCTAGCTTATCACGCTCAGCAATCTCTTTTTTCAATTGCTCTAAACTAGAAGCAAAACCTTTCTTCGTGTTTTCAAGATGTCTACGCTCCGCTCTCTCTTGAACAGAAGCAAGCATAAAAATTTTCACTTCCGCATTAGGTAACACATGCGTACCAATATCACGACCGTCCATTACTACTCCGCCCTGTTCTGCTAGAGCTTGTTGGCGACGTACCATCTCTTCCCGAACAAGACGATGCTTGGCAACAATTGATACGCGATTTGTTACATTCGGTGTACGAATCGCTTCAGATACATCCTCGCCATTTAAGAAAACTAGTTGTGTATTTTCACCTTGCTGAAACTCAATATTTACATTTTTTAAAACTTCCATTAGACTTTCTTCATTTTCAATATCCACATTTTGCTTAAGAGCAGCATATGTAAGCGTACGATACATTGCACCTGTGTCAATATATACATAAGAAAGTTCTTTCGCAACAATCTTTGCGACCGTGCTTTTTCCAGCAGCTGCTGGACCATCTATCGCAATTGAAATTCGTTTTTCCATTGTAACACCTCATTTTTTTCACTTATATAACAAAATGAAAAGCAGGTACAAATTCCCTGCTTCTCCGTGTTTGTTTCATGTCGATTAAATCCTCAATTATTGTAGCACAATCCTTACTATAAGAAAATGAAAACTACTTATTCACTTGTAAAATATCCGTTGTATTTTTACTTGTAACTCCTTCATAATAAACGATTTTTGATAAATATTTTACTGTGGATTCTTGCATAAAGAGTAATTGAATAATGCACAGACAAATAAATTGAATCAATAATATACGAATTAAAACTCCCTCAATTTTTTTCAAAAAAAATATCCTCTTTTCATTTTTTCTCACTCATTCCAACAATTTACGATTGAAAAAATTTAAAAATCCGCTTACTTTAATTATTTCCAATATACAGTAGCTAACTTTATTTTCATTTCTGGTACAAACTTTTATACATTTCCATTGTCGAATCTAGCAAAAACATGGTATGTTCTAAATGTATTTTTTGATTGGAAAGGGGTATAAGCATTGAAAAAAATCCTAGTTTTACACACAGGTGGAACAATCTCAATGGAGGAAGATAAAGAAACTGGGGTTGTACAACCAGGGGAACAAAATCCTCTTTTAAAATTCATTCCTGATTTAGAGGATGATATTAATTTAATTGTTGAAGATGTCTTTCATCTTCCATCTCCTCATATGACTCCTAGTGAGATGTTACAATTACAAGTCATCATTGACGAAAGAGTTAAACATGAAGACATCCATGGTGTTGTCATTACCCATGGTACAGATACATTAGAAGAGACTGCCTATTTTTTAGATTTAACTGTACAAGCGAACATTCCAATCGTTGTAACAGGGGCAATGCGCTCTAGCAACGAATTAGGCGCTGACGGTTTATATAACTTTTTATCTGCTGTAAAGGTTGCAAGTAGCAACGAAGCACTTGGAAAAGGTGTTCTTGTCGTATTAAACGACGAAATTCACTGTGCAACAAATGTAACAAAAACACATACAAGTAATGTTGCAACATTTCAAAGTCCTCAATACGGACCAATCGGTATGGTGACAAAACGTGGCGTTGTCTTCCATCACGCTCTCGTACATCACGAAACATATATGGTCGGACAAATTTCTAAAAATGTGGTCGTGTTAAAAGCATACGCCGGTATGGATGATACATTATTAGCAGCAATTGAAACCCTACCGGTAGATGGGATTGTAATCGAAGCACTCGGTCAAGGTAATTTACCACCACGAACGCTCCCTAGTTTACAGCGCTTAATAAATAAAGGACTTCCAATTGTTCTTGTTTCCCGCTGCTTTAACGGAATTGTCCAAGACGTATATTCCTATGAGGGTGGAGGAAAACAATTAAAAGATATTGGGATTGTCTTCACCTACGGTTTAAATGCCCAAAAAGCTCGTATTAAACTACTTGTGGCTTTAGAATGTGCTCAATCTCAAGAAAAAATTCAACAAATGTTTATGCACGATTAAAAAATAAGCTGTCGAAATTCGACAGCTTATTTTTGTTCTCTTGATACAACTGTTTGTGTAATTGCTCCGCCATGAAATCTTCCATTCTCAATAAAAATTTCATTCGCATTATTTCCAGCTGCAATAACACCCGCAATAAAGATATTCTCAACATTCGTTTCCATTGTTTCTTCTGTATACACCGGACGCCCTGTTTCTTTATCAATTTCTACTCCCATTTTTGTTAAGAAGCCATGATCTGGATGATATCCCGTCATTGCAAACACAAAATCATTTTGAATCGTAAATGATTCTCCGTTACTTGTATACGTCAGTGTATGTTCGGTAATTTCTTTCACGTGAGCATGGAACCGCATTTGAATTGTACCATTACGCACTAATGCTTCAAATTCAGGTAAAATCCACGGCTTAATACTCTGTGAATATGCTTCCCCGCGATACAACACCGTTACACGTGCTCCAGCTTTTACAAGTTCTAGCGCTGCATCTACACTTGAATTTTTTCCTCCTATTACAACTACATCACGGTCAAAATATGGATGTGCCTCTTTAAAGTAATGGGATACTTTTTCTAAATTTTCTCCAGGAACGTTCATATAGTTTGGATTATCATAATATCCCGTTGCCACTACAATATATTTCGCAGTATATGTCTCCTTATTACCATCACGCTTCGTTGTATTTACTCTAAAGAAGTTCCCGTCTTTTTGCACTTGTTCTACGCGTTCAAATGCATTTACACGCACTCCTTTACGCTTTACCACTTCACGATAATACGCAAGCGCTTGATTACGAACCGGCTTACGATTTTCTGTAATAAAAGCAACATCACCAATCTCTAGTTTTTCACTAGATGAAAAAAACGTTTGATGAGTTGGATAATGATAAATCGCATTCACAATATTCCCTTTTTCAATTACTAGTGGATCGATTCCCTCTTGCTGTAGTGAAATCGCTGCTGCTAATCCACATGGTCCGCCCCCGATTATAATAACTGTTTCTTTTTGCATACTCGGTTCACTCCTAGTCTTCTGCTTCACTCTCTATTTATTACAAAACAAGAAAAAACCTACTTTCAGCAGTAGGCACCTATCTTTATTGTATTCATTTTTCATATATTTGTCATCTAAACGATACGTACATTCGATAGACGTCCGCTAAAAACTGTCTAAATCTTATTCCTTGTTGTCCAAATACATTTTCTGGATCAATCTTTCTCGTAGGATCAAGTTTTTTATGAGATACAATATCCGTTTTAGGATTTAAATTGAATGTATGACATAAATAAGCATGGTACCATGTAAACCGCGTGTAAGAATCCCAAAAATTAACAGTTCCTCCATAACACATTTCAACACCAATTGCTGCTTTATTTGCATCATAACCAAACAAATCGTTATCTGATGGTACACTATATCTTACGTGATATGCTACCTCATCAATTGGGATAATTTCTAAAATGGTTGTATCATCTACAAAAGTATGCGCCGATGCTTTTGGTTGCACTTCGTTAAAGTAATCACGATTTCCTATCGCATTGCTACCAGGATTCCCCGTATCATGACTTACAATAAATCTCACCTTTGAAAGACGGATTCCTGGTCGTGAGCTTCCGTATCCAATATAATTTCGCTCTATAGGGAACATCACCATGTTTATCAACTCCGCTCTAGAAAATTACCTTCTTCCTTATATATGTATTCAATCTCGATATCTATATAGCACATTTCTTACGCAAAGAGAAAATCAAAAATATTTGAAGTAAAGACCATAAATAATAAAATACTTACAGCCGTTCCATAAAACCCATAAAACCAAACACAGTCTTCTTTTGTATCTAAACCGAAAAATTTATTCACGGATTGTAACAAAGATGAACGTTTCACATGTTTTTTCCGTAAAACTTCTACCCGTTCCATAACATCTGTTGGCATCATAAATCTTTGGTCTGCTGTCATTTTCATTATTAATCTCTCCTTATTTTGTTTCCGTTTTGTTTATCTAAGGAAAGTATAGCACAAACGTTCGTACAGAACAAGCGTTCTTTTTTATAATCGAACATCCATTTTCAACATATTCCATCCCATTAACAGTAACTATTTATCCCGCTATTTGCGGACAGTAAGAAAGACCTCATCTCAAAATCCAGCGAAAACAAAGAAGTTAGGTGATGGATTAACTGCCTGTAAAAACCCGATTGGGAAACTTTATCCAATCCATTTTAAAAATAACATTATAATTCTCCATGCAATAGCTATCGATGCCCCAACAATACATACTCCAAATATTTTCAGTTCACTTACCTTTTTTATAATCCTTATTATCTATTTCAATAAAAAACGTGGTTTCCCTGAAGGAAACCACGTTCTCTCTAAACTTTTTGTTCTATTATACCCAACCTCTAAAGCGGCTAGCTTCTGCCATTTTACGTACACCAACCATATAAGCTGCTAAACGCATGTTCACTTTACGAACTTGTGATGTTTCATAAATGGAATCGAATGATCTTACCATTACTTTTTCTAAGCGTTGTTCTACTTCTTCTTCTGACCAGTAGTAACCTTGATTATTTTGTACCCATTCGAAGTAAGATACAGTAACACCACCAGCACTTGCTAATACGTCAGGAACAAGTAAAATACCGCGTTCTGTTAAAATTCTAGTTGCTTCTAATGTAGTTGGACCGTTTGCTGCTTCTACAACAATTTTCGCTTTAATATCCGCAGCATTCTCTTCTGTAATTTGGTTCTCGATTGCAGCTGGAACTAAAATATCACAATCAAGTTCTAATAGCTCTTTGTTTGAAATTGTATTGTTAAACAATTTCGTTACTGTTCCGAAGCTGTCACGACGATCAAGTAAGTAGTCGATATCCAATCCATTTGGATCATGTAGTGCACCGTAAGCATCAGAAATCGCAATTACTTTTGCACCAGCATCATGCATAAATTTAGCTAAGAAGCTACCAGCGTTCCCAAACCCTTGGACAACAACGCGAGCACCTTTAATGTCGATACCGCGTTTTTTCGCAGCTTCTCGAATACAGATTGTTACACCTTTTGCAGTCGCTGTTTCACGACCATGAGATCCACCTAATACAAGCGGTTTTCCTGTAATAAATCCAGGTGAATTGAATTCATCGATGCGGCTATATTCATCCATCATCCATGCCATAATTTGTGAGTTTGTAAATACATCTGGAGCAGGAATATCTTTTGTTGGACCAACAATCTGGCTAATTGCTCGTACATATCCACGGCTTAATCTTTCTAATTCACGGAAAGACATTTCTCGTGGATCACAAATGATCCCACCTTTACCTCCACCATATGGTAAATCAACAATACCACATTTTAAACTCATCCAAATAGAAAGTGCTTTCACTTCGTTTTCTGTTACGTTTGGATGGAAGCGAATTCCACCTTTCGTTGGACCAACAGCATCATTGTGCTGTGCGCGATACCCTGTAAATATTTTAACAGTCCCGTCATCCATACGAACTGGAATTTTCACTGTCATCATACGAATTGGTTCTTTAAGTAATTCATATACCTCGTTTGGATAACCCAATTTTTCTAGTGCTTCACTAATAACAATTTGTGTTGAATTTAACAATTCAAAGTGTTGTTCCCTTTGTTGTGTTTGTGTTTGAGCTCCCTTTTCGGCTACCATAGTAAGTAAACCCCCTGTAATTTCACTTGTTTAGTAAACCTTCATTGCCTAGTATACACCGTTAAATTTGGAATGCAATAGAAAACGCTAACAAATATATACAAACGATTTTTTATTGCAAGCGTTTTCACTATCATTATAGTCCTTTTATCACTTTTAGAAAAGTAAAATACTTAAATATTTAAATGTTTTTTATACTACAATGTATTTTAATCTCTTTAATATCGCAAAACACCAACAAAACCTCAGCTATTTATATTAGCTGAGGTTTTGTTTTAAGATAAAATACTTGTATATTTGCTGAATTGCTTGAGAATCCATTAATTCTTTTCCATATTCCATAATACGATAAATTGTCACTGTAGAAGAATTACCGTATTCCGCTAAAATCGCAATAATATCTGCCTTTAATAATGCTGTTTCTTCTTCCATCCAAAGATAAAAACGTCCATCCCATGTATAAAGTTTCCCTCCGGTTACACCGAGATTATACAAACGATTTGCCAAAGTAATCACATCTTCAAACGTTGCAAATTCATACAATATATGTTCACTCTCATCTAGAGTTACTTGCATTTCAATAAACTCATCACGAAACTCATCTTCTGTATCCGTTTCATGATTTTCTTTTGTAACAATCACAACCATTCCTTGTGCCTGTAAAGAAAAAACTTCAACTGCAATTGGACCATCTGCTTCAAATCCAAGTTCCTTATTTGCTTCTTGCATCATATCGCGAAATAACTGTTGCACTTTCGGAGCATTTTTCCATAAATCCTCCTTCGTCAATCCTCGCTCAGATAAATCGTCAAACGTTAGGAAAATTTTAATTTTATTATAATTCAAACGTTCCAACCTCATCTTGTAACCTCCCTACGTAACCGTTGTATCTAATTTTTATTATATGAAATAGAAAATAGATGGTTCTTTTCGAACAACTATTCCGAAACTTTTAACCATTCATCCCATTCTTTTTTTGTATCGCCAATGAATATATTTTGAAGTTCAACCTTGTCATCATCTGAAACAAACTGGCTTGCAAACCCAACAAGTCCAGTGCGGATCTTTGGATTGTGACTTTGCAACTGCTTAATCAAATTCAGCGCGTCTTTCAAATATCGCTCTTTTGAACATGATATAAACACATATTTAGGTGCAAATCGCTTGATGGCTATATGAATTTCATCTTCCTCTAGGCCTGTCCCCAAATACGTTGCTTGATAGCCTTTCAAACGTAAATATATCGTAAAAACAAAAAGATGTAATGCACTCAATTCTCCTGGTACACATATAGCCAAAGCTTTTGGCAAAATAAAATTAGTATGCGTATTATGATAAATCATTCCAATGCGTGAGCATAAAAACGACTCTACATACCGCTCTTGTACAGCTGTTATCTCATCATTTCTCCGCATAGTTTCTAATTTATCAACAATCAGGACAAATATATGAGTGATTACTTTTTCCATTGTATAAATAACAAATGCCTCGTTTAATAATTCACGGGCATGTATTTCATCAAATTTTAACAAATAACGAAGGATATCGTCCACTAAAAATACTTCTTTACTGTACGTCATCTCAGCTGAATTGTGATTTTGCAATCGATTGCTCTCTAATAACTGAACTGCTTGACCAATTGTAAACCCTTCATTTACTTTATTCATTAACCATTTTAAGATTCTAACATGCTCTTCTGTATATAGGCGATACCCAGCATCATTGCGCTTTGGAGCAATAATATGATATCGTCTCTCCCAAGCCCGCAGTGTACTTGGCTGAATTCCAAGCATATTCGAAACTGCTTTTATATTATATTTTCCTTTTAAAGTTGGCATATTTTCCCCACCTTTAAACCGAATATCTCTTAATTTTTTCCTTGCAACGTAATTAAGTGCGTTTGAGCTGGAGCTCGAAAACGTAACGGTATAAATGTAGTTCCATACCCGTTACTCACAAGTAAAGTTGTATTGGGATACTCATATACGCCACCTTTTAAATAACGTTTAGAATGAAATAAACGAATTTGCCCTCCATGAGTATGCCCACTTAATACGAGGGAAATTTGTTCTTGTCCAGACATTTTGTTTACAATAGCAGGATTGTGGCTAATAAGAATACGAAAACCATCTTCTTGACAATCTGCCAGCGCCAAGTCTAAACGATCTCGTTCTAATCCAACATCATCCACCCCTAATAAGCAAAGCTTGTCGCCACACTCTGATTCAAACAGCACTCGTGTATTATCTAAAATTTTCACACCATGTTCTAGTAACAACGCATCTAATTCATGATAGTCAATTTCATAATCGTTATTTCCCCATACAAAATATATAGGACCAATTTCACTTAATGTTTGAACATTAGCAGCAATTTGTGATAACGATACACCTTTCTCAGCTAAATCACCACCAATAATAACAAAATCAGCATTTCCTTTTACATTTTCAATTAAAGAAGGTGAAATAACTCTCCTATGAATATCTGAAATGAAAAATATCCTGACTTTTCCAAAGCTTTCCGGGAAATTTACAAATGATAAAGTATGCTCTAACAATGTATTACGCAATGCTTCTTTATACATCATAAAAAGACAAATGAAGCCAATACATATGAATGTGCCACCTAATCCAATCCATAACATATACTTTTCTCAACTTCCCTCTCAACAAAATATAATCCCATCAAACTATATTGTCATAAAGGTAAATAAAACCTTATCTGATATTAAAGGCTTCATTCACCTTTTTCAATTCACTCATACAATAATCATTTTACTGCTGCTATTCCTTCTCCACTTTTTCTTTAACAGGAATTTTCAATTCTTTTCCTACCTCTAACTGACCATCTTGTAAATTGTTATAGTTTTTTATAATTGTAGCCCCATCTTCATTCGGAAAATACTGTTTTCCAATACTTTCGAATGTCTCTCCCTCTTTTACAATGTGTGTTTCAAATTTCTCTGACTGTTTCTTTTCTCCTTCACCATGTTTATTTGAATCGAAAAAAATCACTTCAAACGCATTTTTTCCAGAGACATCATCCTTGTTTGCACTTTTTACTTCGATATACTTATCCGTATACCATAAAATACTAAGCGGTAACAAAATAAATAAAAATGTTAAAACCCGAACGAAAAAGTGATTAATCTTAAATTTAGATTTTTTCTTCTCATTATTTCTATGAATCTCACTTCGCGGCGGTAAACCTTCTTCTGTTTGCTCTTCTTCCAACTCTTCTTCCAGCTCTTCTTCAAAATCGGGAATTTGTTTTCTCATGCTGTTCACCACCACCTTCCACTTATTTTCTTAATTGAAGTCCCATTATAAAATCAACAAGAAAGTGTGCAAATATTGTTATAAACAAATTTCCTGTCCATTGAAATACATATCCAAACAGAAAACTAATCATACATACAAAGCAAAATAGAAATGGCTTCCTCACATATCGAATATGCAGAACAGCAAAAATAAGGCTTGCAATTACAAGTCCAAAATGCGTCTGTAATACACCTCGAAATAAAAACTCTTCAGCAAATCCAATAACAAACGTAATAACTAATAATTGTATTACAGAAATTCCTCGGAACATTCGATCATTAATTCCACCATCATCAAACCACCATTCTGGCAACACTTGCATTGCAATATAATCAAATAAAATAACACTGCCCGCAACCACGCTGCCTATTACAAGAATGGAAATGGGCTCCCATTTCCACAAATCATAAAATTCATTCCTATTTGGAAATAATATATAGGCTAACACGCAACCAACACCAATAATTATTAATTGTGTTATATAGAGATTAAGCCGTATTTCTTTCGGACCTATGTCTTCAATACTACGCCTTTGAATGCTCATCATTCCTCCGTTCTCCCATACCAAAGAGCAATTGTAGCTCCGCTTCCCAATTATAGTCGAAATTTGATTGTCTTGCTCGTCTTTTTTTGTAATCTTCTTTTGAAATACCACAGTAATCACAGCAGTTTTTTATCCGGGCTTCCTTCTTATATCCAAAATGATGTAGCATCTGTTCCCGCCTACACCCTTTATACTGTAGCCACGATTTCATATTTTCTAATTGACTATATTTATTCCGAAGACGCCTATCTACTTCTAACATTAATCTTTCCATTGTCTCATCTGACAAGGATTCCATAATGAGCTTCTTCTGTTGTATGATTTTCATCTTTTCTAAATGATAACGTATAAAACGCCAATGTTGCTCACTAAACCTTGCAGCATTATAACAAATTTCTTCCACATCTTCTATTGGCAATACTTTCGTTTGAAACATCTTTTCTTGTAGTAAAGAAAATAAAAATTGAATTTGTTGTTTATTTGGTAACTCATCCTCAATGATAGAAACTGGTAGATCATGATCCAAAGGACTACAAAGTAGAATTGCAATGCTTTCCTCTCCATCCCTCCCAGCCCTACCAATCTCTTGTAAATAAGAAGCAATATTTGCTGGATAATGAAAATGAATAATATACCTTGTATTCGGCTTGTTTACACCCATACCAAATGCGCTTGTACATATAACAAGCTGCAGTTGATCATTCATAAATTGCTGCTGAATTAGCATCCGCTCTTCATGTTCCATTCCACCATGATAAAATGCAACACCTACTATACCTTTACTCCTTAAATATTCTGTCAAGCGCTCCGTCCAAGCTCTGCTAGAACAATAAATGATTCCTGGCCCTTGTAAATAAGTAACATGCGTGAGAAGTGCTTCCTTTTTTTCTTCTATCGTTTGGACAAATTGTACCTCCATTGCAATATTCGGGCGGTCAATCGAATACAAATGCTCGGCTACATTTGTAAGTTTTAAACTGTTTATAATATCTCGTAATACTTCTTTTGTTGCAGTAGCTGTTAATGCCAATACAGGAGGGTGCCCAATAGCCGCTATAACTTGATCTAATTTTTTATAGTCCGTTCGAAAATCGTAGCCCCATTGCGAAATACAATGTGCTTCATCGACAACAAATAGCGAAATATGAATCTTTTTTAGTTCTCTTACTATTACTTCAGATCGCAACATTTCAGGCGAGACAAAAACAAATTTATAAGAAGATAATCTTTTTATCGCTTTCTTTTTTTCAATCAATGTACGAAAACTATTAAACGCGATCACACGGTCCTTCACTACATATTTGAGCTGTGCTACCTGATCTTCCATTAAGGATAGTAATGGAGAAACAATTAGTACTGTTCCATCTTGCATAAGGCCTGGAAGCTGATAACACATTGATTTTCCTCTTCCAGTTGGAAGCATTGCTACAACATCTTTTCCTTGTAATAAATCTGCAATAACCTCTTTCTGCCCTTGACGAAATTCGGTATAACTAAACCACTTATACAAATAATCCTCAAGCCTCATTTACAACCCCCATCTGTGCTAACACAAGACGAATTTCAAAATAAGAAACCGCTTCCCCTACCGCTTGCTTTAACACGCGTAACTTACGTGTTTCTAATGTTTCAATAACGTGCTGCACATGCTTGATTTTATTTTTTTCCATAAACATTTCAATAGAAAAATCTCTTTCTCGTAATGCAATTTCAACAAAATGATCTTCTATTGTTGCAACCTTTAAATTTCTAATTGTTGCAATTTCATCTAAAGAACGCCCTTGCCTCCAAAGTTGATATGTTTTCTGTGTTGATACACTAAACAAATCTGATCTTTCATTCGGATAAGAAATAATCTTTGTTAATAATGGAAAGTCGTTTTTATTATCCCGAACAGATTGAATAAAGAAATGAATAGTACCCCAAAATAAAAGATATACGCGAAATACATCTTGGTTTGTAATTTCTGCAAGTTGCTTTAATGTATATCCAATCCGTTTATACCCAGTTAGCCGATATGTAAAAATTGTTGCTTCAATCGGCAAAGTATCTTGTAGCAGCATATGCATCTCTTTCCATAAACTTTTCGCAAGTTCACTTCTTGCATACGGTATCCCGATGAGAAACTGCTTAACCCACATCATTACCTCTGTATCTTGTTGAATTGGAAGAAACTTGGCATTTTGCTGTTGTAAATTTGACACAGTTTGAATAATTAATGAAAGTCGTTTCCAAAAGATTTCACCAAGATCACCATAGTGCAAACCGTGTAAATACTGCGGAAAAGAACGTGTTTTTTTCCAAGTTTCCAGTTGTTCCATTCCAGTATCAGTTAAAATGTACGTATTTTCATGCACACTCTGAATCCATTCTTTATGTAATACACATTCAATTTCCTGATCATAATCAGAACGTTGTAATGATTTGTATATTCCAAATAGAAAAGAAATGTGAAATATATTTCCGTCTTGTAATGTTTGTGAAGAACGTTTCCCTTTTAAAAGGTGATAAATGGAAGAAACAGTTCGTTCACCATTTAATTGTTTTATACAATATAGTAAAGTATATTGTAACTGCATCACTGCTTCCACCTTTCAATTACATTTATATTTTCTATTGTATCAAACTGTACAGCATTTAGGCATTTTGAAAATCTTGTGAAATAAATCAAAAATAAGTTGACACCCTAATTGATAAGCATTATCATTATAATTTTATGTTGAAAAGTTTGAAAAACCGTTTTACAATAAGGTTATAATTTTTATAGCGAATATTTTCACATACATATTATCAGGAGGGAAAAAACATGGCAAAATATACAATTGTTGACAAAGACACTTGCATCGCATGCGGAGCTTGCGGGGCTGCTGCACCAGACATTTATGACTACGATGATGAAGGTATTGCATTTGTAACATTAGATGATAACCAAGGTATCGTTGAAATTCCAGACGTGTTAATTGATGACATGATGGATGCATTTGAAGGTTGTCCAACTGACTCAATTAAAGTTGCTGACGAAGCATTTGATGGCGACGCTTTAAAATTCGAATAGTCTTTTTATTAACTTCAAAAAATCCCCCTCATTTTTATGAGGGGGATTTTTTGTTATTTCTCTCACTTACAATTTTAAAAGCCATCAGCAGTATACTTACCTCTGATGGCCAAAATTTCTATGCATTTTTCATTTTTGCAAATACCCATACTTTCAAACGTGAAAACAGCGCTACAAACACAACTGTTACAACAATCCCTTTAATTAAATTAAATGGTAGAATTGCCGCTACAATCATTTGCCTCATACTACCGCTAGACATAGCAGGCTGATTTAAAAACCAAGTGTAAGCTGGTAAAATGATGAAATAATTTAACACACTCATAATTACCGCCATAGTAACCGTCCCTAACATTAACCCTGTTGTTAAACTTTTTACTGTGCGATACTTCCGGAATAGGAAAGCTGCTGGCCCAATAAATAGACACCCTGCAATAAAGTTTGCTATTTCTCCAACCGGAACCCCCGTTAAACTCCCTTGAATTCCGTAGTGAAGAATATTTTTTATCGCTTCTACAACTACACCTGCAATCGGACTAAAAATAATCGCTGCAATTAAAGCTGGCACATCACTAAAGTCAATTTTTAAAAACGGTGGAAGTCCTGGAAATGGGAAATCCAACATCATAAGCAAGTACGCAATACTACTAAGCATCGCTACGCTCACCATTTGTACTACACTGTTTTTTTGTTTCATCCTTCTCTCTCCTTTTCCATCGATCATCTCATGGAAAGTGGAAAGGTTCTGCTATGCCTACTTTTTTCTATCATGAAAAAACCCTTTGTGTTTTACACAAAGGGAGAATTTTTAGGCACATCAAACAGACGTTCAAATACTTATCTTTTTTGAACGCTTGAACCTCCATCTTCTCCCATCCAGACTGTACTGTCGGCTTTGGAATCTCACCAAATCCTGCCTTAGCGGCTCGCGGGCTTAGAACGAAAAGTAACTGTTCATCACCGCCGGTCGGGATTTTCACCCTGCCCCGAAGATAGACCGATATTCTATTTTCTCCACCATTATACAACATCATCATACAGTTGTGAATAAAAATGTTTATAACTTATGAATAGTAAGTAATGTTTTTATATGAATACCACATAAAGTGAAACTTTAATCAGTGGGGGGTTCTTCATTCCCCACCTATCTTCTTTACTTTCGCTGAATTTTGATGTGAGGGTCTTACTGCCCCTTAATACGGGATTAAAACAGCTATTGGATTACTTGACAACACAATCCATATTTTTGACAATTCGACTTTTTCCTTCATAATTCCCTAGTCATCCATACAGAAAAGTGATAAGATATTGAATTGTTAAGATAAGAGCATTTTCTTAATACGGAGGAAATGTCATGAGAAAAGAAAAAAGACACTCTATTCAAGAAACAATGAAAAAAAACTTAAGAAAAGAATACTTTTATTTAAAAAAGGAATTACTTTTCTACTGTCCAATTGATTTAGGTGCATTTTCAAGAGAAACATACTACGCTACTTTTGATGAAGAAGGAATTAGTGTTTATCAGTATGATAAAACAACAGAAAGCAAACTAAAGCTATGTGAGCGTCATCCATGGAACAGTTGGGATAAAGTAAAAATTGATCACTATTTAACAACATCGCAATTTATTTTCCAAGGAAAGCGTAATTGGATTCTCTCTCTCTTTCATAAAGGAAAAGAAGCGCAAAAAATAATAGAAGAACATACTTCTTTACAAACAGAAGTTGTTTCCCGATCCTTTTTGAAAAAACTTCCTGGTTTTCGTTCTAATACAATTTTAAACAAATACATTGGCAGCATCTGTTATACTGCACTTATTGCATTTTTATTAAAATGGATTATTCCATTCCAACAAATACAAGTTGCCTTGTATTCTTTTTCTATCGGTTGTATGCTCCTTGGTTTACTTTGCTTGACAATTGGACTAATCGAACCAACCATTGTATTATTTCGAACGCAGGAAAAAACGAGGGCAAAGGTCTTTTATTATTATAGCTATTTAGCTATTTCTGGGTTTATATGTGTCTTTATTTTTTGGTAAAAAAGAGCTAGTTCTGCTAGCTCTTTTTTTAATTTATATATAATTTTTGATTTGGGTAAATTTGATCTTGCCGCAACGCGTTTTTCACTTTTATCTCATAAACAGTCATACCAAACTTACGAGCAATACTGACCAACGTGTCCCCTTTTTGCACAATATATATCGACGATGAAGCCACTTGATTTCTTTCTTCATTTAAAACAAGCAATGGATTCATTGCATTTCTTTTCCCAAACGTCCAAGCACCTTTATGAACTTCTAAGTGCAGATGCGCTCCTCTTGATTCACCTGTGTTGCCCACTTCGCCAATTACCTCACCTCTTGCGATGCGCTCCCCTTGGAGTACATATCTCTTATTTAGATGAGCGTAAACAGCCTCATATTCTCCATGTTTAATAAATACTACATGTCCATAACTATTTGAAAAATAGGATTTCGTTACCGTTCCACCTCGAATCGCTGCAACCGGTGTTCCGATTGAGGCAGCTATATCAATACCATAGTGTTTTCCATTTCTTGTTCCAAAATAGTCACTAATTCTTCCATCTACAGGCCATGTCCATCGTCCGTCCTCAGCATAAGCATATACTTGAGAACTAAAAATCAATCCAAAGACAAGTATCCCGATTTTTAAGCCTTTCATATACATCCTCCGTTTTTTAATAACCGTCACACTTTCTCTATTGTGGGATATTACGGAAAAAAGTATACAAAAAAGAAAGTGAATTATTCCACTTCCTTCTCTTCTTTATTACGAAAAACAATTGCACTTCGTTTATATTCGACGTCGTTCACATTAAGACGAGCGTTTATCACTCTAGCAATTGCAAATAAATAATCAGATAATCGATTGACATATCGTAATACAACTTCATTTATTTCTTCTTGCTTTCCTAACGATACAATATGGCGCTCAGCTCTTCTCGTTACCGTACGTGCAACATGAATCATCGCAGACGCTGAGCTCCCACCAGGCAAAATAAAACGCTCTAGCGGCGGAGCTTCTTCTATGTAGCGATCAATTCGTTCTTCTAAATATATAACCATCTCTTCCGTTACTGTATACGGTAACTTTTGCTGTACAATTGCTAAATCTCCACCGCAATCAAACAACTCATGCTGAATCTTTTCAAGCTCATCATATATGTCTTGAAAGCGTTCTTCTTGAATCATAGTCATCGCATATCCAATATGAGAATTCGCCTCATCAATTGTTCCATACGCTTCTACACGAATATGATTTTTATCAACTCGCCCACCAACAATACTCGTTTGTCCTTTATCTCCTGTTTTCGTATATAGTTTCAAATATTCTACACCTCTCTTTTTAATGTTTACTCATTACACTAACTATCACAAGTATGATATGAAATTGTAAGTAACAAGGAGTATCTGCTTTCACCCATGCATGGAGAGATAAAGTGAAACTTTAATCAGTGAGGGTTTTCTCCATCCCCCACTGATTATTAGCCCTCACCAATCGGGCTTTTACGGGCAGTTGTCCCCCACATACCTTTCTCGTTTCTCTTTGAACCTTGGGGTAAAGGTCTTACTGCCCACAAATAGCAGGATAAAACAAAAAGCTCTAATATTCTTTATTCCATTGAGAAAATATTATAAACTCAAAAAAGAATAAAAATACTAGAACTTTTGTATCCTTTGTTAATGAATAACACCGTATTCACTTACAATAATATCACTTATATTGACTGATCTGGTAAATATACAGAGAATGTTGTCCCTTCTCCAACAACACTTGATATAGAGATTTTCCCATCATGACCTTGCACAATGTTTTTAGCAATCGCAAGCCCTAAACCAGTCCCACCTGTTTTCCCACGTGTTCTTGCTTTATCAGCTTTATAGAAACGATCAAATAAGAACGGAATATCTTCTTCAGGGATACCTGCACCTGAATCTTGTACTTCAAAGACTACTCCATTATTTTTCGTATCAATAACAAGCTTAACATGACCACCTGCATTTGTATGCCTAATTGCATTATCAATTAAGTTCGTTAATACTTGTTCCATACGATCCGGATCAAACGGATGTTGCTCAACCTGGTTACGGAAATCAACGGTTAGCTGCACTTCTTTATCCTGCGCAATTCCTTGGAATTTACGGCCAATTTTCTCAACAAACGGATGAATATCCACTTCAGATATATGCAATTCTACATGACCACTTTCCATCCGAGCTAAATCTAAAAGTTCATTTACAAGGCGTCCTAAACGAACAGATTCATCATAAATAATTTGTACAAACTCGTTTATTTCTTCTTTCGTTTGAACAACATCATCTAAGATCGCCTCACTATACCCTTGAAGCATAACCATCGGAGTACGCAATTCATGGGACACATTTGCAATAAAATCTTTACGCATTTTTTCAAGACGGCGTTCTTCTGTCATATCTCGAAGGACTGCGACAGCACCACGAATTTTCGTTTGATTATATAGTGGAGTCATAAGGACAACGTAGTTACCCTTTTGTAAATTAATTTCAATAACTTGCTGTTGCTCACTCTCTACTACAAGATGGAACAACTCAACAAGCTCAGGTGGTAAATTCCTACTTAACTCTAACTCTTTTTCTTCTTGCCAAACTTGTAAAAAGCGCTCCGCTGGCGGATTGATAACAACAACTTCACCCTCTTGATCCAGCGTTACAACCCCATCTGCCATACTGCTTAAAATACTAGAAAGTTGTTCTTTTTCTTGTTGCAGCGCATTAATATTAAACTTCAATTGTTTTCCCATTTGATTTAACGCCGTTGCTAGCTCTCCTATTTCATCTTGCGAAACCATAGGTGCTTTCGTATCAAATTTCCCGCGTGCTACTTCAAAGGCCACTTCACGCATTTTACGAAGTGGAGCTGTAATTCGTGTCGATAAGAAAAATGCAAAGAACGTTGTTAAAATAATTGCAATTCCCGCTGATAGAAAAATAAAATCTGTCGCTTTTTCCATACCTTGTTTCGGAACTTGCAATGATTGATACACAAACACCGCACTATGGTTCGATGATTGCAGTGGCTTACCAACAATCATAATATCATTTTCAGAATTTTTATTCTTTTTGTCGTTAGACACTTTTTTTATTTTTTCTTTATTTTCTTTTTTATCTATAAAAACAGCTGCTAAATCTTTATCCTTTTTCAGATCTTCTATTGTAAGATCTACCAGCCCTTCTTGTTTCGGTGAAGAAGAAACCTCATGATCCCCTTTCACAATAATAATTCGTGAGAGTGGATCAGCAAACTTATAGGCGATATTTTCAATCGTCTTTTCGTCTGCACCTTCTTCAATTAATTCCGAAACGCTTGTCGCTACTTTTGTAAGCCTTGTTTCACTCATTTCAATATAGTAATTGTCAAAAAACTGTGAAAGCAAAATGGCAACAAAGCCAAGAACAAATGAAACAAGAAGCAATATTGTCATCCATAGCTTTCCTACTACACTTCTCCAAAGCATCAGTCGCTCACAACCTCAAACTTATAACCAACACCCCATACAGTTACAATCATCTTCGCTGCATCAGATGATTTTTTACTTAATTTTTCACGTAAACGCTTTACGTGCGTATCTACTGTACGTAAGTCTCCAAAGAATTCATATTGCCATACCTCTTTTAATAATTGCTCACGATCAAATACTTTATCAGGAGCCTTTGCTAAAAATAGTAACAATTCATATTCCTTTGGTGTTAAATTGACTTCATCACCATCAGCTGTAACGCGATGCGCATCATTATCAATTGTTAAATGCGGGAATACAATAACATCTTTTGTTGTTGTATCTTGTGTAAAGAATGTCGTTGTCACAGAACGTCGTAGTACCGCTTTTACACGAAGAACTACTTCACGTGGACTAAACGGCTTTACGATATAATCATCCGAACCAACTTCAAATCCTTGCACTCTGTTTACTTCTTCACCTTTAGCTGTCAGCATAATAATTGGTGTTGCTTTTTTCTCACGAATCCCTTTACACACTTCAATTCCATCTTTTCCAGGCATCATAATATCTAATAAGATTAAATCATAGTCATTTTGCAATGCTTTTTCTAGAGCTTCATCACCATTATCAGCCTCATCGATTGTATATTGTTCTCTTTCTAAATACATTTTTAATAAACGACGAATACGATCTTCATCATCCACAATTAAAATTCTTGGTTCATTTTCCATTGCTTCCCGCTGCCCGTGAAAACATGACAACGGTTCACACCTACCTTTCTACAATGTAATACTGTTTTTACTCTTATCTCATAATTGACAATTCTAAAGTATTAGGCTTACACCTTAGACATTATGCTTCACAAGAATAATAAAGTTTGTTCATTTCTTTTCCAAAAATATGTATTTTTTTTGAACAGGGCATTTAGGCCTCGACATCATTTTACAAAATCAACCTTTACTTTGCCATGTTTTTCTCAAAAAAGAAAAGAAATTGACAAAAATAAAATAGGAAAGTGTCAACCACTTTCCTATTTTATCATGCTTAACTGAACAGTATGCTCCCTCTAAAAAAGAGATAAAACCTTACGCGTATGAGTGTAAACCAGCAATAATTAAGTTCACGACTATAAAGTTAAACATGATAATGGCAAATCCAATTACCGCAAGCCATGCCGACTTCTCACCATGCCATCCTTTAGATAGACGTAAATGTAAAACGGCAGCATAAAAGAGCCAAGTAATGAGTGCCCACACCTCTTTTGGATCCCACCCCCAAAAACGCGTCCATGCAATTTGCGCCCAAATCATCGCAAAAATTAACGCTCCTAACGTAAAGACTGGGAATCCAATCGCAATAGAGCGGTATCCAATTTCATCAAGTAAATCACTGTTAACGTTTTTCACTACTGGCTGAAGGGCCGCTGATACTCTTTTTCGTAAAATTAATCTCAATACAATATAAAGTCCTGTTCCAATAAACAATGACCAAATCACTGTGTTTAATTTCTTTGCATTTATGATAGCAGGCATTTCTGCAATAGGTTCAAGTTTTCCATTTGTTAGTAACTTCCCTTCATGCGGCCCAACTAGCGCGGGAAGATTATATTTCATCTCGACTTTTTGTTCGTTTTTATCTACCCATTGAAACTTCGCTTCATATTTCGTTGCCGAATAAACTGTTGTTACCGCTATGAATCCAACCGCGCAAACGAGTGTAAAAACGACTGTTTCCAGCCAAAATGTCCGTTTTGTCCTTTTTGACTGATCTACATTTTTAAGCAAATACATAACACCTGTAATAAAACTAATTGCTAAAATAGCTTGTCCAGCTGCTGCCGTTGTTACATGAATATGTAGCCAATTACTTTTCAGCGATGGAATAAGCGGGGAAATCTCTCTTGGAAACATACTTGCATATGCAATTAATAATAGGGCTACTGGTAAAGCGAATAATCCGACTATACTTACACGATACATGAAATACATGACAATAAAAGCCCCAACAAGCATCATGCCGAAGAATGTACCAAACTCAAAGAAGTTACTTACTGGCGCATGGCCTGAAGCTATCCACCTTGTTACAAAGTATACAGTTTGAGCGACAAATCCTAAAATTGTTATGGTTATACCTATATTCGCCCACTTCCGTCCTTTTTCTTTAATTGCTCCTCCGAAGAACAGTGTTGCAATTAAATATAAGATGAAAGCGGCAAATAGGAAATTACTGCTTATTTGCACCATATATTCTCCCCACCTTAACTAATTTTTTGATCATTTACTTTGTCATATGGTTGTGGAATTGTTGTTCCTTCAAGTACTTTTTCAATATCTTTCCGCAAGCCAAACCAGTTTTTATTTGTATGGCCAGCAATCCACCATTCATCTTTAACACGTTGTATCCAGATACGGCGATGATTCCAATACATCCCTTGAATCACACCAACCATGAAGATAAATCCTCCAATTCCAAGAATCCACAGTGTCAAATCTTTTCTTACGACAAGCCCTGTTGCATTGCGCATTTCTACTCCTGCAAAGGTCATTTTATATTGATTGTTTCCTTCTGGTTCTATGTTTTGTTGTATACCTACAAAACTCACTTCCCCTTCTGGCGTCTCTGGTGTAAACATTTTAAAAACAAAAGCTGGGTTGTTTGGAAGTTTTGTTTTTGTATTCGGCTGGCTATTCTCATCAAAATAAAAATCAGGAAAATAACTTAATAATTTTATAGAGTATCCGTCTCCTAAATCATATGTTTCTTTTGGATTTTCTAAGTTGACTTTAATAGGTTTCCATTTTTGCTGATTGTCTTTTTTCTGTAAAGAAAAAGACATACTCTTAAATTCATTTTCTTTAAAATCTAGTTGATATAGAGCAAACTGATCAAATTTAAGCGGTTCATTTACTCTAATTTCACTTTCCTTTACCTTCTCTAACTTTGGTTTTTGTCCCGCAACATTTTCTCCTATAGTTTTGTATAATACGGCGTTCGTTTGATAGTTTTTGACAATCATTTTATCGCCCACACGATCAATTGCATCATTAAATACTTTATCATCTTTACTTTTGTCATAAACTTCTTTTATAAACTTTTCATTCTTCAAATAATATTTTCCATCTGTTCCTGGTATCTCTTTCACTTCTCCATCACGTATCCATAGTGTTTCATCCACATACATGCTTGGAAGAAACCGTAGCATTGCTCCAAATAGAAAAATAATAAGACCAATATGATTCACATATGGACCCCAGCGAGAGAATCTACCTTTTTCTGCTAAAATATTTTCGCCTTCTACTCTTACATTGTAATTTTTTTTCTTTAAATTGGCTTGAATCTGCTCTAGATCCCCCTCTTTCGGAGAGCCTGTCCCATACAACCGTTGTCTCTTTAAAAAACTTGGGTGTCTTTTTACCCCCTGCTTTTTTAAAGCTTTATAAAGTGGTATTACACGATCTAAACTACATATCACAAGCGATACACCAATCGACGCAATTAAAATCATATACCACCATGAGCTATATAAATTATTAAAACCTAATTGGTAATATAGTTGTCCAAGAAAACCATATTCCTGTTCATAATATTCACTTGGTGTAACACCTGGAGGTATGTACATTTCTTGCGGAAATATGGTTCCAACTGCTGATGCTAATAGAGTAATGACAATGAGCCATACCCCTACCTTTACAGAAGAAAAAAAACTCCAAACCTTATCTACGATTGTTTTCGTATGAGTTAGAGAGCGCCGGGCACTCCCCTCATATCGCATATCTAATAATCTCGTACCTTCCTTATTTTCAAAAGGTTTCCCGCAAGCTTCACAAAAAATTGTGCCTATTGGATTTACATGTCCACATTCACACTTTATCTGTTCCAATATTCTCACCGCCTCTTGTTTCTATATATCATTGTATCTTCCAAGTGCAAGTTACCTCAATACTCAGAATTTTCAAGAGAGGTACTAAGACGAAGCAAAGCACCTCCATCTAACAAACACTTTTACTATTACGTTATGTAAAGGCTTTCTTTATTAAGGAGTAATTTTCTTTAAATATTCCTCCATTTGCTCCTTCGTTTGTGTACCCGTAATTTTCTCGATTACATTTCCTTCTTTATCAATCAAAAATGTTGTTGGCAGTGGTCCAACGCCATATGTACCGATTATTTCTTGCCCTTTATCAATTGCAACTGGGAACTTTAATCCGTATTGATTCACAAAATTTTTCACCGCAATATTCGTTTCATCTGCATCTAACGCGATGATTTCAACACCTTTTTCTTTATATTTAGGATATAATTCATTCATGTAAGGCATCTCTTTTTCACACGGTTTGCACCACGTTCCCCAAAAATTTAAAAATACACCTTTTCCTTTCAGATCCTTTAGCTCGATTTTCTTTCCTTCTAAATCTGTAACAACAAAGTTAGGTGCTTTTTTCCCGATTTGCATTTTTTCCTTATCAACAAAAAAACCTTGATAAAGTGTAAACCCTACTGCCACGCTTAAAATAAGCAAAATAAGAATGCGAAATAGTAAGCGATTCTTCTTCATACTCGCTCCCCTCTCTTTGATGAATTTATATGTAAACAATTTCTGCAACTACTAACTTGTCCCTTACTTCAAGCATTCGTTCCTTTTCGTATATATGTCTCCCTAACTACTCGCAAAAAGGTTGGTTTAACTAACCATCCGTGCGGAGATAAAACTCCCCACGGATGGAAGTTTCACTTTACCACTTATCGCGGTTTTGTAGAAGCAAGTGCACGTAGTTGTTTTACTTCATGAGGCGATAATTCTCTCGCATCACCAGGGCGTAAGCTTCCTGCTTCTAAGAACGCATAACGTTCACGTTTTAATTTCATTACTTTACAGCCAAGTGCTTCAAACATGCGACGAACTTGACGGTTACGTCCTTCATGAATCGTTAATTGTACAATTGCCATCTCTTTGCGTTTATCCCAAGAAATAATTTTCACACGTGCTGGCGCTGTCTTTCCATCTTCTAATACAACACCTTTTTCTAACATGCGAATTTTCTCCCCTGTTAATGGTCCTTTTACTTTTGCAACATACGTTTTCTCAACTTTATATTTTGGATGCATTAATATATTTGCAAAGTCACCATCGTTTGTCATAAGTAATACACCAGACGTATCATAGTCTAAACGTCCAATTGGGAATAGACGCTGTGTGATTTCAGGGAAAAAGTCTGTAACAACTTTTCTTCCTTTGTCATCTGATACACTGGAAATGACGCCAGTTGGTTTATATAGCAAGAAATAAACAGGTTCTTCTTTTTCAAGAGGGATATTATTTACTTCTACTTTATCTTGAGGAGTTACCTTCGTCCCTAACTCAGTCACTACTTTACCGTTAACTTTTACTTTACCTTGCTGAATAAGTTCTTCAGCTTTTCTTCTTGATGCAATTCCAGCTTGTGCAATCACTTTTTGTAATCGTTCCATTTCCTTTATTCACCTCAAATTTATCTTACCTTCATTAGAAGGAGTTGGCAACCGCCAGAGCATATGGCAGCCAGCCTAACATATCGTAAACAACATAGCTATGTTTCTAAACTTACAAAGGCCAAATTTGGTTTCAATTCTTTATTATTGTTTACCCTCATATAGTTGTTCACAACAAAAGTTCATTATTTTGTCAAAAATACTCCACAAAAAAACCACTATTAAGCCTACCCTTAATAGCGGTCGTATACGTATTATAAGCGAATTGACTCAAAAAATGAATACCGATTACTGAAACAATAAAGAAACAAACACAATAGAACAAATAATCCCAATCAAATCAGCAAATAACCCTACCTTTAAGGCATCTCCCATTTTACGAATACCAACAGCTCCGAAGTACACTGTTAAAATATAAAACGTTGTATCTGTACTTCCTTGCATCGTGGAAGCAAGCCTACCGATAAATGAATCCGGTCCATATGTAGCAATTAAATCTGTAGTAATACTTAATCCTGCCGAACCAGAAATGGGACGTATGAGCGCAAGTGGCACAATCTCTGCTGGAACATGAATCATATCTAGTACTGGCTTCATGACAGAAATCATAGCATCTAGCGCACCCGATGCCCTAAAAATAGAAATGGATACAAGCATCCCTACCATAAATGGCAAAATAGAAATAGCAATTTGGATCCCTTCTTTCCCACCTTCTACAAATGATTCGTACGTTGGCACCTTTTTTATCGTTCCATATAATAATATAAAGCCAATGACACACGGAATTACCCATAATGAAATCATATTAACAATACTCACTTTTTCCGCCCCTTTCTACTCCGTCTCCGGTAAAAATAGCGGTCAATCCAAATAGCTCCAATCATCGATAATACTTGTGCAATAAACGTAACACCAACAATTTCAGTCGGATTCGCTGATTCATACGTCATCCGAATTGAAATTACAGTAGTCGGTATCAATGTAATTGCAGATGTATTCAAAGCCAAAAATGTCACCATAGAACGACTTGCCGAATCCTTTCCCCCATTCAGTTCCTTAAGCTGTTCCATAGCTTTAATCCCAAGTGGCGTCGCTGCATTTCCTAATCCAAAAAAGTTTGCCATCATATTCGATAAAATAAATCCCATCGAAGGATGGTCTTTTGGTACTTCTGGAAACAACCTTTTTACAACTGGCATAAAAAATGAGACTAATTTCTTTAATAAGCCTGCTTCTTCAGCAATTTTCATTAAACCGAGCCAAAAGACTAAAACACTAATCAGCCCAATACAAATTGTTACTGCATCTTTTGACCCTTCAAAGACTGCTTTATTTACTTCCTCCATCGTTCCGTTCACCATCGCATATACAATTCCAATGATCGCCATCGCCACCCATACGAGGTTAACCATTTGTTCCAACACCTAACATATGAGAAAAGATTTCTCTCACATCATTCCAATATACTCCAGTTGTAGCAACTAACTTTCGCTTGCTATAAAACAAATTACGTTCCCCTACTTTTTCTTCATTAATATAAACAATTGTCTTTCCCACTTTTTCTCCATCTACTAATTTTGCACTCCTATCAAGTTCAACCTTTAACATAACTTGCTTTTTCTCATCTTTCGTTAGCGGTATAGAGAAGTCGTTTTTTGTATAAACATGATTTGCATATTTTTTTTCCTGCAGTCCAGAGAGTGCTCCTTGCCCTAGAACCTTCGTTAACTTATATTGTTTAAATCCTTGGTCAAATAAATACATATGGTCGTCCCAATCATTAGATGCATTCAGTGTCACTACAATTAAATCTAAGCCATCTTTCGAGGCTGTTGTAACAAGTGTACGCCCAGCTTTTTTTGTAAATCCCGTCTTTCCTCCTGTTGCAAATTCATAATAAGAGGTTACAAGTTTATGCTTGTTTTTCCATGGATAATCCCATGCTTTCGATTGATATGTTTTTGTTCCGAAAATTTTCCGAAACGTTTCATTTCCCATTGCATAGCGTGTTAAAAGTGCCATATCATATGCAGACGAATAATGCGTACCATCCCCATCTAAACCATGTGGATTTGAAAAATGTGTATCTTTCATTCCGATTTGTTTTGCCTTTTCGTTCATCAAATAAACAAATCCCTCTATGCTTCCCCCAATATTTTCAGCAATTGCTTGTGCTGCATCATTACCTGAACGAAGCATTAAACCATAAACTAAATCCTCTAGCGGTACTTTTTTTCCAGGTTTTAAATAAATTGCCGAACCCTCTACTCGAACAGCCTTATCACTAATAGGTACAGCTTCTTTCATTCTCCCTGATTCAGCAGCGAGTAAGGCGGTCATAATTTTTGTGATGCTAGCAATCTTTTGTGATTCGTGTTCTAACTTTCCATATAACACACGTCCTGAATGTTCTTCCATCAATATGGCATTATGGGCGCTTACATCATTCATTTGTGCATATGTATGAGTCGGTATAATACTTGCACACATTACAATAAGTGCAATTACAATCCAATTTCGTCTCATATTCCCCCACGTCCTTTTGGCACTTTTTGTACAAGTGTATGCTTGGCCCCTTAAAATATGAACGAAATATTCTTTTCTATACCAGCAAAAAAGACGCACAAATATGCGTCTAATACGGTGTCCACTCAAGTTGTTTCGCTCTTTCAAATCGCTTTTCCACATCGGGCCAATTCACAACATTCCACCAATTTTTAATGTACTCATCTTTTCGATTTTGGTACTGCAAGTAATATGCGTGTTCCCATACATCAAGCACAAGTAACGGTATCGTATCCCACTGTGTAAATAATTGATGAAGGGTACTTTGTAAAATTTCTAACCTTCCCGAACGAGGTACCCACACAAGAATCGCCCAGCCAGATCCTTCTACCTTCGATGCAGCTTCTGTGAAATGTTTTTGAAAACGTAAAAAACTTCCAAAATCTTTCTCGATTTCTCGAGATAATGCACCTCTTGGACTTCCGCCTCCATCCTTTTTCATGTTATTCCAAAATATCGTGTGTAAATAATGGCCTGAACCATGAAAAGCCGCTTCTCTTTCCCAATGCTTTATTAAATCAAATTTGTTTGTTTTCCTTGCTTCTTCCATCATTTTTTCTGCTTTATTCAGTCCTTCCACATAACTACGATGATGTTTATCATGATGGAGCATCATAATTTCTCGAGAAATATATGGTTCCAGCGCATTGTATGGATAGGGTAACGGAGGAAGCGTGTGGCCCCCAATTGGAACAGATCGCTCAGTATACGCTCTTTCATACAATTCATATTGTTCATTTTCTTGCATAAATACTTCTTGTAAGTGGTTCTGAATGTGTTCCACATCATCACTTATCTCATACAGTAATTCAGCATCTGTTTCATACTCATTTTCTTTCATACGGTCTAGTAGCATTTGAATTTTATAAGCAAGCATATGGACGTCATAAACTTCAGTTGCACGACTATCTAATACTTGAAGAACACTTTCACACCAACTTTCTACTTCATGAAAGTAATCTGTAAATACGCTTTGCTGGTTCATACAACGCGACACCTCCTTGATGCTATCCACTTTAACTATATTCAGCGCTTGCATCGTATATACCGTACAAAAAAGCAAAAGAAGCTAGTCTTTCTCTAGCTTCTTTGAGTATTCTCTAACACTTATATAAAACATATACTGGAACTATTCATCCTTACATGCAAGGACAGTAGTATCCTCACCTTATTATATATCCTTTCTGATTTTTCAACATACAAGTCACTGCTATGAAATCAAAAGAAGACCACCACTCATTTTCTCCTTTTGGTTTCACTTGGCATGGGGCTCCAAAAAGATCTGACCGCTTCTATCCACGACTGGATTCTCTCTCCCTCCTAAAAAATAATTTTCTTCCAATCTTATATTAATATTTGTGTAACATCTTTGTTTGATAGTCCGTTTCGTAATACTCCAGCTCCTCACGCATTGTTTGAAACTTACCTTCTAATTCTTGCATTACTTTTTCAATTGAGCGAGGTGGTACTTGTTGAAAAGCAATGGAATTTTTCCCTGTATATGCCGAGCGACTATTTTCATACCACTGATCACTTTTTGGTGAGAAAAATTCAGCAATTACTTGATGATAGATTTTATATAATGTTTTTTCGGCAGCCGTTTTTCGAAATGGTTGACTACTCAATAAAACAAGGCACGCATCCAATCCTTCTTCGCAAAATACAAGTAATCGTCTTAATGATGATAATAAACCTTCATAATAATATTTATTACCTCCTGGTGACTCTTCTAATAAAGAAGGTAATGTATGATAATTTACAAAATCAGTCATTAAAGCAATAACTCCTTCTAAAAATTCAGAAACTTGATGGGTTTGATTTTCAACCATTGAATTAGACATATCCTTTTCTCTCCTTTGCCATTTTACGCTATTTCTGCTTTTTTATTTTTATGTAACTCAGCCATTATGTTTTGTACTTTTACCACTGTTTTATCATCAAAATATTTTTGAAAATCCTCTATTACATTAATATATACACGTTTTTGTCCACGAAGTTCTTTACTTTTAACAAAACAAGCTAATGCAACGATATCACGTAAATATATGTCTTGTTCTTCTATTTTAAAAACTGGATTTCCTTCAAACGGAGTAATTTCTTGTAAAATTTCTTCAAAATAACGGACATATAATACAGAAAATGTTTTTTTTTGTTCCCCAAAAATATAAGTTACTTCAGATCGATTAAAGAAATCTTCTGATGTATTAGGTTGTGCTTTTTCTAGCTCATAGCCTGCGTAACCTATTATAACCATCCACTTTCCCTCTCTTCCTTATTTTGTTTTATTTTAACTCATTTTTCTGAATAAACAAAACTTTAATCCTTCATTAATTCTTAACAAAAATATATGATATTTCCATATTTATATAAAAAATAGTTTTTATATCCTGCGATTTACCTTTTTATTTTTCATGAAGTTTGTCATAATAAGAATATTGTCTCAGTTTTCTTATGCAAGGAGAGTTGTATTTATGTCGTTTTCGTGGAAACGTTTCTTACAAGTTGGAAAAATTATTTTCCCATTTGTTGTCTTGACAATTGTATTCTTTCAAGCTCGGAAAGAATTGTCAGGTATTTCATTTCGAGAAGCAATTGAAACAATTAAAAACATTCCGACTGGAGGAGTCTTTTTATCTATTACGCTCGGTGCATTTGCTGTTTCAACAATGTTCTTTTATGACTTTGTTATGCTCCGCTATTTAAAAGCAGATGTACCTGTTCAAAAGATTTTTCGTGTTTCATGGACTGCCAACACTTTAAATGGATTTCTTGGCTTTGGTGGCCTTGTTGGAGCGGGTGTACGAACAATGTTATATCGGCCCCACGTAAAAGAGAATGGTAAACTTATCAAAAGTATCGCTTGGATGACAACCGCCTTTATTAATGGATTAGCCCTTCTCTCATTCCTCGGTCTTATCGGAATACTAGATACACGTTTTATTCTGCATGAAAAGCCTTGGCTATGGCCTGTACTCGTCTTCTTCGCTCTTTTTGTACCGATATATATCGGGTTTTCTAAACTGAAAAATCGAAAACAAAAAACCGTAGAAGGACAAGAGGAAGAGAAAAACCCAACCGTTTTATACTCCATTGTTTCTTTAGTGGAATGGCTATCTGCCGGTATCGTCATGTATGTTATTTTAATGTTATTTGGAATTGAGATTGATTTCCGGAAGTTTTTAGGAGTTTATGTCATTGCGGCTTTAGCTGGCGTTGTTAGTCTTGTACCAGGTGGCCTTGGTTCATTTGATCTTGTCTTTTTGACTGGTTTAGGACAATACGGTATTGATACAGGCGTATTACTACCCGCTATGTTACTATACCGCCTTGTATACTATATTTTACCGTTTTGCCTCGGTTTAATTTTTGCAGCTTTTGAAATGACAGGAGCTGCTCTTAAAAAGATTGAAGATAAGCCATTTATCGCACCTGCTTTAGAAACAACAGGTGTCATTTGGACATTGCAACGTGATTTTTTAGGAAAACTAGGATCATGGGCATCCGCTGCATTAACTGTTTTTGCTGGCTTAATGGTTATCTTATCCACCATTTTACCGACAAGTATAAACCGTGCTCACGCGTTACATATTTTAGCTCCAAAACATCTCATTCAATTTTCTTTTAGTTTATCTTTAACATTTGGTATCCTTCTTCTTATTCTATCAAGAGGGATTTACTACGGAACGAAACGCTCCTACTATATGACAATTATTTCTTTAATTGGAGCAGCAATCTTTAACACATTAAAAGGAATTGATATTGAAGAGACTTTTATTTTATTAATTGTACTTGCAGTATTATATATGCTTCGCAAAAGATTTGTGCGTGAGAAAATGGAAGTGTCACTCTCTGATGTAGTCAAAGTATTTATATTTTTACTATTAACATTATACTTGTACAAAAACTTAGGCATCCTATTCGCAGGAGCAAAAGAAGCTTTTAAACCGGACTTTGTTGTTCGTAACATTACACAAGTAAAACGCAGTGCACTTGCAGCTGCTTTCTTTGTCCCAACCTTTTTACTTATCGGTTCCCTTATTGCGAATCGCTACCGTAGCGTATTTCCTGGGCAACCAGCAAACGATAAACGTTTGCAAAACTTCTTAGATGAATATGGTGGAAATGTACTAAGTCATTTAGGTTTTTTAGGAGATAAACAATTCTTCTTCAGTAGTGATGGAAAAGCACTTCTTTTATTTTCAACAACAGGAAAACGACTTGTGGTACTTGGCGATCCAATTGGAGATCCGTCTTCTTTCCGCATAGTACTACAAGAATTTTTAGCTGAAGCGGATCGATTCGGATATATTTGCGTTTTCTATCAAATTGAAAGCAAATGGATGAGCTTATATCATGATTTTGGCTATAACTTCTTTAAACTGGGTGAAGAGGCTGTTGTTGATTTAAATACGTTTACTATATCAGGTAAAAAACGTGCTGGATTACGTGCAACTTTTAACCGTTTTGAGCGTGAAGGTTATACATTTTCCATTCATCAACCACCATTTTCAGACGAGTTATATGAGGAATTAAAAAAAGTTTCAGATGCTTGGCTTGGAGGAAAAAAAGAAAAAAGCTTTTCTCTTGGATACTTTGATCGTAACTATATAAATCGTGCCCCTATTGCAACTTTATCTGATGCTGAAGGAAAAATCATCGCATTTACCACATTTATGCCCGTTTACCAAACTGGTGAACTTTCTGTTGATTTAATGCGCTATTACCCGGATGCACCCGGTGGGATTATGGATGCGATTTTCATCCATTTATTCCAATGGGCAAAAGAAAACGATTATCATTCTTTCAATATCGGTATGGCTCCGCTCTCTAATGTTGGTTTATCCACACAATCCTTCTGGTCTGAGCGCGTCGCTGCAGCAATTTTCAATAATGTTCGTTATACGTATAGTTTTAGCGGTTTACGGCATTTTAAAGAAAAATATAAACCAACTTGGAGCGGAAAATATTTAGCATTCCGAAAAAATCATTCCTTGCCAATTACAATGCTTGCCGTAACAAAATTAATAGGAAAACGAAAAAGCAGTTAGCATCACTAGCTGCTTTTTCGCTTCTGAACTTGGAGTATAAACTCTTTTCCATACTTTTTTCCGTTTATATAAAATGTGCCCCATATTTTATACGTCCCTTCTTCTGGGAATGTAATACGATATTGCAGTTCCTCTTCTTCATTTACAGGGACTGCATATAAAAAATGTTCTCGTTTTTCATCGACTATATAAAGTGACCCCTGTTCTCCAGTGCCCGAGCTAAATTTCACACTTTCTCCTTTCTTCATTTGTAGGTGAAATGTCAGTGTAGCTGCTTCATTTGGATGTAACGCTCCAAATAATAGCGACATTTGGTAATCGCCAATTTTTTTTGTAAGCACTGTGTCTTCTATTAAATTCTTTTGCTTCTTTTCTTTTTCCTCTCCCCCAAAATTCTTCTTAGAAAAAGACTGTTCTGTTTTACCATGATCCTCATATAAGAAAACTGTATAAGCTTTATCTTTCGTTCCGCTTGAAGACAGCTTATAAGAACCATTTCCAGCAAATGCAGGGGTGATTTGCTGAATTCCCTTTAACTGCTCGTCCACAATAATAGCTCTAATACGATCATTAACTCCACGAATTTCGTTGTTATTCTTATTAAACAGTTGAAATGTAATATCTGTTTTTTCATTTCCCTTTCTATTTTTTATATCCCATTTTACTTCTTGAATGTTCCCTGCTGTTTCTGTCGTTCCTTTATACTTTTGCATGTAAAAACCACCAGCTACAATAAGTAGTAAAGCAATTAGCCCAATGACAAGATTTTTCAAACAATCACCTGCCGTACTTTTTATAAATCATGAGACAATTATTACACCTATCCCTGTAAACGAAATATTGTTATGAATCCATTCTATGTTTTGTATAAGAATCCTCTATAAAATAAAGGAAAACGTTCACCAAAAGAAAAATTCACCATAAATAGTGAATTAAATAACAAACTATTTAAAACAGTATATCCTGTATATACTACAAACAAGAAAAAGATTTTAACTAACTTTGGATTAACTTAGGTGGTGAGTAGTTCACTTGGTAGGATTCCTAGTGTATAATGCAAATGATGTTGATTTATATCTATACATAACAAAGGAGGATTTTTATGAGCGTTCATATTGAAGCAAAACAAGGTGAAATTGCTGAATCTATCTTACTACCTGGCGATCCACTACGCGCAAAATATATTGCAGAAACATTTTTAGAGGATGTAACTTGCTATAACAATGTACGTGGTATGTTAGGGTTCACTGGAACTTATAAAGGAAAACGCGTCTCTGTTCAAGGGACAGGCATGGGTGTTCCTTCTATTTCTATTTATGTCAACGAATTAATCCAAAGCTATGGAGTGAAAAATTTAATTCGCGTAGGTACATGTGGCGCAATTCAAAAAGATGTAAAAGTACGTGACGTAATTATTGCAATGACGGCTTGTACAGACTCTAACATGAATCGTTTAACATTCCCTGGATTTGATTTTGCACCAGCTGCAAACTTTGATCTTTTAAAGAAAGCATATGATGCAGGAACAGCAAAAGGACTACACGTTCGTGTTGGTAATGTTTTAACGGCAGATGTGTTCTATCGTGAAAGCATGGACATAGTGAGAAAACTTGGCGAATACGGTGTTTTAGCTGTAGAAATGGAAACAACTGCTCTTTACACATTAGCAGCGAAATACGGTGTAAATGCATTATCTGTATTAACAGTAAGTGATCACATCTTCACTGGAGAAGAGACAACATCTGAAGAACGTCAAACTACATTTAACGAAATGATTGAAATCGCTTTAGACGCGGCAATTCAACAATAATACACAAAAGGACTTGTCATACGTCTGGCGAGTTCTTTTCTATTGTTTTCTAAATTAAATAATTACTTTATATGACTTTTTATAAAAAACTCCTCCAGATAGAGACAGATTTTCAGTCTCTACTTTCTTTTATCGTTTGTTATAATAAAGAAAATATTTATGCTAGTATTCTTTTGTGAGGTGAAGAAGTGAAAAAAAGAAGTATTGTCTTTAAACTATTTTTATTAACATCAACATTATTTACTGTTACCTTCCTCCTTTTTTTCCTTGGACAATCATTGTTTTTAGAAAAATTTTATATCAATAAAAAAGTTCAAACCGTCCAAACTGCTTTTGAAAAGTTTATATCAAGTTATGAAAAGAGTAACGGGACATTTGAGGAAATAAGAAAACTCAAACAAGAATTTCACGAAAAAACAAATGCTGAGGTCGTTTTATTAGATCCAAATGGAATTATAAAAGATGAAAATAATTACTATATTGAAATTGTAGATGAATCCAATAAATCGTATTCCATTCCACTGAACAATATTTTAACGAACGATGAATATACTAAATTTATGAATTTACAGTTAAAAAATAATGATATCATTCTTATAGATGGAATTTTAAAAAAAGACGTAATTATACCTGTTACCATTACGACACGTTATAATTCATGGCAAAATGATAACATCATCTCTGACTTTAAATTATTCGATATTGATTGGGCAAGCGCTAAGAAAAACAAATATGTAAAAGATACAAGACTTGGCATCCATACATTTAAGGGGGTTGTATCAAAAATACACCTTCCTTCCAAAAACGACCTCCGTCTCGCAAATAATTTAGAAACATTACAAGGCATTCAGCACTGGGAACTATCCGTAATGCTAGGTAAAACAAATTCAAATGAATTAACAACATTTACAATCGGAGAAGAGGAAAATGGAAAAAGCCAAATTTTTGTAAAGCCAGTCATCGAAAACCGTAAAGTTAAAGAATTTGCTTTTGCGATGACCTCCTTACAGCCTGTTAATGAAGCAATGCTCGTTTTAAAAGATTATTACGTCTATGCTTTAATTATCGTATTTCTTGTTATTATTTTATTATCCTTTTATTATTCAAAAATTATTGTTAAACCGCTTATTAAAATGAATCGAGTTACAAAAAAAATGGCTAATTTTGATTTCACTGAAAAGTTACCAGTTTCAGCAGATGATGAAATTGGCGGTTTATCTAGCAGTATCAATACATTATCTGTAAACTTAAAAGATCGAATAGATCGATTAAACGTTGCAAATACAAAATTACAACAAGATATTGAACGTGAACGCCAATTAGAAAAGACTCGAAAAGAATTTATTTCTGGTGTATCCCATGAATTAAAAACACCACTAAGTGTTATTAGAAGCTTTGCAGAAGGTATTAAAGATGGCGTCAGCAAAGATAACACATACTATACAGATGTTATTTTAGAGGAAACAGAAAACATGAATCGACTCATCGTCGAAATGCTAGAACTGGCGAAACTAGAATCTGGCACGTATAAATTAGAGATGGACCCTTTTTCACTTGGTGAGCTTGTTCAACAAGTATATACAAAGCTTTTATTTAGTATGGAAGAAAAACAATTACAAGTAGAAATCGATGCAAATCCTTATATATATGTCAAAGCAAATCGCAACCGCATTGAACAAGTTGTTGTGAATTTACTCAGCAACGCAATTCGTTATACACCTGACGGGAAAGAAATTCGTATTCGTGTTATAGAACATGAAGACAAAGTAAAAGTAGAAATTGAGAACACTGGTAATCCAATCCCAGATGAAAGTTTACAAAAAATATGGGATCGCTTCTACCGTCTAGATGCCTCCCGTAGCCGTCATACTGGGGGTACCGGACTTGGTCTATCGATTGTCAAAAACATTTTAGAGCTTCATCACGCCGAATATGGTGTGTATAATACCAATGATAGTGTCGTTTTTTATTTTGATTTACAAAAAGTAAAAGAAGTCAAATAATTTGTCTTAATTTCACGAGGAGTTCACATGAAATTCACACTCTCCCTTTATAGTAGTAAACAAGTTAATCCTTTCCTTTACACATATAACAGAGGAGAGTGCGTGAAATGAAACAAGCAGGACAACCTATTCAAAACGAAAAACAATTAGAAAAAATCAAAAATATACTTTTACAATCTTCGAAACGTGATGGCTTATTATTCGTATTAGCTGTAAATTCTGGCCTAAAAGTAAGTGAGATTTTACAATTAAAAGTCGGTGATGTCATCGATGAAAATGAAAATGTTCGTCACTCCATTTTATTTTACAATGAAAAAGTAAAAAAACATAAATGGTTTGCTGTAAACGAAGACTTACAGCATGCAATCGAAGATTACATGAGAGAACGTAAAACGTGGAAACGAAGTGAACCATTGTTAAAGTCGCAAAAAGGAACAAAATCCATTACAAGACAGCATGCATGGTATATTTTAAACAAAGCTGCAAAAGAAGTTGGTTTAGAAGGGATTAGCTCACATACACTTCGAAAAACTTGGGGATATTGTGCATACAAATCTGGTGTTGATATTGCATTTTTACAACACTTCTTTGATCATAGTACTCCATCAAAAACTTTAAAATATATCGGTATTGCATAAAAAAACAAGTATGGTTCTTATACATAAAAAAGGTTACCAAGTTTAAAGTTGGTAATCTTTTTTATGTTTCATTTTCTCTTTCCTTGTTTCTCCTATTTTGTAGTGGTACTCTAGTAATAAGGGGGAGAAATTATGAACACATTAACAATTGAATTACCAAAAGAAACGGTAGAAAAGCTTGGATTGTTAAAACAAGCCTATCAAAAGAAAACAGGTGCTACCATTTCAGAAAGTACACTCGTTCAATCTCTTATCTCAAGAGAGTTTATTCAAGAAATAACTCCATTTGATTTACAACAATATGTAACTGAAAAAGAACAGCTCTAGTAGCTGTTCTTTTTCAATTTCTTCTCTTTCTGCATTCATAATCCATTATATATTACTCTCACTTCTTATCTAGATTCTTATTTTCATTTACATCTGCAGAATTAAATAAATTTTTTATTTTATTTCTGAAAAACTATTGACAATGATAATGATAACCATTATCATTTATTACGAAGCCAACAATTGATGAATCAACCAAACGCTCAGTAACATTGTTACCCCTCTTTTTCATATAGAAAAACACTGTACATTCCCCCTGTTTGTACAGTGTTTTTCTTTTTATCCCGCTATTCGTGGACAGTAATCCTCCACTGATTAAAGTTTCAATTTATATTTATTCAAATAAATTGAGCTGTTCCGGCTTTGGTTCTCCATATGTAATATTCATCATTTCCATGAGATGCTTTGCATTATCCGCAGCATCTCCGCCTGAATTATTGTTAAATAATACATATATGTTCTTTGTCTTCTTCTGTAATTTCTCTAATCGTTCCACCCATTCTTCAAGCTCTTTTTTATTGTAGCGATATAAGCAGCGAACTGCTCGCCAATTTTCTCCTTTATCAAGCCATCCATGAATATTGCGACCATGAAAGCGTATCAGTGCCATTTCAGAATGTGTTGCTTCTAATACAAGTGGAACAGAACCAATTCCAGCTTGTGGTTCATCACAAATCGTATGAATCCATTTTTCCTGTTCTAAAAATTGTAATGTTTTATCATGCATATTGGGATTAAACCACGTTTGATTTCGGAATTCTATGGCACACGGCAATTCTTCCATTTTTTCTTTTGTATAACGAAGTAAATCTACATTTTTCTTCTGACAATCAAACCAAGGTGGGTATTGGAATAATATCGTCTTTAATTTATGTGCTTCTTGAAGCGGAACAATCGATTGTTTAAATGTTTCAAACATCTCATCAATATTTGAAAATGGAATCTCTCCTTGCATATGTCCCGTCATCCCTTGATACGCTTTAACAACAAACGAAAAATCTTTTGGTGTTTCCGTGGCCCATTTCATATAATTTCGAACTGGTTGCATGGCATAAAACGAACTATCGACTTCAACAATAGGAAAATATTCACTATATGTTCGCAATTTATTTCTATTTTCATAGGAATCTGTATATAAAGAATCATGATCTCCCCAACCTGTTAAACCAATTGAAATCAACTTTATTCCTCCTTATCTCGTTTCTGTCAATCAGTACATACCTAATTAGCGAAAACAAATACTTCAGCCTACTTAACAAAGTTTCAACTTTCTTCAAGAGCATCTTTATAAAATATGATATACTAGATGGAAGAATTTTTAAATTGAGGAGTTATTTATTTATGATTCAAGAGGATACTACTTTATCTCATGAAAAGCAAATAAAAGAATTAGAAAAAAAAGTACAGTTTTATGAGCAGTTGGTCAATCAATTACCACATCATTTTACATATGAAAACTCACAACTAGGTTTACAGTTACATAAAAAAGGGACTTCTCATTCCATTAATCGCATACTACAAGAAGATATAGAACCAAATTTTGTACTAACTTGCGATTCCTTATTTCTATTTGAGCAACTTGAAAAGCACTTTGTTCATATTTTTGATGTATTTTCACATCATGTCACTTTCATTGACAATAAAGGTACTATTACATTATGCAACCAATCTGCAGCAGATGATTTCGGAATATCACGGAGCGATATCATTGGCAAACCAATTCAAAAGTTATTAAACTTACCTGAAGAAAAAATTAAAGCTTTAGAAACATTACGAAGTGGAAAAGAAATCTATAATGAAGAAGTTCTAGATCAGAACTATGGGATTTGCAATAATCGTATCATTCGCGATTACAACGGAGAAACTTTCCGTATTATCAGTGTTTTTCATTATCTAAATACCGAGCGTGATGCTGAAAAACTCGCATTAGCTGGTCGAATTGCAGCTGGAATTGCACATGAAGTTCGTAATCCACTTACAACAGTACGTGGATATTTACAATTTTTACAAGAAAGTGTTTCACCTTCTAATAAAGAACTTTTTCAAAATCTACTCATTCCTGAACTAGATCGTGCAAATAGTATTATCACTAAATTTTTATCTATTTCAAAAGCACACGAATTTAAAAGAGAACCGTTTCCCATCAATACTTTTTTACGTGAATATATCCAACAGCTTCTAGCTAGTGAAGTATTTTTGCATAACATTTCTATTGAATATAAATTATCTCCCGAATTAGAAGACATACTAGTGAATATTGATCGACATGAGCTCATTCAAGTTTTCCTAAACTTATTTCAAAATGCTGTTGATGCAAAAAGTGATAAACCTTTATCCATCCAAATCACTAGTCATCGCTTAGATAATTTTGCTCGCATTACTTTTCAAGATAATGGAACCGGTATTCCTCCAGCGATTCAAGAATATATATTTGATCCATTCTTCTCTACAAAAGATGCAGGAACTGGACTCGGATTATCCGTAACAAGAAAAATCATTCAAAATCACAATGGAACTTTAAAAGTTTCTAGTAATGAAAATGGTACAACATTTATCATCTCAATTCCATTAACACAAAAAAGGGCGGGCTTATAGTATTTTCCAAAAGTAAAGGGAAACTTCCATCAGTGGGGATGAAGCCCCACTGATATAATTAAGTTAATATATTTAAAATATACAATTCATTAACTTTCAGCACACTTCCTAAGCTCTTCACCAATCGGTCCCCTCGCCACTATGTATTACAATTCCTTTTCCTCTTTCATGGGAAATATCATAAAACTTCATTAGGTTCGATGTCTCTTCAACTGTTTCACTTCTTTCAATATATCAATATAACCACTCTAGCTGTAAGCGTACGCTTACACAATGTCTCTTCCTCTATTCCAAACTCAATATATACAGTAAAAAATAACTAGCGACTATTTATTCCATCTTAAATGTTTAATTTCCTTCTTTACGTTTCTTTACTTCAAATTTACTCTAGCTTAACGCTTATTTTGTATGATAGATAACGAAGACAACGATATGAAAGAGGGATGAAAATGAAAGTCTTATTATCAATACGCTTTTGGATCGCCCTTATGTCATGCATAATTTTATGTTCAGGACTCTTTTTGACTTTAGAATACACTACTACATCAAAAGCAGCAGAAAATAGTGATATAGCTCCATATGAGCTATTATATGCAAAACCAAATACAGTACCCCAATCATCTTTGTCATCTAAAGAAAGAAGAGTTATCAAAGGAATGATTATTACAGAAGCTTCTTCCCATCATGACCTGGATCGGATTGCAAAAAAAATTAAAGAACAGTATAAAAACCAGAAAATCGATGAAATCATATTATCGATTCACAACAAAAATACTGGAAAATACGAAGAAGACCTACCTTATGAGCCACTCAGCAAAGGAACAATTTCCATTATTTATAATTCACAATCTCATTCCAACGCAATCGTTCGTCTCAATGAATAGTACTACACCTACTGAAAAAAGTTTCACTTCATAAAAAATCGAGGCCATTGAAAAACTTACATTTTTCAATGGCCTCATAATCATTCGCCTCTTTTTATTTTTACAAAAATGGAATCCACTCTTTTACTTTATCAATCCACTCTTTCTGTTGTTCTCTTCTCTGTTTTTCTTCTTCTTTTCTTCTTTTTTCTTCTTCAATTGTCTTTAATTGTTTTGAATAGTCAGCCTCTGAGATAAGTGACAAATGAAATGCTTTTTGAGTAGGATTTCCGGCAGCCTTTTTCATAATATCTCGAAACATTGTCGTTGTAATTTGACTACCACCTGGAACATAATGCTCGCTATCTGTTTTATCATACCCTACCCAAATTGCGCCAACAAGATCCGGAGTATAACCAACAAACCATGAGTCTTTCGCTCCGCTGCTTGGACCATCTACAAGCTGCGTGGTTCCTGTTTTTCCAGCAGTATCAATATTTTTCACCTTTGCTTTTTCGCCTGTTCCTTTTTCAACAACGCCTTTTAATAAATACGTCATTTTTTGAGCAACCTTTTCACTTGTTACACGGGTTTCTTTTTTATACCATTTCCCTACTATTTCTCCTTCAGCATTCTGTATTTCACGAATTGCATGCCCTTCAATTTGTACTCCATCATTTGCAAGTGTTGCATAAGCCTGAGCCATTACAAATGGAGAAGTTCCATTATGCATTCCCCCTAAAGCAATAGGGAGAGTACGGTCTTCTTCCTGTAGTGGAATACCGAAACGCTCTAATGACTTCAAACCTTTTTCTAATCCAATTTGTTCTAACAGCCAAACAGCTGAGACGTTATAAGACCTTGCAACCGCTTCATACATGGTAACATCCCCATGAAAAGTATGATCACTATTTTGAGGCGTATAATCCTTTATATTAAGTGGCTCATCTTTTAAAATATCATACACTTCATAGCCTTGCTCTAGTGCTGGTACATATACTGCAAGAGGTTTTAATGTTGAACCAGGTTGTCTTTTTAATTGCGTTGCATGATTAAATTGTAGAAATTGATACGTCCCTCTCCCGCCGACTAGTGCGGGTACACCACCAGTTTTCGGGTCCATCAAAACAATTCCTGTTTGCATAAGCTGATCAGCATTACTTCCTTGGAAATACTTATCGTTATTCACAACATCTTCTACTGCTTGTTGCTTTTTTGGATCCAGTTCTGTATAAATACGATATCCACCAGCTAAAATTTCATTTTGGGTCAATTCATATTTCTCCATTGCCTCTCGGACAATATAATCTACATACTGTGAATATTTCCCTTTATATTTATCATCAACACCTCGGCGTAATACAAGGCCTGTTTCTTGCTCCTTCTTGTATTGATTTTCTGTAATATAACCTTGCTCTTTCATTAAAGCTAAAACAACATTACGTCTTTCAATTGACTTATTAAAATTTTTATATGGTGAATAGGTTGATGGTGCCTTAATTAATCCTGCTATTGTCGCCGCTTCTGCTATTGTTAAATCCTTTACTTCTTTATCGAAATATGATTTAGCCGCTTTTTTTACACCCCAAGCCCCTTCACCAAAATAAATTTGATTCATATACATTTCAATAATTTCATCTTTTGTATACGTACGTTCTATTTTTTTTGTCAGAAAATACTCTTTAAATTTGCGCGAGAATGTACGTTCTTGCGTTAAAAACACATTTTTGGCAAGCTGTTGTGTAATCGTGCTACCTCCAGCCACCACTTCCCCAGCAGTAATATTCTTTATTATTGCACTCATAATCCCACTATAGTAAATACCACGGTGACTATAAAATTTCTTATCCTCTACTGCTACAATCGCTTGAATCATAATATCAGGGATATCTTTTCTTTTAATCCCTTCCGTCTTGGAAGAAGATAGCTTTGCTGCCACTTCTTTATTTGCATCATAAATAAGTGTTGGCTGCGGAACAGCCTGTTTTAATGCAGATATGTCTTGAATGGAGATCATTATATTTACCGCAATAAATAGGGTAACGAAAAAACCGCCAAAAATTAATAATATATTGCGCAGTTTTTTCCTCTTGTTGAACCACTCAAGCATTTTCTTGAAATGAGTGTTGTTCAATTTCATTTATTCACTTCCTTCATTTATTTACACTTCCGTTAGAAAAAGGAAGAAACTCTCTCCTTTTAAATTTATTATAATAACGCAATAGTTCGTCAAGTGTAAAGTATTTCTTTCACATTCATACTTTTTAAAAGAAGAGGACATTCTACAAGTAAGATATTCATTAGTCTTTAGTAATATTATTAATGCATCAATATGTATTATGTTAAGTTTTTGTAAACTTTTCGATAAAATGTTTTAAAAAACGACAGTTTTTTGTTAGAATTGACTAGCCAATATATTTTACATATATTACTTTATCGTGGGGGTAACAATAATGGTCTTTAAATCTAAAAAAGATAAATTTTCTGAAATGTTAATGAATGTTTCTGAAAATTTAAAAGAAGGCGCGCAGTTTTTCGTGGAGTATAAAATTAAAAATGCTAGCGATTTAAAAGAATTTTCTATGCGCATGAAAGAATATGAGTCAAAAGGTGACTCGTTTATTCACGAAATCATTATGGAGCTAAACAAAGCGTTTATTACTCCTATTGAACGTGAAGACATCCTACAGCTTGCAATGAGTATGGATGATGTATTAGACGGATTAGATCACAGTGCTGGTCTATTCGAAATGTATTCTATTACAGAAGCTGATGAATACATGATTAAATTCGTAGAAGCAATTAATCAATGTGCGATTGAAATTGCAAACTCTGTTGAACTAATGTCTAACAAAAAATTAGTCGACATTCGTACAAATGCGATTAAGATTAAGGATTACGAGTCACAATGTGATGATATTCGTCGTCATGCGATTAAGCACTTATTCTCTCGTGAAAAAGATCCGATTAAAATTATTCAATTTAAAGAGATTTACGAAGAGCTTGAAGAAGTAGCTGATAGCTGTCAAAGCGTTGCAAACGTATTAGAAACAATTATTATGAAGAACGCGTAAGGAGTTTGATCATGGATACACTCTTGATACTGACTGTTTTAGTAGTCATTTGCGCTTTAGCTTTTGACTTTATCAATGGATTTCACGATACAGCAAACGCTATTGCAACAGCTGTTTCGACGAAAGCTCTAAAGCCTAGACATGCAATTATTATGGCTGCTATTATGAACTTTTTAGGTGCAATGACATTTACAGGTGTAGCAAAAACGATTACAAAAGATATCGTTGACCCATTTGCCTTACCAAATGGTTCCCTTGTAATTTTAGCTGCTTTGCTTGCGGCAATAGCTTGGAATTTGATCACTTGGTATTATGGTATTCCAAGTAGTTCTTCGCATGCAATCATTGGCTCAATCGCAGGTGCAGCAATTGCTGCTGCTGGTTTTAGCTCGTTAAATTTTAAAGGGTTCATAAAAATTCTTGAAGCTTTAATCATTTCACCAATCGTTGCATTTGTTATTGGTTTTATCGTGTATAGTATTTTTAAAGTTGTCTTTAAAAACTTTAACTTAACGAAAACAAATCAAAATTTCCGTTTATTCCAAGTGTTTACCGCAGCATTACAAGCTTATACACATGGTACGAATGATGCACAAAAAGCAATGGGAATCATTACGATGGCTCTTATGGCAAATAACTATCATACTTCTAGCGATATTCCGTTCTGGGTACAATTATCTTGTGCGATCGCAATGGGGCTTGGTACTTCTGTCGGTGGATGGAAAATTATTAAAACTGTCGGTGGACAAATTATGAAAATTCGTCCTGTAAACGGGGTAGCTGCCGATTTATCATCATCACTTGTTATTTTTGGCGCAACATTTATTCATTTACCAGTTAGTACAACGCACGTTATCTCTTCTTCTATTTTAGGGGTAGGTGCATCACATCGTGTAAAAGGTGTAAAATGGGGAACTGCAAAACGTATGTTAATTACATGGGTTATTACACTTCCAATCTCAGCTTCTTTAGCTGCTTTATTCTATTACCTATTACATTTAATTTTCTAATTCAAAGTCGTCTTCCTTATTTTTCTAGGAAGACGACTTTTTTGTGAACAATCTTATTTCCTTTCAAAAAGTGTGTATAATGAAAGTTGTATTAGTTATACAGAGGAGTTGGCAATTTTGGAATACATCATGTTACTTTTCATTGGATTAATCGCAGGAACAGTCGGAAGCCTAGTAGGACTTGGTGGGGGAATTATCATTGTACCTTTACTGATTGGACTGCATAGTTTATCACCACAACTCGCAGTTGGAACATCAATTGTGACCGTAGTTTTCACTGGTCTCTCCTCTACTCTTACTTATATGAAACATAAGCGAGTAGATTATAAAAGTGGACTTATTTTATTTGTAGGGAGCGGTCCTGGAGGTATTATTGGATCGTGGGCAAACAAATTTTTGAATCAGGATTCTTTTTCTTTATACTTTGGAATTTTCCTTATTTTTGTATCTATTCTTCTCTTGTTACGTGATAAATTGAAACCTCTTTCCCTCTCAAATGCAACTGTTATTAAACGATCTTTCACAGATGCTGAAGGTAAAACTGTTCATTATCAATTCCCGCCGTTTCTCTCCATTATTATCGCATTTGCAGTTGGTTTCATTTCTGGATTATTTGGAATTGGTGGCGGTGCATTGCTCGTACCAGCAATGATGCTTCTTTTTGCATTTCCTGCACAAATTGCTGTTGCAACTTCAATGTTTATTGTCTTTTTATCAGCAATTGTAAGTTCTTTGACTCATATTTCTCTTGGCAATGTGAGCTGGATCTATGCATTGATTCTTATTCCAGGCGCTTGGATTGGTGGAAAAATCGGAGCTTACATTAATACAAAATTAAGCGGTAATGCGATTATTAATTTATTACGTATTACATTAATTATTCTTGGAACTAGATTAATTATTACTTCATTTCTATAACGCGTTCTTTTTAGAATGCGTTTTTTTATACGCAAGAATATAAAAATGTCCCTAACACAACACATAATACTGCACACACACACAACAACATTAAATTTGAAATATTTAATCTGTTCAAGTTGATCACTCCTATAGCTGTGGCTGTTATTCCTATAATAGCGAAAAAATAGGGACTTTGCCGTTACAAAGTGCTAACAATGCAAAATCAATTATTACAACTCTCATCCATTTATTACACGAATTCGTATAATCTATCGATTCAACAAAAAAAGATGTCATATTGACATCTTTTTAGTGAAGGAGTGACCATCCCATAAAATCTTCATGTACTTGACGTGCTCGTTTATCATTTCTATCGTACAATTCAGCGTAACTATCCGTTTCTTCGTCATAAGCCATTGTATAGATAATTTGACCATCTATTTCAACTGATAGAACGACTCCACCTTTCATCTCTTCCACATGTATTACAGCATTAGCTGGAATTTTCATATCAGTCATTTTCGCATCTAACAATATACTAAACCCCCTACAGCGTATTCATTGCTAGTACTATTACACACTAAATAGTATACTACTGTAATAGCATACATTTCGTCAATAAAATTGCTGTTTGGCGAGCTTATCTTCTTTTATATGTATATTTTTAATATGGAAACACTATAAATCGGTTAAAATGAACCAATAGGAATGCTTAAATGAGGTGCTAACATTGATTTTACATAAAGGGGATATATTATTTCGTCAAGGTGAAGAAGGACCATTATACTTTATTAAAACGGGGCTATTAAAAGTTATTCGATTACAAGAAGACGGGACACCATTTCTATTTAACATTATCGTACCCGGTGAGACAATCCCTCACCATTCTTTAATTTCACCAAAAGAGTATCATGGTACTGCAATTGCTTTAATTAAAACAGAGGTCCAGCCCATTGCATGTAATACATGGTACGAAAAATTGCAGGAAAACCCTGAATCGTATGCTGATATTGCTCTGCAACTACAAACGAAATTACGAATGATGCAGCAGCGAATTGATCAATTAACAACTGTTTCTCCAAAAGAACGTCTCCACCGTTTACAAGAGTGGTTCGCACTATATTTAGATGGAATTCCCATCTATGAAATATTAACACAAACAGAAATTGGGCAACTTATTGGTGTACGTCGTGAAACAGTAAATCGCTTATTACGGGAACAAACAAAAAACGAGATGAACTAACACCTCGTTTTTTTGTTTGCCTTATGATAAGCTTGCTGCTGGTCCGAAAAATTCATAATGAATGTGTTCAGGTGAAACGCCCCATTCTACTAAAGCCGCGTTAATATGCTTCATAAATGGTACCGGTCCACAGAAGTAAAATTCTGCTTCAGCCGTAGGAACAATGGATTGTAACCAATCTAAATCAATGAAACCTTCTTTATCAAAGTTTTTCATTTGTAAATCTTGTTCTGTTGGTGAAGAATAACAAGTGTATGCTTCTACTTGTTCATAATCGCTCTCTACTTGCTGTACATGCTCTTTCATAGCATGCACGTTACTATTTAATGCTGCGTGAATAAAGTATACTTTACGATTTGAATCTCGCTCAATTAATGTATTTAACATACTCATCATCGGCGTAATACCAACACCGCCACTGATTAACACAACCGGTGATTTTGAATCCATATTTAATACGAAATCTCCAGCTGGTGCACTTAGTGGTAAGATATCTCCCTCTTGGATGTGATTATGTAAATAATTAGATACCTTTCCATCCGGTGTCTCTGCAGCTGTTTCTCTTTTTACACTAATACGGTAATAGTCTTTTCCAGAAGCATCTGATAAGCTATATTGACGATTATGTGTATATGTTTCACCCTCTATATTTAATTGGATTGTTACATATTGACCAGGTAAGAATGAAGATAGCTCTCCTCCATCTTCTGGTTTTAAATAAAATGATGTGATTACATCGCTCTCTTTCTCTTTTTTTACAACGATAAAGTTACGGAAATCTTTCCATCCACCTTCTTTTTCCGCTGCCTCTTCATACATTTCTGCTTCTACACTAATAAATACATCAGCAATTACACCATATGCTTCTCCCCAAGCATTTAATACTTCTTCTGGTGCTCCTGCAACCTCTTTAATTGCTTGTAATAAACATGTTCCTACGATTGGATAATGTTCAGCTTTAATCCCTAAACTTCTATGTTTATGCGCAATTTGTTTTACAACAGGAACAATAACTTCTAAATTATCAATATACGTTGCAGCTGCATACACTGCACTTGCTAACGCCTGTTGCTGTCTTCCTTTTTTCTGATTTGTATGGTTAAAAATATTTAATAACTCTGGATGTTCCGAGAACATAATTTGATAAAATCGCGTCGTAATTTCAACGCCTTTTTCTTGTAATAATGGTACTGTTGATTTTACAATTTCAATTGTTTTTTCACTTAACATTGTATTCCACTCCTCTATTTCCTTATCTATTGTTATTGTAAACAAAGCTAAAATGGAAGGTTGTGATTTTAATCACTATAAACACGGTGTTTTTGTGAAAAATGTATGAACAATTTAGATTTATCCTGTTATTTGCTGCTAAACCAACCTATAAAAGTTTTTCTTCATATACCATCATATCTTTCCCAAAAGAAAATAAGCTAACCAAAATAGGCTAGCTTACGACTGGGCTTGTAGAGCTTGTTCAATTACTTGTACATCTTTTCCATTTCCAAACTCTGTATATCCCCATATATTTGTTTCCCCTGTATATTTATTTACAATAATATCTAAGTCATGATAAACACGATGAGCATAAACTACATATTCAATCTTCCGAACCTCTATGCCTTTTTTCAATATTTCATAACTTCGTCTTACATCTTGTTTTATCTTCTCATTTTTTATCTCCCTATGTATATCTTTTAAAGACGGTTCTTGTTCTTGAAACCACTGCACGAGATGATTCCAATCCCCTTCCGTATACCTCTCTGCTTTACCATAATTTAAGAGATTGTTATAATCTTCGTGTGTCGTGTGGATGAATTGTAATACTTTTTTCTTTTCTTCCACGTTTTCTACTTGCGGCAGTGCAGATACTCCAACAGGTTTACTCGCATAATGTAATAATACTCTCATTAAACTATAGCTTGTAATGCCCATCACAATAACAATTCCAAGTATCGCCCACACTCTCTTCATATACCAAACTCCTTTTCTACCATGAATGTTACATCTATTTCTATATAACTTCTTTTTTCAATTGGTACTTATATATACTGTTATATTTGTAACATTCTCTTGCAGAAACAGAATTCCTGTATAAATACTTCCCATCATTTCGACACTTTTTTTCTACACATTTCGCTGCGGCAGGTGATCTCGCAAAACAGCATACCCTTCATAAGCAGCATAACTAAGTATCGCAAGTAAGCCAATATAACAAGCAAACACTATCCATCTTGTTTTTGCATCCACTTTATAGTAGTCTTCTTGCTGTTTCTTTTCTTTTTTCCATTCGTTCATTTTTCTTTCTGATACTTCTAGTGCTTCTTTTATACGAATAGAATGCTCTTCTTTTTCATCTTCATATGGTACATAGTCAAGCGGCTCAAATTTTGGTAGTAAGTACTCTAATACTTCAATCTTTTTTCGCTCTCCTATTTCTAATTTATTCTCTTTTTCTCTTTGCTTTAGCAAATTCATTTCATGATGGATTATATAGATTGTTCGGTGAACAGCTTCTGTTTCTTGGAGCTCTTCTTGAAATTTCACAAGGTAAACCTTCATCACATCTATTTTATATCCTAATTCTTCAATTGGTTTATTTCGCTTCATTACCCTATACAGCTCCATACAACCGATTATAAAGATGAATCCCCCCATAATACTCTTAAAGAAAATAGAATATCCAAGTAATACAGCTAGACCCAATATCCAAATTTTTGTACTTACAACAGAAATAATTCGTCCCCCGTCTAGCGGAGAAACTGGAATCAAGTTAAAAAAGTTCAACATACTTCCAAGTATAATAACAAGAGCCCAAAAGGGTTCCTTTGTTATCATATATAGCGGAATTGCTGGTAAAAATGATAACAGTCCAAAAAAAGGACCCATATAAGCAAGGTAAGCTTCATCCTTTGCGCTTTTTGGCATCTCTTTCATTCCAATAAGAGCACCCATAAATGGAATAAAGATTGCTGGAGACGTAGGTATACCTTTTCGTTTCGCTGCCCACAAATGTCCCATTTCATGAACAAAAAGCAGATAAATCAGCGCTACACCAAATTTCCATCCATATATAGCAGCATATGCCCCAAGTGATAATAGCATACTCAATACTGTTGAGAACTTTGCGAATTTAAAAATCGCAAATACCCATTTCAACTTAGAAAGCAGAAATATTCCCACTGCCGCTACAATTCCCCATAACCCTTTTGTATTATTTTTCATCTCTCTCTCCTTCCATTTTCTTTTGCTCTTTTATTCCATATTTTTTCTTTTACTGGAAATCACGTTTATTTTATCCAATTTTAGCCAAAACTAATAACGAAAGGAGGTAGAGAAGAAATGACATTACAATCTTTCATAATTAGCACCCTTTCCTTTTTAGCTTCGGCACTAATCTTTTATACCGTTGGCTATGTCTTGCTATTAGATTTGTTACCAAAGCATCTATTTATTATTCTTATTATTCTTTCTGCTCTTATGATTTCCTATCTTATTACACGAAAATCACTAAATGAGCCGTCTACAAGAACAAAATAATAGAGTGGACCTTTTAGGTTCACTCTATTATCATTTCCTAGGAAAGAGTTTAGCTATCTTTGCAAATTAATTTTTTCACCATAATCTTTTACAATTTGAATAATATTTTGAAACACGCCTACTTTTTCTTCTTTATGATTTAATACTTGTAAATCATAATCATCGTAATAAGTTTCTAATGCTTTTATTTGAGAAGCTGATACATGCTCTATTGGTACAACAATACTCACTTCATATTTTTTATACCCCTCTTTCACTTTCTCACCTTTCATTACTTCACTTGTTTTCTTTCCAATCATTTGTTGTACTTTAGCAGGAAAAGTCAATTGAAAATAGTACACTTTTTCTTTTTCCAATGTTTTATATAAAGAATCCGAAATTGTATAAAATACTGTATAATTTATGTGCTTTTCATTTGCTTTAATATGGAAAGCAGTAATTTGCAAATCCTTTTTTGTCAGTTCTGTTAATACATTCTCTTTCGCATCATCGCTTATTGATTCAGGGACAATCGGGAGTATAGATAAAAGTTGTTCTGTATCAGATTTTGTAAGCATATACGTGTCCTTTTCATCTTGTAGCCAACCTTGGCGATCTTCTCCTCTTAACCATGCACGATATGTTTTCTTCTTTCCATTGTTCTCAATTTGAATTTCGTACTCTGGCTCTCCAAAACTCCCTGTTATTTGTTGTTTCTCAGCCCTATCAATAATATCGACTACTTTTTTTGCTTCCTCTTGTTTTAAAACCTTTTCGAGCTTTCCTTTCTGCATAATTATTACTTGCATACTTTCCTGCATAGTATTCACCGTCTCTTCTACTTGTTTTTTCTCCTTTTTTTGTTCAACTTGACTACAAGATGCTAATAAAAAAAGGAATATAATTAGCAAATACTTTCTGCTCACTCCAAATCCTCCTATCTAGAACAATAAGAAAAGCTTATTGTCCTTGAAAATGAAACAAAAACGTTATGTATGATGAAATGAGATATACTAAACACGAAGGGAGGTTTCATATGTCCATTAATTTTCATGATGCTACTAATAAATACACCTATGCTGCGCGAAAAGCAGATTTTTCTTGGTGTGAAATGATCCAAAATATAATTGATGTGAGTGGTAAAAACATAATCGATATTGGCTGCGGTGGTGGTATTTATACGAAAGAACTGGCTCTTATCGGAGCTAACAACGTTGTTGGCTTCGATTTCTCAAAAAAGATGTTGCAAGCAGCGGCAGAAAATTGCGCTTCCTTCCAAAACATCTCATTCATTCACGGTGATGCCCACCATATGCCGTTTGCTAATGAAGCTTTTGATATTGTGATTTCTCGTGCTGTTATCCATCATTTACAAGACATCCCGAAATTTTTACAAGAGGCCTCACGTATCTTAAAGAAAAATGGAATGCTTATTCTTCAAGATCGCACCATCGAAGATTGTACAATTCCCGGAAGCACAAAACATATTCGTGGATATTTCTTCTCCGTCCATCCTAAGCTCATTCAAATAGAGGAAAAGCGAAGACCGAAAGCAACGCACATACTACAATTAATAGCACAAAACGGCATGCACCCACTTCCCCTTCAAACAATGTGGGAAGTACGAAAAATCCATGATTCCATTGAAACACTACTACAAGATTTATCACCACGAACAGGCCGATCTATTTTATACGAATTAACGGACAATGAACTTTCTCAGCTTCTACATCATATTCATACTGAGCTACACAACATAGCTCCGATTATCGAACAAGATCGCTGGACCATTTGGAGTGCCACAAAATCTTAAGAAAGCCTCACATAATTTTGTGAGGCTTCTTCTTTCATAACCTAATTTTGCAACACTCTTGATATCCTCCACTTCTGGCCTGTGCACTTCCACACTTTGGACATACTAAATATCTAGATTGACTTGTCAACAAACTACCTTTTTGTAAGAGTAACACTTCTGCTTGTTTAAACGAACGCGAATAATATAACCATATGAAACCACAAATTACTATAATTCCAAACAATACACCCATCGCAAGCATTTCCGTCACCTCTTTTTGGTTTGTTCTTTCCATCAAGTGGATTGTAGTATTATTCTCTATTGATAAAAAAGATTCCTGCCTTCCTGTTTTTAATTGTCATATTTCTCAAAAAAATTTACATTTCTTCTATACTTTTACGTACTTTTTACAAAAGATTCCCTCCCACTCCTCATACAATAAAGTGAAACTTCCATCAATGTAGGTTTTCTCCATTTCCCAACATATAAATTGCTGCTATGAAAAACAAAAAGGAACCCATACTCATTTTCTCCCCTTTGTTTTCACTTCGCATGGGGCAGGAAAAGGATCTGACCGCTTCTATGCATAGTCGGATCCTCTCTCCCATCTAAAAAGAATGATTTCATGTCGTTTTTTAATTTATATGTATATAGTTAGATGATTACTATCCATCCGTGCAAGAGAAATACGCGATCAACCAGTGAAATCCACACCTTAAAATAAGTTTAATAGAGGAGTGTTAATATGAACTATTTTCTATTACTCCCTTTTCTTATCAAACTGATTTTTTCCGCTCTATTCTCTCCTTCTCCACCTACCGATGTATCCGTGCAAATTCTCGGCCTCAATGATTTTCACGGTCAATTAAATACAACTTCAACATTGCACGGTAAAGCCGTAGGACGCGCTGATTACGTAGCCGCTTATATTGAATCCTACCGGGATAAAAACCATAACACCCTACTTGTTCATACAGGAGATATGATTGGCGGGAGTCCTCCGATTTCAGCACTGTTTCATGATGAACCAACAATGGAATTTTTAAATAATCTTCAATTTGATGTCGGTACAATAGGAAATCACGAGTTTGATAGAGGCCCTGATGCTCTGCAACAATTGATTAGTGGTGACTCCTCTACAGAAGCAAATTCGTTTTCAGGCAGTTCATTTCCTTATGTATGTGCCAATGTTTTAGATAGTAGCACGAAACAGACTCTCTTCCCTCCCTATACAATTAAATGGATTGATGGTATTCCAATTGCCTTCATTGGTGTCGTTACAAAAGATACTCCCTTTCTAACGATGCATACCGATATGTCCTCTGTTCTCTTTTTGGATGAATCTTCTTCCATTAATTCCTATGTACATCAACTACAAAAGAAAGGTATTCATGCATTTGTTATTCTTGCCCATCTTGGCGGTAATACAACAGGAGGTAACACAAACGGCGCTTTAGCTGCTTTGGCAAATCAGTTAGATACTGACGTTGATATTATATTTGGTGGGCATAGCCACTCTTATATAAATGGCAATGTAAACGGAAAACTACTTGTTCAAGCGTATTCATATGGAAAAGCCTTTTCAAACGTAACTGTTACATTAAATCATCAAACGAAAGATATTACGAAGAAATATGCAACAATTGTCCCTGTTTATCAAAATGCAATTTCTCCTGATTTACACACAAAAAGCTGGATAGATTCTTACGCCTCAAAAATCCAATCTAAAGTAGATGAACAACTGGGAGTAACCGAATATGAGTTAACACGGAATCAAAATGAACACGGCGAGTCAAAATTGGGAACCTTTCTTGCCATAGCTCAGCGTCAAACTATGCAAGCGGATATTGCTTTTGTAAATCCTGGAAGCATTCGACATAATTTACAAAAAGGAAAAATTACGTGGGAAGATACTTTCCTCATACAACCATTCGGCAATCCATTAATAAAAATGGAGTTATCTGGAAAAGAAATTCGAAACGTCTTGCAAGAGCAATGGCAAGGAGAAACTCGCATACTACAAGTTTCAGGCATTCGCTATAGTTGGAAAAATAACGCCATCCAAACAATTTCATTAGAGAACGGGAGACCTTTACAAGACGATCAAACATACTCTGTTGTGGTCAACTCTTTTTTAGCAAATGGAGGAGATAAATTTATAACTTTCAAAACAGGAAGAAATCGTATAAAAGGCCCGACAGATCAAGAAGCTTTTGCAAACTTTATTCGTTCCACTTCTCATATAAATACACTTCCCCAAAACTTTATTCAAAAAACCTATTGACTTTATAAAAAAAACATGCAAAAATACTGTCAGAATACTTAAACAAAATTCATTGACGAGAACGAGTACGTTATAGGGCTGTTCCCCAGAGAGTTGGTATCTTGCTGAAAGCCAATGTTCAGTGCGTAACCGAAAATCATCCCCGAGAAGTAGAACTGAACGATGTAGTAAGTTCTTACCGGCTGTCCCCCGTTACAAGGAACACGTATCATGTTGTACGTTGCAAAGCCGCATACATATAGATGTATTTCTATGTGTATGAACTAGGGTGGTATCGCGGGTAAATATAACTCGTCCCTTTTTAAGGGGCGAGTTTTTTGTGTTCTTACGGATGAATTTTTACAAAAGGAGGAAGAAGAATGAACACTGTATCAAAAAAACATGTTTTTTTCACAGGTCTTATGCTATTTTCTTTATTTTTTGGAGCAGGTAATTTAATTTTCCCTCCAATGCTTGGACAAAATGCTGGTGACCACTTTTGGCCAGCAATGCTTGGATTTTTACTAACAGGGGTTGGTTTGCCACTATTAACTGTTATTGCCATCTCTCTTTCAGGTAATGGAATGCAACAACTTGCAAGTCATGTTCACCCAATGTTCGGAATTTTCTTTTCAATTGTTATCTATATTGCCATTGGCCCATCTATGGGAATTCCGCGTGTCGCTAACGTCGCTTATGAAATGGGTGTTAGTTCTTTCCTACCAGAAACAATTCAAACAAGTAGCTTAGCCTTATTTCTTTATACAGTTATTTTCTTCGCTATCGTATATTGGCTCAGCTTAAATCCTTCTAAACTAGTAGATCGAATCGGGAATGTGTTAACACCTATTTTATTACTTTCTATTTTCGTATTATTTGTAAAAAGTGTATTTACACCGCTTGGACAATCAGGTCCAGCAATACAAGAGTATCAAGCTTCTCCTATTTTTAAAGGATTTATGGAAGGGTATTTAACAATGGATACAATCTCGGCTCTTGCATTTGGAATTATCGTCGTGAATGCAATACGCTCAAAAGGTGTAAAAGATCGTAAAGCAGTTGCAATTGCAACGACAAAAGCAGGACTTATTGCAGCTACAGGACTCGTACTCGTATATGGGGCACTTGGCTGGCTAGGTGTAACGAGCGTTTCACTTGGATATGCCAAAAATGGTGGTCAATTACTTACAGTTATCGTTCAACAACTATTCGGTCCATATGGTCTTTCCTTATTAGCACTCATTGTTACACTTGCTTGTTTAACAACATGCGTTGGACTTGTATCAGCATGTAGCCAATATTTCTCAACATTATTTACAAAATTTTCATACAAAAGTTTAGCTGGCACAATTTGTGCACTAGGACTTTTAGTAGCAAACTTAGGCTTAACAAAAATTATTGCAATCTCTGTACCAATTTTACTTGTTGTATATCCAATCGCTATCGTACTTGTACTACTATCACTACTTCATAACTATTTCGGTGGTTATCGTTCTGTTTATGTCGGCTCTTTAATTGGAGCTGCAGTCGTAAGTATATTTGATGGATTAAAACAAGGGAATGTGCCGGTGACATTCATTACTTCTTACTTTGAATTTATTCCATTCTATAACGAAGGAATCGGTTGGGTCTTACCTGCATTAGCTGGTGTAATCATCGGCCTTGTAGTCGCAAAGTTAAAAGGTACAAAACCAGTACCACTAATGGAAACCTCTTCTGAACCTAAAGTATCCTAGTAAAAAAACTCCCATTTCAGGGAGTTTTTTACACTTGATAAGAAGTATGATTAAAACTACTTACTTTATATGCTTTCGTATAATACTCAAGATTCGTATCAACTGTTTCTACTTTCACAACATCATAGCTATCTTTTTGTTTTATTAGAAATAAATAATATTCTTCTGTCGCTTCAATTATCGCAATACGCTCTGTTTCAATATCATATTGCTCCTTAAGTGATTGCAATGCATTCACATAATTTCCTAAGCTTTTGCTTTTCTCCATTTCAAATACTGTTTGAACTAACATACATTCTCCCCCCTTTGTATGTACTGTTTCTAATTAGATGATAACGCTTTCAAATAAATGCGTCAATAAAGAAAACTTCCACCAATGAAACAAGTCATATCCAGTGGAAGTCTCACCTTATTTCGTTAATTGGTGTCGAAACGCATAAATAACGGCCTGCGTACGATCACTCACATTCAATTTATTTAATATATTACTTACATGCGTCTTCACTGTTTTAAGTGCAATAAATAATTCATCTGCAATTTCTTGATTACTTTTTCCCTCTGCAATTAATAATAAAATTTCAAACTCTCGTTCTGTTAAATCTTCATGAAGTGGCTGCTCTTTCTTTTGGCGCATACGAGACATCATTTTCCCAGTGACTTTCGGCTCGAGTACTGTTTCCCCATCGTAAGTCGCTCGTACTGCATCTGCGATATCACTCGCTCTTGATGTTTTTAATAAATAGCTCGTTGCACCTGCTTCAATGACAGGATATAGTTTTTCATCATCTAGAAAACTTGTGACGACTACAATTTTTGCTTCAGGCCATTCTTGAATAATTGCACGGGTTGCCTCAACACCATCCATTTCATCCATGACAAGGTCCATTAAAATAATATCTGGCTTTAATGCTAATGCTAATTCTGAACCTTTTCTTCCATTTTCTGCTTCTCCGACTACTTCGATATCTGGTTGAGTCGATAGATATGCAGATACACCCATTCGAACCATTTCATGATCATCAACAAGCAATACTTTAATCACACTACTCCCCCTCTCTCTCTATCATAATTGGTACTTTCACTTCAATTTGTGTACCTTTACTCGGAAAACTTAATACCTTTAATGTTCCACCAATTTCATGGACACGCTCTTGAATAGACCTTAGACCATACGACCCAGCCTTATTAACACCTACTTCAAACCCAACACCATCATCAATGATTTTTAAAATAGCATATTGATCAATTTGACGAAGACGTACTTCCGTTTTCTTTGCTTTGGCATGTCGCAATGTATTAGACAATGCTTCTTGTACAATACGGAATAAATGATCTTCCACACCTTTTTTTAATTGGATCGGCTCAATCAACCATTCAATTTTCATATGTTGTTTTCTTGAAAGCTCTGTTAACAATTCTTCTATACCTTCTGTTAATTTTTTACCCTCTAATTGCACAGGACGCAAATGAAGAAGCAATGCCCGCATTTCTGATTGTGCATTGACAACCATATTTTCCACAAGCTGCAATTGCTTTTTTGTTGTTTCTGGAATTTGAGCTACTTGTTCATTAATAGCTGACATCATCATAGACATTGCAAAAAGCTGCTGACTCACTGAATCATGCAGTTCCCTTGCTAATCGATGCCTTTCTTGAGAAATAGCTTCTTGCCTCATTTCTTCATTCCAATGAGCTCGTTCATTCGTTACTTTTTGAAATAACCCGGCCTGTTCCTCTAATCTTCGAGCCAGCGCGATGACTTTTCGCTCTACTTCATGAAATTCATCTTCCGCAGTAAACGAAACATCCTTTGGAAAATTTCCGCGCTCTACCTCAAACAAGAAAGTATTTAAGCCTTGGATACGCTGCTGCATATAATAGCCAATTGCATACCCTACAATTCCTCCAATAAGAAGACTTGTACTCATAATTAACAAACCGATTGGAACAGAAGCAATGGATTCTTTCCACAATAAAGCATATACATCTTGCCCGCTTTTCCATACATATACAATCGTACAAATAAGTGCGATGCTAACAGAAGATAACATAGAGTAACGAATATACATCCATGAAATATTTCCTTGTTTTTTCATTATACTTTCCTCACTTCCGTATCGCCTACGACAAGCGAAGAAATGATTTTAATACGACGAGGAGCTTCTTTATACTGTTCTGTTTTGAATGTAACATTTCGATTAAATCCTGTCTCTTCATGTCCTGGAAGTAGTACTCTACCAACAATAACAGAATGGTTTAAAGATAATTCAATATCATACGGGACATACAAGCGGATGTTACCAATGACACCTCGAATAACAATAACTGTTTCTCCTTCTGGAATCATTGCCGTCGTCAAATCAATTTCAACATCACCGACTCCGTACTGGACATTAATATCTTCTAACTCATAAATATGGTCCATCATTCTTATGTTACCAGCCATTATATTCTTAAGGTATGGTTCTGTACGATAGATTTGTTTTTCTTCATCTATATATCCTTTTTCCTTAATTTCTACTTGTACAGTTTTTGGTTTCTGCTGTCCCTGAATAAGCTGATAACCAATGAAAGCTAAACAAGCAAATACAACGAGTACGAAGGCCGCTGATGAAAACAGGAAGAATAAAAATACAATTCCCCCGACAAATAAAAACACATTCCCTCTCACATAACGATTCTTTTTTCGATAGTGCCTTCCGAACATAATCATAATAAACGCAAAAATAAGGGCACCCGGTTCAAAATGTCCGAGAACCATATCAAGAAAAAGACCAAATCCAAATATGATAAGGAGCATCCCCACTAGTTGTGATTTTGAAAATTGTTTCTTCATTTCAGCTCCCCCCTTCTTGTTACATATAAATAGAAGAAAAAGGTATTGCTTTCCAACACCTTTTCTCCTATCACTATATTATAAGCTCGTTTTATAATATACTACAATTATTTTATTACTTCTTTGTCTAAAGATACTTCATTTTTTTCTTTCATTTCACGTTCAAGTTTTGCAATTTTCATATCAAATGTATCACGCTCATGCTCTTCATTCATGCGAAGCTCTAAATCACGAATGTGATCTTCAATTTCTTCGAATCGTAAGAATGGATTATTCTCATCCATTTTATGAAGAGCTGTATTCATACGACGATTCGCATGGGCCATGTTTTCGCGTGCCATTAATTCCATACGCTTTGCATTCATTTCTTTTAGCTTATTTTTCATTTCAGAAAGACGGCGTTCTAACTCATCAATTTGCTCCACTACACCTGCATACATTTCTTCTAAGCGAGCTACTTGCCCTTCATAGTATGCTACTTCTTCTAATGCACGTTCATGCAATGGCATTTCTCCTGCTTCTTGCGCAATTACAGCTTGCTTTGATCGCTTATTTACGAAATAACGAGCTTGCTCAAGTTCACGAGCAAAGTTAGATTTTAATGTTTTATGACGCTGAATTAATTTTTCAATTTTTGTTACTTCACGCTCGCTATCACGTAAATATTGATTTAACATAGCAATTGGATTTTTTCTTTCTTTCTCATCTAAAACATTATGAAAATCTGCTAAAATTGCATCGCGTACACGTCCGAATAAAGATTGTTTCATTATAATCTTCCTCTCTTCTACTTTATGATTTAAATTATTTTATATTAGTTTTTCATTAACTTGTTCCACTCATCTTCAAAGTTGCTATATGGTTTAGAACTTTCTGAAGCGGAATCAACTACTACATCTTTTTCTTTTTTCCACTCACGGTACCCGTAGTATAGAACTACTAATGCTGCGATACCGATTAATGCTGGGGAATGAGATAGAGCGATTGACAAGCCGATTAAACCGGCAATACCCCAAGCTAACTTTCCAAAAAATGATTGTGCTCGCACAAATGATTTATAGCTCCAGTACACAATTCCTGCTCCAATTGCGAATCCTACAATACCAGCAAGACTACCAAGAGCAATTAAAGCCAAAATACCGGCTGCGATAAACGTTAGAAATTGTTTCATCTTGTGCTTGCCTCCCTTCGATTTGATACTCTTATCTTAACTATTTTTTCGTTTTTCCATAACGAGCTTAAGAACCGTTTTCGCCTCAGACTTAAGACCTATTCCAAGTCAGCCTTATATTAGGGGGAATATAAAGAAAAAGGATGCCTTGTATAAGGCATCCTTTTTCTTTATGCTGTTTTATGATATTGTTTTTTTTTCGCTACTTTTGAAAACCTTGGAAAACCAATTAAAATAGAAACTATACCACATACCCCAACTAAGATTGGATAAAACGCATATGGCAGCAATTCAATCGGAGACAATGCAGCAAAACCTGCCGCCGTCAACATTTGAGCACCATATGGAACTAATCCTTGTACACAACATGAGAAAAGATCCAATACACTCGCCGATTTTCGTGGATCAATTTCATATTGATTCGCAATATTTTTTGCCAGTGGTCCAGTAAAAATAATAGAAATTGTATTATTCGCAGTACACATATTCGTCATACTAACTAAACCAGCAATTCCAAATTCAGCACCTTTTTTCGAACGAATATTACGTGTTAATACGTCCATTAAATACTGAATACCACCATTATATTGAATAATTTCAACCATTCCGCCGATTAAAATTGATAAGAGCACTAGCTCCATCATGCCATTAATTCCTGTTGTTACACTTTTAAAGAAGCTTGCCAATGTGTAGCTACCATCAATAAGACCGATAATACCTGATAAAACTGTTCCACCCGTTAATACAATCAGTACATTCCAACCAAGTAGCGCTGTTATTAATACACCCGCATATGGTAAAATTTTCACCCAATCGAATGCATGAGCTTTTATTTCTGTATCATTTCCAAGTGTAAGCATAACCAACAGTACAATTGTAATAACCGCAGCTGGTAATACAATTAAAAAGTTTGTTTTAAACTTATCCTTCATTTCCGTCCCTTGCGAGCGAACCGCTGCAATTGTTGTATCAGAAATAAATGATAAATTATCACCAAACATCGCTCCACCAACAACTGTCGCCATTACTAGTGCAATAGAAATATCTGTTTGCTGGCTAATACCGACTGCAATTGGCGCTAACGCTGCAATTGTTCCCATCGAAGTCCCCATCGCTAATGAAATAAAGGACCCTATAACAAAAATTCCTGCAACGATAAACCCTTGTGGCAAAATAGACAGCGCTAAGTTTACTGTAGAATCAACTCCACCCATTCCTTTTGCTGTTTCAGAAAACGCACCAGCAAGTACAAAAATTAATACCATAATCATAATGTCCGGATTACCAGCCCCTTTGGCAAACCGTTCTACTTTTGATGTAAAGCTTTCTTGTCTATTCATCGCTAATGCAGTACCTACAGCAATTAAGATTGCTACAAGTATCGGCAATTTATAAAAATCACCTGTAATAATTCCAGAACCAATAAATAGCGCTAAGAATATTCCAAGCGGTAATAATGCTAAGCCATTCCCTTTCGTTTGTTTCAAAATAACATCTCTCCCTAGTTCTAAACCTTTTCTATCTCATAACAAAAGACCTCTTCCGAAAAGAAGAGGTCTTATACATTTATAAGAAACACTCTTCTCATCTTTCAAGCACATGCTTGCTGGATTTGGCACAGCACTCTGAAATCGAGTCCGCTGCCGAGGCATCGTAGGGCCAGTCCCTCCGCCTCTCTTTATAAGAAGGTTTCATATTTTATTTTTAATAATAATTTCTTTCCTAACTTTACTCGCTTACAAAACAAAAGTCAATTATTATTTGTATAATTTTTTTTGGTATTTTTTGATATTTATACAAAAACGCGAATGTATCAATCATTTTAAAGAGAACTAGTTTCCTTTTAATTTTTGAATTTCTGTTTCTAAAATTGCAAACCAGTAAAACTCTCTTCTTTTGATTGTTGTAATAATCCATTCTGCCGTACGCCAAGCTAAATCATATTCTTCCTTAGAAACATCCTCAGTCCTATACGCTTCTCCTAATTCCTCTTCATCTAATAGATAAATCTCACCGTTCGGTAATGTTACTACATCTAAATATAAATCATCAAAATACGGCAGACCACGCTCATCTACTTTATATTCTTTCGCCACATCGATATAATATTGTACCAAATTCTTCTGCTCATCTAACATAGCTGTAATGGCAAAGTTTTTATCATTTATAAAATATTGCACCCACGTATATCCATCGTTTACAATACAAAGTTCTCTATCGTTATACCCTTTATAACTAGGCTCTTTCACTTTCAGTATATGCAATATGCCTAACATGCCTTCTTCTATGCTCTTCACCGTATACGTCTTCTCTATTAATCGCTCCCAAGAAGAACCGTTACCGTACTTACGTTTCATAACTTCTCCTCCCCTATACAGAAAAGCTCTCACATATTATGTGAGAGCTTTTCAAATTATAATTATGCTGCTTGTTTATTGGAAATCTCTTTTAAATAAGCTTGTCCTTTTTCAGCGTCATATTGACCTTCCCACTTAGACATAACAACAGCTGCTAAAGAGTTACCTACAACGTTAACTGCTGTACGTGCCATATCTAGAATTCGGTCAATACCTGCAATAAATGCTAAACCTTCTGCTGGAATACCTACTGTACCAAGCGTTGCTAATAATACAACGAACGATACTCCTGGTACACCCGCAATCCCTTTAGATGTAACCATTAATACAAGCAATAATGTAATTTGCTGTGTAATGGATAAATCAATACCGTACATTTGCGCTAAGAAAATTGCTGCAATTGCTTGATATAGTGTCGATCCATCTAAGTTAAACGAGTAACCTGTTGGAATAACGAAAGATGTAATTGCTTTCGGACAACCGAATTTCTCCATCTTCTCCATAATTTTCGGTAAAACCGTTTCTGAGCTCGCAGTAGAATACGCTAAAATCAGCTCGTCTTTTAAAATTTTGAAGAATTGGAAAATGTTGATTCCGAATATTTTCGCCGTAAGTCCTAGTACAACTACAACAAAGAAGATCATTGCTCCATATACGACAATTAATAATTTCCCTAATGGAATTAATGAAGATAGACCAAATGTAGAAACTGTAACACCAATTAAAGCAAATACACCGAACGGTGCAAATTTCATAACTTGGTTCGTTACGTAAAACATTGCATCAGCTACGCCTTGGAAAAATTGAAGAACTGGTCTTCCTCTTTCACCGATTGCTGCAATCCCTAAACCAAATAGTACAGAGAAGAAAATGATAGCAAGCATATCACCATCAGCTAATGATTTCATAATATTCGTCGGAACAATGTTTACAAATGTATCTGCAAAAGAGTGACTCTGTACTTGTTCTGTCGTTTGAGTATATTTTGAAATATCTGTCTTTGTTAATTCATCCATATTTACGCCTTTTCCTGGTTGGAAAATATTCGCTACCAGTAGACCAACAACAATTGCAATTGTTGTAATAATTTCAAAATAAATAATTGTCTTTCCGCCTAGTCGTCCTAGCTTTTTCACATCACCAACGCCAGCAACACCAACAACGATGCTCGCTACGACAATTGGTACTACGATCATTTTAATTAATCGAATGAAAATATCACCAATTGGTTGTAAGTATCCTGCAACTGCGTCATTACCATAAAAAATCGCCCCAACTGTAATACCAAGCGCAAGACCTATTAAAATTTGCCATGCAAGTCCAATTCTCTTCATAACTTGCTGCAACCCCCTTCTTAAATGCTTTAACTCTATTTTTCTGTCTTTCTATAAAGCCAAGAAATTAAGAGTATTACATATTATTCGACAATTCACTACATTTGTCCCTGTTAAAAATGATAAATCAAAAAATGAAATCTGACAACAAAATAAGTTTGCGTGAACGCAAATATTTTTCTTGACAAGAACAAAACCCATGTCAGAAAACCTAACATGAGAACGATTCCTTAAAGTGTTTATCAATATTCTCTTTACATTATTTCTATCATATCAAACGACATAATATACAGAAATTACCTCATTTCCGACAATTCATAGTACATTTATAAAACTTTCTTTACATTATGATTACAACAATAGACAGTATTCTTCCAATTATGATATATACATCATAGGGAAAGGAGCTAGACCACTATTATGAAAAAGAAATTTGTAGCTTTCAGCGTCTTAGCAGCAGGCACTATTTTTGTTTCTCCGTTGCAATCACCTGCATATGCGGAAACAAGTCAAGATAAATTGTCTAATATTCAGTCCGAATTAGAGGGCAACCAACAAGAATTACAGGACAAGTCGGCAGAAAAAGAACAGATAGAAAAAGAAATACAAGACTTACAAAAAAAGATTGATGATTTAACAGCTTCTATTAATAAGAATGAAGCTGATTTAAACGATATAGAAACAGAAATTAGTAAAACACAACAAACAATTGCCGAGAAAAAGAAACGTATCGAGCAATTGCAAACAAATATTGACACCCGTCAAGATGTCATTAAACAACGACTACAATCCATGCAAGAAAAACCAAGAACAAATATCATAACTGAAGTATTGATGAACTCAAACAATTTCGCGGATCTTGTAGATAATATGTATTCCGTTAGCTTGATTTTAAACAACGATACAGAAATTGTAAAAAAACAAACAACCGATCAAGAAACTGTAACAACAGAAAAAGAAGCTGTTGAAAAGAAAGAACAACAACTGAACGAATCAAAGCAAAAGTTGGAGCAAAAACAACAAGAGCTTCAAAAAAATCAACAAGAACAACAAGCACTTATTAGCGATTTACACGCCAAAGTATCAAAAGTAGATTCTGAAATTGAAGGTCTAGAAGAATCTAAAAGCATTTTAGAAAATCAACGCCAAGCTGTTCAAAAAGCAATTGAGGAAGAAAAACGAGCAGAAGAAGCTCGTAAAGCTGAAGAAGCACGAAAGGCAGAGGAAGCTCGTAAAGCTGAGGAAGCACAAAAACAGGCTTCACAAGCCGCTTCTGCTAAGGAAGATGTACAAGCTGCTCCAACACCACACGATACAAATAAAAGTGGCTTTATAAAACCAGCAGCCGGAAGATTCAGTTCAGGATTTAACGACCCTTCACGAGGTCACCACGCTGGTTTAGATATCGCAGCTTCTGGTACAGTACCAATTGCAGCAGCTGCTGATGGTGTTGTAATTCGATCTGATATGTCATCTAGTTATGGAAATGTTGTCTATTTATCACATCGTATGAACGGCAAAACATATACAACAGTATACGCTCATATGAGCAGCCGCTCTGTATCTGTCGGACAAACTGTAAAACAAGGACAACAATTAGGTTTCATGGGAAACACTGGACAATCTACTGGTCAACATTTACATTTTGAAATTCATATTGGTGAATGGAATGTAGGTAAAACAAACGCAGTAGATCCAGCTCCTTATATTTAACGATAAAAAACTCGGCACATGCCGAGTTTTTTATATAAATAATACATAATATAAATAATCTAGATGGAGTTATATTGTCCCGTCCGTCATTATTTATTATTTTTATATACCCTAAAACATACCATTTACTTAACGATTAAAATGAATAAAAACTACAAAACTAAAAATCAAATTAAAAAGCGGGAAAGATTCCCCGCTCATTTTATAAACATTTTAAATACGCCAATTGCATTTAAAAATACAATCACTACCGTTACTGGAATAATATAACGTAGTAAGAAAAACCATAAGTTAAATAATGTTTTCCCTTTTGTTTCTGTAACTTCTAATTCCTTCATTAATAAATCTTTACTCATTTTATTCGGTACAAACAATGAAATCGCTAGTACTCCTAACGGCAGCAATACATTACTTACCGCAAAATCCACTAAGTCAAAAAATGTTTTTCCAAAGACTTTTACATCACTCATAATACCAAATGATAGTGCAGATGGAATTCCAACCACAAAAATGAGTAATCCAATGATAAATGATGCTGAAGGACGTTTTTTCTCATTATCTTTCGCTACAGATGCCACAACAATTTCAAGCATCGAAATTGCGGAAGTTAACGTTGCAAAGAAGAATAAAATTAAAAACATAATAAAGAAAAATTGTCCGAATGGTATTTTCGCAAATACAGCCGGAAGAACAATGAATAATAAACCAGGCCCTTCTGTTGGTTTAACCCCTAATGCGAAGATTGCCGGGAAAATGGCTAGTCCCGCAAGCACTGTAATAAAAACCGTTAAACTCACAATTGATGTTGCTGATTTTGCTAAATGCTCTTCTTTCTTTAAGTACGAGCTGTATGTCACCATTACCGAAGCACCTACTGTTAGTGAAAAGAAAGATTGTCCCATTGCATATAAAATCGTATCGGCTGTTAGCTTTGAAAAATCCGGTTTTAAGAAAAACTCTACACCAGCCCAAGCACCGTCAAGCGTAAGAGCACGAATAATAATAGCAATAAACAAAATAAATAATAGCGGCATCATATACTTACTTGCCTTTTCGATTCCTTTTTCTACACCTTTACTTACAACAAAAATCGTACAAAGCATAAAGATTAACTGAGCACCTACTGCGCTAGCAGGATTCGAAATTGTTTGTTCGAACAATTTTCCATATTCAACTGCCCCACTCCAAAAGTTTCCTGTCACACTATAATATAAATATAATAAAATCCATCCACCGACAACACTATAAAAGGATAATACACTAAAACAAGTGACAACTCCCATACGACCAATCCATGGATATAATTTACTATTTGGTACTAACAATTTATATGCCGTAACCGCTTCTTTTTGTGTACTACGACCAATAACAAACTCCGCTAAAAGAAGAGGCATACCAATAAATAACGTTAATAATAGGAAGACTAGGAAAAATGCTCCTCCCCCTCCATTACCTGCAACGTATGGAAACTTCCATATTGCTCCAAGTCCTACTGCGGCTCCGGCTGCTGCGAGTACAAAACCAATTTTCGACGTCCATTGCTGTGTTTCTTTCATCGTAATTTCTCCTTTTCTGAATATTTTTATTTTTCTCAATTATACACTTTCATTTCATACTCGCCCACCTCCTTTAGAAAATAAAAAAGTCCCCTACACGCTACTATGCATGTAGAGGACGATATATGTAATAGAATACCGTGGTACCACCTCGATTGGATTAAAAAATCCCACTTGTTCAGGTACAGGAAAAATTCCGATACCCTATCCTTGTAACGGCGGAACCCGGGTTGCCTACTAATCTGTTCAGCATACCTCTCGCAAGCCCATTCTGTATATTTTATCGTACCGGGCTCACACCTTACCCCAGCTCTCTGAACGCATCAAATATACGTACTCTTCTTGCTCATCGATTTCATCTATTGAAGTTACTTGTGATTATAGAGTAGATTATTATATTTGTAAAGAAGAATTTAATTTATCCAGCTATATAAAGTGAAACTTCTATCAGTGAGATGTTCTTCATCCCCACTGATGAAAAACCCTCATTAATCGAGCTTTTGCGGGATAAATCCATTTTAATTTCCCCACATATAAATCGCTGCTATGAAAACCAAAAGATTGCCTGTTCTCGTTTGCTCACTTTGTTTTTACTTGGCATGGGGCACGCTTCTACGCATGATCGGATACTCTCTTCCACCTAAAAAGAAAGGTTTATCTCGTTTTTTTATTTATATTTTCAGCAATACGTGTATTCTATTCTACACATAGCCTTTCATCTAACTCTTGTAAAAACCTTTCCCTTTTTTGCTGATTTTGAATATATTCAAGCTTCAACACTTCTTGTAATAAAATATTCTGCCTTCTTTTTTCTAGAGACAATTTCTTCACTTTCATTCTCACTTCATATAAAAAATCAAGGTAATCTTCATACACCTCATCGTATTTCGCCGCAATATCATCCCGAATTTTTTTCGCAAGTTTTGGACTTGCACCTCCAGTAGAAACGGCAACATTGAGCCTCCCTCGGTGAATAGCTGCCGGAAAATGAACATTTCCGCTTTCGGGGTTAGTAATTACATTAACAAGCTGGTTTACTGCCGCATCTTGTGCAATATGTTCATTTAATATTGCATCACTTGTAGCTGCTACTACTAAAAACGCGCCTTCTAGATCACCTTTTTCATAGTCTTTTTGAAACCAACGAATATGTTTCGATTCTACAAGTTTTACTAAGCTCGCATCTAATGCACGACTCACTACAACTACATTTGCCCCTGCTTTTAGTAAAGGAGCGATTTTAAATGATGCCACTTTTCCACCACCAATGACAACAACACGTTTCTTTTCAATTCGTACTGTAAGTGGATACACACTCATCTCCCCTTAATATTTCTTCCGTTCTCTGAATTAGCATCTCTTGAAACATACGATTTTTCCCTAAATAAGGACTTACATATATATTTGTAGAATGGTATCCACGCACTTCCTTCTCAATATGTTTCATTAATAGACCCGTAAATAATAAATAAGGCAGAATGACAACATTCTCCTCATTTCGTTCTACAATTTCTTTTAATTCCCCCTCAAATCGAGGCTCTGCTGCGGCTAAATAACATACTTCTACCTTTCTAACTTTCTCCTCTTTTTCAAACAGAGAAGCAATACGCTTCATATCTTGTAACGTCTCAGGATCACTACTCCCCCTTGCAACTAGCAATAAAGTCACTTCACTTTCATACTCTTTAATGCCACTTCCCTCATACGTAGCCGATACAAGTGATTCCGAAACACCAAACGGATTTCCGTAAGTAATTGCAATGTAAGGAAATTTATTTTGCATTTTTTTTAATTCATTTGGGATATCTTCTTTCACATGCCCTGCTGCTAATAAAAAGACAGGAACAACGACAATTTCTGTTGCTCCTCTTCTTACGCAATTAACAAATCCTTCTGAAATAACAGGCTGTGCTAACTCTAAAAAACACAGTTCTTGAATAGGAGCTGATACACGGTTCATACAAGAAGAAACAAAACCTATCGCTTCTTCTTTTGCCTCTTTCAGCCTACTTCCATGACATATATATAACACAGCTTTCATTTTATAACACTCCGCTTACTGGATACGTAATGTCAGCCTGTTGTTCAAACCAATGGATTTTTTCACGAAAACGAACAACTTCCCCGATTACAATCATACTCGGATTTTGGATCTGCGCTTTTTCAGCAATCGTTACAATTGTCCCTAGCGTTCCTGTAATGGTTCGCTGAGATGATGTAGTTCCCCATTCTACAATAGCAACTGGCGTATCTTCCCCTTTTCCATGTTTCAAAAGCTGTTCACATATATAAGGAAGATTACTTACTCCCATATAAACAGCAAGCGTGTCGACACCTTTCGCTAAGTTTTCCCACTTCACTTCTTCTTCAGCACCATCTTTTCGGTGCCCTGTCACAACAGCAAAACTTGCGCTCGCATCTCGGTGTGTTACAGGAATACCCGCATATGCCGAAGCAGCTATCCCTGCTGTAATGCCAGGCACAATTTCAAACGGAATACCATGCTTCGCTAACGCTTCTGCTTCTTCACCACCTCTTCCGAATACAAATGGATCCCCGCCTTTTAATCGCGTTACGATTTTTCCTTTCTTTGCATATTTAACAAGAAAGGCGTGAATGGTTTCTTGTTTCATCGTATGATAGTTTGGCAATTTCCCACAATATATTAAGTCAGCATCTGGCTTTGCATAAGAAAGTAATTCTTTATTTACAAGTCGATCATATAAAATAACATCCGCCCGCTCGATACACTTTACTCCTTTTACAGAAATTAAATCTGGATCTCCCGGTCCTGCCCCAACAATATACACCTTTCCCATCATCTCTCCTCATTTCTACTATAAAGTGAAACTTCCATCAGTGAGAAGTTTCATCCCCCACTGATGGCTAGCCCTACAAATCGGGCACTAACGGGCAGTTAGCTTCTTTGATTTCCTAAAACCTTAAATTGAGGTTATTACTGCCCGTTAGTGCGGGGTAAAGTGAAACTTCCATTCCTATTACGAATGGAAGTTTCTATTCAAATCAGTGTCATTTTGTATTACAACGTTTCCTGCTCATGAATGACAAATGCTGCACCTTTTCGAATCTTCTTTTTTTCATATAGAGAGATTTCCTTCACTTCTGGCAGCGGTAAAAAATACTTCTCTAATTCTACCTCAACAAGTCTAAATGCCTGTTCCTCACTTTGTGCAACAACTACTACAGGAACAACATCATTTGCCAATACTGCTTCAAAACGATACAAATCCATATTGCTCCCTCCTAAGATGCAATCACTTCTTCTAAAATATGATTCAATGCTGCTTGTAAATCTTCTACTCCAACGCGTTCTACAAACTCATAAAATGTTTCAGCTGGCAGTTTCTGCTCTTTAAAGTATGTTAAAAACGATACAAGAACATTCGGAAGATCTTCCCCATCAATTTTCCCTTTTAATTTTTGGTTATAGACACCACCATCTAATAACGTACCACCTACATAAATTTCAAACGCTTCAACAATTCCTTTTTCTTTCGTTTTTAATTTCACTCCTTGCAAACCAATGTCCGCAATTTGTCTTTGTCCACATGAATTTGGACATCCTACCATATGAATGCGAACGGGAACATCTAGAACAAGCTGTGTATCTAAATAATCTGCAATATTACGTAGCCTTTCTTTTGTTTCTACTAATGCAAGGTTACAATACTCAATACCTGTGCATGATACTGCATATCCTATAAAAGATTTTGGACTTGCAGAAATAGTTTCAAATAAAGGCTCTTTTAACAGCCCTTCTATATTTTCTTCCGGAACATTCGGAATAATGAAGTTTTGTGAGTTACATGTGCGAATTTCACCATTCCCATACTGTTTCGCAATTCTAGCAATTTCAAAGAACTCTTCAGAGTGTAAACGCCCAACCGGTACATTAAAGCCCACATATGATAAATCACCTTGTTTTTGCTTATGAACACCGTAGAAATAACCCGCATTCCATCCTTTCAAAGCATCCTTTCCTTTATCATGTAAAGGCTCTGTATATTCTAATAATTTTTCTTTAAATTTTTCCGCACCCCAATCGGCAACTAAAAATTTCAAACGTGCTAAATGTCGCTTTTCACGATATCCGAAATCACGGAAAACTGTAGCTATTGCAATTGCTACCGACTTCACTTGCTCAGGAAGAATAAATAAATCTAACTCCTGCGCTAAATACGGACGGGCAGATAATCCACCGCCTACTCGCAGATGAAATCCTTCCACGGTTTTTCCATCAATCTCTTTTGTAGCCGGAGTAAAGGCAGCACAGTTAATTTCAGCATTTGCTGCATTATATACGTTTGTGCTAATTGACATTTTAAACTTTCGAGGCAAATTCGAAAATTCGTCATTATGTTGGAAGAACTCATATACCTCTTTTACAATTGGTGCTGTATCAAATAATTCATCACCATCAATACCAGCGAGAGGGTTCCCAATAATATTTCTTGTAATATCACCACAAGCTCCGGCTGTTGATAATCCTACTTTTTCTAAGCGGTTAAAAATATCTGGTATTTGACCAATTTCAAGCCAATGGAATTGAATCGCCTGTCTTGTAGTAATATCAAGAACATCACGACCATAATCTTCCGCAATCGAAGCCAATACCTCCACTTGTTCATTCGTTAAAATACCAGAAGGAATATTAACGCGCATCATAAAGTACCCTGCTTCTTTTGGGCGCTGTAAATATAACCCCGCCCATTTAAAGGAATCCCACTCTTCTTTCGGAATAGAATCAAATCCATTTTCAGCATAATACGGAATCGCTTTAAAGATTTCCAATCCATCTTTTTCTAATTTCTTCTTCTCTGTAGCATTTAACTTTTCATTGTTTGCCCACACTTTTTCATAACTCATTTTTATTCCCCCTATATAAAGCTACGCTCTTGTAAGTAACCGATAATTTGTTCTGCACATTGTTCGATTGAATAAATATGTGTTTCTACCACTACTTCTGCCTCTACAGGTTTTTCATATGGCGAATCAATACCGGTAAATTGCTTAATATCGCCTTGTCTCGCTTTTTTATAAAGTCCTTTTGGATCACGTTTCTCACATTCTTCTATTGGACACTTTACAAACACTTCGATAAATTCATTTTTTTCGAGAATATCTCTTACTTGTTGGCGATCCACTCGAAATGGAGAAATAAATGCTGTTAGTACAATTGTCCCTTGATCTACAAATAACTTCGCCACTTCACCAATCCGGCGAATATTTTCTGTCCGATCACTTTCGGAAAATCCTAAATCTTTATTTAAACCATGACGAATATTATCGCCATCTAGTACATAATTCCCAATATTTTTTTCGAACAATTTTCGGGCAACCGCATTTGCTACTGTTGATTTTCCAGAAGCTGATAATCCTGTGAACCAAAGTACAAAACTGTGGTGACCACTTTTCTTTCGTCTTTCCTCTTTTGAAACAGATGCTGTATGCCAAGTTATATTTACGTCCATCCTACTCTCTCCTTATTTTGTAACGACTTCTTTTTGTAAACCACGAATTAATATTTCTACAACTTCTTTACGGCTAAATTCACTTGGTGGAATTTCTCCATTTCGCAACATTTCTCTTACTTTCGTCCCTGATAAAATAACATGCTCTTCTTTACCATGCGGACATGTTTTCGTAGAAGCCATCGCTTCACATTTTGTACAGTAAAAACTATGCTCAAAGAAGAGTGGTGTAATCCCTAACTCTTCTACTGTAAAATTCGTAAAAATCTCTTGTGCTTCGTACGTACCGTAATAATTACCTACCCCAGCATGATCACGTCCCACGATGAAGTGTGTACAGCCAAAGTTTTTTCTAACCAGCGCGTGAAATATCGCTTCACGTGGCCCCGCATAACGCATTGCTGCTGGAAAAACACTTAAAAAGACACGATCACTTGGATAATAATTTTTCAAAAGCACTTCATAACTTTCCATACGTACATCAGCCGGAATATCATCTGATTTCGTTTCACCAACGAGCGGATTTAAAAATAAGCCATCTACAATTTCCAGTGCAGACTTTTGAATATATTCATGCGCACGATGAACAGGATTTCTCGTTTGAAACCCTACCACTGTTTTCCAGCCACGTTTCGCAAATTCGGCACGTGTTTCACTTGGATCTAAATGATAAGAATCAAACTTATCATTTTCAAAACGCTTCACAAGCGTAATTGTTCCCCCAACATAAATATTTGGCCTGTCATATAACTTTTTCACACCTGGATGGACAGTATCAGCCGTTTTATAAACAAGCAATGCTTCCTTTTCCTTATCCGGTGTAAAAATATCTTCTATTTGAATAACACCATACGTGATTCCTTCTTTGACAAGACGAACCTCTTCACCAATTTGAAGTTGTTCTGCCTGCTCCTCGGTTATTGGTAGTGTAATAGGTATACTCCATACATCACCGCTTACTAAACGCATTTTTTCTATAACAGATTGATAATCTTTCTCCTTTAAAAAGCCAGTAAGTGGGCTATAACCACCTGTTGCAAGAAGCTCTAAGTCACTTAAAGAAATTTTGTCCAATTCAATTTCTTTTGCAATACCTTTTGTTTCACATGTTTCATCAACACGATTTACTAATTCATTTGTTTCATTCATCTTCCTGTACGCCTCTTTCACATATATTTAAAATCAATCATGACCTTATTGAAAATGAAGGCCACATTCCGTTTTCATCTTTCCAGCCCATCGTCCGTCTCTTGAATCTCCACCTTCTCCCACAGGCAACGTACATTTTTCACACCCTATACTTGGGTAACCGACGTCGTGCAATGGATTGTAAGGTAAACCATGCTTATATACGTAACGCCATACTTCCTTCCACGTCCAATGAATAAGTGGACAAATTTTAATAGATTTGAAGCGATGGTCTTGATTGATAAACCTTGTATGTTTCCGCGTTTCAGATTGTTCCCTTCTTAGCCCTGATATCCACGCTTTTCCATTCAATAAAGATTCTTCAAGCGGTAAAATTTTTCTTAATTTACAACAGAGGTTTGGATTATGCTCCCACAGCTTATCGCCATGCTTTTTTGCTTGCTCTTCAAGCGTAAGCGATGGTTGCTTTTCAATAATTTCGAGATCCGGAAACCTTTCGCGCACTCGTTTAATTAAATCGTATGTTTCTTGAAAATGAACGTTTGTATCTAAAAATACAACTTTCGCAGATGGATTTACTTGGTTTATAAGATGTAACAAAACCATTCCCTCTACACCAAAGCTACATGCATATACAATTTCACTCTCATAATGTTTATAGGCCCACTCTAATACTTGTAACGCTCCTTTTGTTTCATCTTCCTCAGAAAAAGAAACGAAATCCTCTTTCCACATTTCATACGTCAGCATGTTTTTCCCCCTGTAACGCAAAAAGACGGTTTTAATCTAATAAAATAGATTAAAACCGCCTCTAGTTTTTCTAGTCAGCGCTTTTTACTTTAAGCGTACTTTTTCACTTTTCTCAAGCTGAATCACTTTTCCATCTTGCACAACAATTGTAATAGAACCATATTTCATATCCGCAAGCATCGTTTGAATTTTCTCAGCTACTTCGTCAAAATGTCCACGCACTCCCACGAACAGCCCCCCTTTTTATTCATAAAAAAAATCTTTTCCATTTCGAAAAGACTGTTCGGTAATATATTTACCTTATCTTTCAAAATGGATGCCATTTTGCTGGACTTAGCACCTTGCTTCTATAAGCAGGTTGCTGAGCTTCGTAGGGCCAGTTCCCTCCGCTTCTCTTGATAAGCTTTGTATTTGTATTTTATCATAATTCTGATTTTTTTCAATCCTAGTTTTCCGATATATTTTATATTTTTTATTTTTTTAAAAGGAGTTGCTCCATTTGAACAACTCCTTTTAGCATTATACAAGCTCTTTTATACGTATGCGATCGTTCCCAATTATGTTTTCATATGTTTCTCGTTCAACAACCACTTGTGATGTTCCACCTTTTGCAAATACTACAGCCGGTCTGCGAATACGATTGTAATTATTCGCCATAGAATATCCATATGCTCCGGTACAAGAGATCGCTAACAAATCTGCTGAAGCAACTTGCGGCAGTTTTATATCCCAAATAAGCATATCCCCACTCTCACAACACTTTCCAGCAATCGAAACAACTTCTTCAGCCTCTTCTTTTCCTCGATTTGCTAACATTGCCTCATAACGCGCTCCATATAAAGCTGGTCTTAAATTATCTGTCATTCCCCCATCGACTGACACATATTTACGAATACCCGGAATATCTTTTACAGCTCCCACTGTATAAATTGTTGTTCCTGCATCCCCAACAATACTACGCCCTGGTTCAATCCATATTTCTGGAAGAGGATAATTATTTCGTGTAAATTGGTCTCTCACTGCCTCGGTTACAGCATGCACATATGTTTCAAGTGTAAGTGGTGTATCTGCTTCCGTATAGCGAATTCCAAAACCTCCGCCGACGTTTAACACTGTTACAACATAACCAGTCTGTTCTCTTATCTCTTCTAAAAAGTTATGCAATACTTCGATCGCCCGAACAAATCCTGCTGTTTCAAAAATTTGTGATCCAATATGTGAATGAATACCTAACACATTATAATTTGATTTCTCTAACGCTATTTGAATCGCCTGCATTGCCTGGCCGGTAGAAACTCCAAAACCGAATTTCGAATCATCTTGCCCTGTTGTAATATATTCATGTGTATGCGCTTCTACTCCAGGTGTAACTCGGATTAATATATTTACAATTTTTCCATACTGCTGTGCTAAGTCATGTAATATTTCCATTTCAAAGAAATTATCTACCACAAAGCAGCCAATATCTGCTTGCAGCGCCATTATAATCTCTTCTTCCGTTTTATTATTACCATGAAAATGAATGCGTGATGCAGGAAAACCAGCTTGCAAAGCAGTGTACAATTCGCCTCCAGAAACAACATCTAAAGACATATTTTCTTCACGAGCTACTCGGCACATCTCCATGCACAAGAACGCTTTACTTGCATACGCTACTTGGTAAGAGAACCCACTTTCCTGGAAAGCACGATGAAATGCGCGACATTTCTCCCGAATAGAAGCTTCATCGTATACGTAAAGTGGTGTTCCATATTGTTTAGCTAGCTGCGTTGTATCGCAGCCTCCAATTTCTAAGTGTCCTTGCTCATTGATTCGGCTTGTGCCGTGTAAATACATTTGAATTCCTCCCTTATTTCCTCTAAAACTCATAACCCCAATCTTCTTCTATTCATTGCAGCGCGTTTTTAGATAAACAAAAAACGCGCGGAACAATGTTCACACGCGTTTCTTATTAGGAATAATGTATCATGAAAAAATAAACGAGTTGTTATCTTCTCAAATAAGAAACCGCATCAACATCTCCAAATAGCTCTCCATAAAATAAAATCTTATGACAGTACTACATTTATTCAATGTAGTCCCAATATATGAATGACGTGGTCACTCTTATATTTCGGCAATAGTCCCTTTCAATCTATGATCACGGATTCCACTAAATCTCCCATAGCTTACTCTTTCCTATCGCGGCCTCTACCTTTGAGAGTAGATGAGGTAAGTCTATTTAATTTTCAAACATCTTATGTTGGTATTAACAATACCAAACGAATAAATTATTTGTCAAACAATTTTTCACATTGTTTTTTTACAATTTAATTTCGTATCATTTGGCAAGCGCTTTATATCTATTTTTTTCACAGTCCATTCTCCTTCATCATTATCAAACGTAATTTTTATTTTTTCAAATGGCGGAAGCACTTTCCCACCTATGCCTGCTTCATATTTCGTCACTTCAATTACAGCTTGAAATAAATATGTACCACTATACAATTTTTTTAAACTAACAATCTTCGGACATTCATACGGTTTTTGTTTCCCATAATGCTTCTGAATCGCTACATTTATTTGTGGAAACAAAACGGAATAAAGAGCATCTTCTAATAACGGCGCATCATATTGTGCAGTAAAAACTGTAGGAGTGGAAAAGAATAAAAAACCACTACATATGAAACAAAATAACTTTTTCATCATAACCTCCGTATCAAAATGCGATATGGTTATTGTCTCCGTTTTCTTTTTTTCTAACCAATTCTTATAAAAATCATCCACAATTCTGTTTTGTTTTCGTATAATAGTACATAAAGATAAACGACTGTTCGTATATATAAAGTGAAACTTCTATCATTAGAAATACAATCACTAGAACCGTCACTTATAGTAGGAGAGGAGTATATTATGCTACAACATTTGTTTCCAAAATTACGATTTGCACTTGTTGCAGTCGTTTTATTATGGATAAAAACATATATTGTGTACAAGCTAGCCTTTGATATTAAAATTGATAGCTTCTTCGAAGAAATGATGCTATTGTTTAATCCAATTGCTTCATTGCTTTTATTTTTTGGTCTAGCTTTATTAGCATCAAAATATCGAAATCAAATTATTATTGGAATCAGCTTTTTACTGTCATTTATTTTATTTGGAAACGCGATGTTTTATGGGTTTTATAATGACTTTGTCACATTCCCTGTTCTATTCCAAACCAATAACATGGCTGATTTAGGAACAAGTATTAAAGAACTATTTACGTACAAAACATTACTTCTATTTGCGGATGCAATTATTCTAATGTTTATTTCACGTAAGTTCCCAAACTTTTGTGATAACACGCCACTATCTCGTTCTGAAAAACGGAGCTTTTTTGGTGGTATAACAGCTCTATTAGCATTACAAATTATTGTTTCGGTCGTTCATAAGCCACAATTGTTTTCACGTTCTTTTGATCGTCAAACCGTTGTGAAAAATCTAGGTTTATACACGTATCATCTATTTGACATTACACTTCAATCTAAATCTTCTGCAGAGCGTGTATTCGCAAGTGGAGACGGTTTTTCTGAAATTAAGAACTACGTGAATTCAAAAGATACACAAGCTGATAAAAGCTTATTTGGAGTTGCAAAAGGAAAAAATGTCATTCTAATTTCAATGGAATCAACACAAAATTTTGTTATCAACAAAAAAATCAATGGAAAAGAAATTACTCCATTTTTAAATCAGTTTATAAAAGATAGTTATTACTTCGATAACTTTTATCATCAAACTGGACAAGGAAAAACATCCGATGCTGAATTTATTGTAGAAAATTCATTATATCCATTAGACCGTGGCTCTGTATTCTTTACACATACAAACAATGAATACACAGCAACTCCTGAGTTGTTAAAAAAATATGGATACTATTCCGCCGTCTTTCATTCGAATGATAAAACCTTTTGGAATCGGGATATCATGTATCCAGCACTCGGATACGATCGTTACTTTAACCTAAATGATTATATAGGAACAGAACAAATGTCTGTTGGTTGGGGGTTAAAAGATAAAGAGTTCTTTGAACAATCGATCTCAAAACTTAAATCTTTACCAAAACCGTTTTATACAAAATTTATTACATTAACAAATCATTTCCCGTTTCTTTTAAATCCAGAAGATCAATATATTAGTGAGTATAATTCTGAGAGCGGTGTACTAAATCGTTATTTCCCAACCGTTCGTTATACAGATGAAGCTCTTAAACTATTTATCAATCGATTAAAAGAAGAGGGTTTATACGATAATTCAGTTATTGTTATTTACGGAGATCATTACGGAATTTCTGAAAATCATAATGCTGCTATGGCACAATTTCTCGGTAAGGAATCCATAACTCCATTTGATTCGATGCAGTTGCAACGTGTACCACTTATTATTCACGTTCCTGGTCAAGAAGGAAAAGTCATTTCAAAAGTATCTGGACAAATCGATATAAAACCAACATTACTTCATTTACTTGGTATCAAAACAAACCAATCTATTGAATTTGGTACTGATTTATTTACCAAAAATGAACAAACACTTATGATTATGCGTGATGGTAGTTTCGTAACAAACGATTATGTTTATACAAAAAATATGTGCTATAAAAAAAGCACAGGTGAACTGATTGATTCAACGATTTGCCAGCCGTATATTGAAAAAGCGAAAACAGAATTAAATTATTCTGATAAACTTATCTATGGAGATTTATTACGATTTGATCCTAACAATAAATACAAAACGGGAACAATGATAACTAAATTTGAATAACCTTAAAAGCACCCTCGGATAACAATTTGAGGGTGCTTCTTTCTTAGCTAAATCTTTACCATTTCATAAACATGGTAACTTTATTATATGAATACAAATTTAAAAACTGACATAAAACCCAATCTTTATGTGGGAGAGCGCATCCGGCCATGCATAGAAGCGGTCAGCTCCTTTTTTAGCCCCATGCCGAATGAAAACAAAGGGAGAAAATGAGCGGAGATCTGTTTTTGTTGTCATAGCAGTGATTTTTATATGTTAAAAATCAAAAAACTGATAGAAACCCTTTCTTTTTAGGTGGGAGAGAGTATCCGACCATGTATAGAAGCGATCAGCTCCTTTTCCTGCCCCACGCCAAGTGAAAACAAAGAGAGAAGGCGAGTGCAGGCCACCTTTTGTTATTCATAGCCGCAGCTTAGATGATGAAAAATCAAAATGGATTTATACAGCTTCTCACTTCAAAGGTCCAATAGAAATAAAGAAGCTAAGCACTGGATAAACTATTCGTGAAATCTTTCATGAAATGGGAATTTTTTCGTACGTGGAAAGAAATTTATGTTATGATAAAAAAAGTAAACTTTCATACACTAATTAAGAATTTATTACAGAAAGCAAGGGATCAGATTTTGTATAGAGCAGCAATTCCAAACTTATTTACGCTCGGAAATTTATACAGTGGATTTTTATCAATCGGCTATGCATCTTTAGGGTATTATAAACCAGCTGCTATTTTAGTACTAATCGGGATGATGTTAGATAGTCTTGATGGCCGGCTAGCTCGTTTATTGCGTGTTGATTCACAAATGGGGAAAGAACTTGATTCACTAGCAGATGTTGTAACATTTGGAGCTGCGCCTGCAGTTTTAATGTACTACACTTCCTTTTCCAATTATGGAATTATCGGACTATACATAGCAGGACTATTCCCTCTGTTCGGAGCATATCGCTTAGCGCGCTTCAATGTAACGCCTTCATCTACTTCTATGAAGTATTTCACTGGTGTTCCTATTACTGCAGCAGGAGGACTCGTTGCCTTCTTAACACTATTTTCACATACCATTCCAAAAATTGTCCTCATTACGGTATTTGTAACGTTTGCATTTTTAATGGTAAGTCGTATTCGTATCCCAAGTTTAAAAGATGTACCAATTCCACGATACAGTATTATTGTTACACTCTTTTTAATCGGAATTATTTATACAATGTATAAAACAAGCTTTGGCAATATTTCAGTATTTCTGTTCATTGCCATCCCACTTTATATTTTGTATATGTTATCTCAATTTATTAGGCAAAGACCTTCTCATAAAAAACGAGCAAATAAAGAAAAATAAAGAGACACCTTCCAAGCCGGAAGGTGTCTCTTTATTTTGTAACTAATTCCTTTTGATTCACAGGCGCTAATGCTTCTTTTCCTTCTAACACAGCTAAAATGTTACGTACTGCCATTTCAGCCATGGCATCACGTGTTTCAAACGTTGCATTTCCAACATGCGGAGTAAGGACAACATTTTTCAATCCCTTTAATCTCTCTGTAATTTTCGGTTCAAACTCAAATACATCAAGAGCCGCCCCTTCAATTTCATTTGTCTCTAACGCATGAGCAAGCGCTAGTTCATTCATAATTGGACCACGCGCTGCATTTACAATATATGCTGTTTTCTTCATCATTTTAAATTGTTCTTCATCAATCATATGATGGAGACTTGGATTATACGCACAGTTAATCGTAACAAAATCTGCTGTTTGTAACAGTTCTTCTAACGTTACATACGTTGCTTCCAATTCGTTTTCTGCCTCTAGCTTACGATTTGGACCTGTGTAAATAATATTCATTCCAAATGCTTTTGCACGTTTGGCAACTGCTTTTCCAATTTCCCCAAGACCGATAATTCCAATTGTCTTTCCATATACTTCTCGACCAAGGAAAAAGAGTGGTGCCCAGCCATTAAATCCCACTGTACGACATAATGTATCTCCTTCTGGAATTCGTCTTGCCGCAGCTAAAAGAAGAGCAAATGTTAATTCTGCCGTTGCTTCTGTTGAAACTTTCGGTGTATTTGTAACTGTAATTCCTTTTTCTGCTGCATACATGTAATCGATGTTATCGTAACCCGCACCATAATTAGCAATGACTTCCAAATTAGGTGCTGCATCAATTACCTCTTTTGTTACCTTTGTAGAAAGTAAGCTTAGCAGTGCATCTTTATCCTTCACACGTTTTGCTAATTCTTCGCTACTAATTAATTCTTCTTTGTCATACATTTCTATTTCATGATTTTGTAATAACTGTAATCCGATTTTTGGAATGTTTCCTGCTACTAATACTTTTGCCATTACTAAGCACCTCTTCTATTAAAAAATAGGAATTTCCTTATATTATATTGTAAGAAATCTAAGTTAAAAAAGCCAAGGAATTTGATTACAGTTCTGAAAACTGACACTTTTTCTCATAAGAAAAAGGGAGATGGAGATCTCCCTTTTCCTTATTGTTCTTCACTAGATTGTTTTCCAAGCTTTGCATCAATCGTTCCTTCTGCTACCGTATCACTAATTTGTTCTTGGATTACAGAGTTGACTTCCTCGTTTGTTTGAGAAGTATAACTTTGATTCGTCACTTTCATGTTCTGTTTGTTATTTTGTTTTGCCATTTAAAACCCTCCTTTATCATTCTTTCTTATTTTGAGCAAAAAGAAAGGTTTTCATCACAAAATCATTTTTCAATTTGAAACAGTTGTTGATTCTTTTTCAAGCAACTGCATCTTCCTCACCCGTTTTTCAAATGTAGCTACATGAGAGATACCATGATTACGTAATGTTTTCACATTTTCCTCGACATAATTTCCTAAATCATTTGGATAATGAGCATCTGATGAAAGAGTGATTGGTACTTTATGCTTTGCTAAAACTTGTAAATAAAGCGGACTTGGACACATTTCTCGAACAGGATAACGATAATATAACCCAGCATTTACCTCCGTTGCTGTATTTGTTTCTAGTAATACCTTAGCAATTCTTTCATAATATGGAACCTGCACATTTTCATCTAATCGATAATTAAACACTTTTATATTATCAAGATGAGCTACAATATCAAATACCCTGGAACGAATTGCTTTTTCGACTGTCGCAAAAAACGTATCATATAATGCATGTAACTCATGATTTTCAAAATATTCTTTCGTATCAGGGTTATCAAATCCCCAGCCATTAATAAAATGGACAGAACCAATCACGTAATCCCAATCTCCTAATGCCAATAAATTTTCTAGCTCTCGCTCGCCACCAATAAAATAATCAGCCTCAATCCCGAGACGCAGTACTACTCCTCGTTTTCTCCAGCGCTCCTTTGCCTCTTGGATCGCCTTTGTATAATCGTAAATCGATGCTACCCGTACTTGATCTAACCATTCTTTCTGCAAACGCCCGAGCTTTGATTCACTAATATCTACATATTTCTCGTAATACTCCTTTGCCTCATAAAAGCGATAGAGATGATCAACAATACCGACTTCTTTTATTCCTTTTCGCAGCGCTTCTTCTAAATAGAAATCAATCCACTCTACTGTAAATGGCCCTTCCTGCACTCTTTTTTGCAAGCGTTCTTGTGTTTTCATGAGCCATTCAATGGAATTCTTTTTCTCTTTGAGCGGTTGATAATATTCTAGCGCTTCATTTATTCTCGCCAACCATCGTATTGAATACGGGCCTTCCTCTAAATGAAGGTGATAATCCACTTTCATAGTTTCTCCCCCTTATAACGTATCAATTTTTTTACGCTCTCCTATTTTTGAGAGCTTCCCTTGTCTCTCTTTCATTTCTTCTAACACATCTTCTAATGGAATATTTTTTGCAGCCAGTAAAACAAAGCAGTGATAAATAACATCGACCATCTCTTTTATAAGCTCTTCTTTATTATCATTTTTTGCAGCGATGACGACTTCTGTACACTCTTCCCCTATTTTTTTTAAAATCTTATCTTCACCTTTTGTAAACAAATAATTTGTATATGATTCCGAAATTGGATTTTCTTTACGCTGCCCGATAGTTTCATATAAAGACTTCAGTACATCTTCCATTCTCAAGGTCCCCCTTATATGATTTTATAATGAAAGCATGATTTCTCACCTGTGTGACAAGCTGGCCCTACTTGCTTCACAATAATTACAATTGAATCTTGATCACAATCTAAATAAAGAGATTGAACATACTGCATGTGCCCGGACGTTTCTCCTTTATTCCATAACGCTTGCCGAGAGCGTGAATAAAACCATGTTTTTTTCGTTTCTAACGTCTTTTCATATGCTTCTTCATTCATATAAGCTAACATTAAAATTTCTTTTGTTCCTTCTTCCACCACAATAGCTGGCAACAGTCCTTTTGAAAAATCTGGCGTCATAATCTCACCTCAATTTTGGCTCCTCGTAATTTTCGCTTTACTTCTTGCACAGTAGATTCACCGTAATGAAAAATAGATGCTGCTAGAGCGGCATTTGCTGACGTTTTTTGAAATACTTCTACAATATGCTCGGCACTTCCACACCCTCCTGAGGCAATTACTGGAACCGAAACCGTTTTAGAAATTTTTTCTGTCAAACTAAGATCATAACCATCCTTTGTTCCATCTGCATCCATACTTGTAAGTAAAATTTCGCCTGCTCCTAACTGTTCCACCTGTTTTGCCCACTGTACAGCATCGATACCTGTATCAATCCGTCCACCATTTACATATATATTCCATTTATTTTCTTTTACTTTCCTTGCATCCATCGCTACCACAATACATTGCGAACCAAAATGTTCGGCACCTTCCCCAATTAACTTTGGATTTCGCACCGCAGCTGAGTTCAGCGAAACTTTATCTGCGCCTGCTCTTAGCAAAGTATACATATCTTGGACAGTTGAAATCCCCCCTCCAACTGTAAGTGGAATAAACACTTTTGACGCCGCCCTCTCTACAACATCCACAATTGTTTTTCTACCTTCATGCGTCGCTGTAATATCTAAAAAAACAATTTCATCTGCACCTGCTTTATTGTACAAAGCAGCTATTTCAACAGGGTCTCCGACATCTTGTAATCCCACAAAATTCACACCCTTTACAACACGACCTGCTCTCACGTCTAAACAAGGAATGATTCGCTTCGTTAACATATCTTCGTCACCTGCAATGCATCTTCTAAATTAATTGTTTTTTCATATAACGCCTTACCAATGATTACACCGTATACATTCATATCATTCAACTTCTTTACATCTTGCAATGAACATACTCCGCCCGAAGCAACAATACGGATTGCTACCGCCTTCTGTAGTAATTGCAATTGCTCAAAGTTCGGTCCCTCTAACGTACCGTCTTTTGCAATGTCTGTAAAAACGATAGCTTTCACACCGACACTTTCCATTTCCTTCGCAAGGTCAATATAAGAAATTTCAGACACATCTAACCAACCTCTTGTGGCAACGTAACCGTTTTTCGCATCAATACCAACGATAATGTTTTCCCCATATAAACGAACCGCTTCTTCTAAAAAAGGACGATCATACAATGCAGCCGTTCCTAAAATAACTTTTTCTACTCCTACCGACAATAACATTTCAATTGATGCAAGAGACCGCACTCCACCTCCCACTTGGACTGGAACACGAACAGCTTTACATATGTCTTCAATTACAGATAAATTTACAGATTGCCCAGCAACAGCTCCATCTAAATCAACAATGTGTAACATTCTTGCTCCGAACTTTTCAAACAATAACGCTTGAGCGACTGGGTTTTCATTCATAACCGTTTCCTTTTGAAATTCTCCTTGATAAAGCCTAACACATCGTCCTTGTTTTAAATCGATAGCTGGGAAGATTTCCATGATTCTACCACTCCTTTAAAATTCCTTAATATTTGTATCCCGATATCACCACTTTTTTCAGGATGAAACTGCGCTCCAAATATATTTCCTTTCGCAACAAATCCTGGAATATCAATTTCATAGTCACTACTTCCACATACAACCTCACTTGGACAATCTGCATAATAGGAATGAACGTAATACACAAATGAACCATCTTCTACTTTATTCCACAATTCAATTTCTCGCTTCTTCTTTAATTGATTCCAGCCCATATGCGGTATTTTATAAGGAACTTCCAGCTTTCGGATCACTCCTGGTAACAAACCTATCCCTTTTGTTCTCTCAATTTCTTCACTTTCTTCAAATAAAAGTTGCATCCCTAAACAAATTCCAAGAAGTGGTTTCTCTTGCGCTCCAATTTCTTGAATCACTGAAACAAGACCTTTTTCCTGCAAGGCAATCATTGCTTTTGGAAAAGCTCCAACTCCTGGTAAAATCACACCGTGACTTTGTAATATTCTCTCTTTATCATCGGTTACAATATGCTTAGCTCTAATACGTGTTAATGCTTGTTCAACACTGCGAATATTCCCCATTCCATAATCTACAATCGCAATCAATTACAACATTCCTTTCGTAGAGTTTACACCAACAATTTTGTCATTTTTGTCTACTGCTTCGCGCAGTGCACGTCCAAATGCTTTAAATATCGCTTCAATTTTGTGGTGGGTATTACTTCCATATAAAATGCGAGCATGTAGTGTTATATTCGCAGCATGGGCAACCGCTCTGAAAAACTCCTCTGTCAGTTCAGTATCAAAATCTCCTAACTTAGGATTTTTCAATTCACCTTGAAAGACAAGATAAGATCTTCCGCTTATATCAACTGCTACAAAACCTAAGGCCTCATCCATTGGTACATATGCCGCTCCATAGCGGTTAATTCCCTCTTTATTTTGCAATGCTTCTTTCAAACAATTTCCAAGTACAATACCAACATCTTCAACAGTATGATGAGCGTCAACAAACACATCACCTTCCGCTTCAATTTGCAAACCAAATCGCCCATGCTTTGCAAACAAAGTTAGCATATGATCAAAGAAACCAACACCCGTTTGAATCGAAACGTTTGTACTTTCATCTAGTTGTAAACTCAGTTTAATTTTTGTTTCTGTCGTTCCTCGCTCTTGATTTGCCTCACGCATTATTTCTCCTCCTCAAACCGAATTTGAATCGCTCTTGCATGTGCATGTAATCCTTCTTTATCCGCGAGCGTTGTAATATGATGCTGAACGTTTTGTAGCGCTTCCTTCGTATACGATACAAAACTTGATTTTTTCACAAAATCATCTACTGATAACGGCGAAAAGAAACGTGCTGTTCCACTTGTTGGCAATACATGATTGGGGCCTGCAAAATAATCCCCGAGCGGTTCTGGAGCATATGGGCCAATAAAAATTGAACCTGCATGCTTAATATAGCCTAAGGCAGTCATCGGTTCATTTATGTGTAACTCTAAATGCTCCGGCGCTATCTCATTCGACAATTGAAACGCCTGCTCTAGCGAAGGAACGACTAGAATTGCTCCGTTTCTTTCTATCGATTCACGAGCTATTTCACTTCTCGGTAATGCCCGAAGTTGTTGCTGTATCTCTCTTTCTATCTCGTTAGCAAGGTCTACACAAGTTGTAATACAAATTGCTGTTGCTCTCACATCATGCTCAGCTTGAGATAATAGGTCTGCTGCAATAAAAGACGCATTCCCAGTTTTGTCAGCAATTACAACGATTTCAGATGGTCCAGCAATCATATCGATATGAACAGCTCCGAATACTTCCCGTTTTGCAAAAGCCACATATATATTCCCAGGACCAACAATTTTATCAACTTTCGGAATCGATTCCGTCCCAAATGCCAATGCTGCAATCCCTTGCGCTCCGCCTACTGTATAAATTTCATCTACACCAGCAATTTCAGCCGCTACTAAAATATGCGGATCTATCCCCTCTTTTCCTGGTGGTGTAACCATAATAATTTTCTGAACGCCGGCAATTTTGGCAGGTAATACATTCATCAATACAGATGATGGATAAGATGCCGTTCCTCCTGGTACATATACCCCAACTGTTTGCAATGGTCTAATCAGTTGACCACGAATCACACCTTCATTTTCACAATCTAAAAAGGATTGTCTTTTTTGTTTTTCATGGTATGAGATGATATTTTTCTTTGCTTCTTGCAATGCTTCTAGAAATGAAAAATCTACATATTTACTTGCTTGTTCAATTTCTTCTTTTGTAATACGAAACTTTGTTACTGCGACACCATCAAAAGTCTTTGTATAAGAAATTAGTGCTTCGTCTTTTCTTTTTCTCACTTGTTCAACAATTTTTCTTACACGTAACTGCACAGTTTCTTCTATTATATTAGCCTGTTCTCTTAGCTTCTTTATTTTCTTCAGCGCTTCCATATAGTCCTTATAAATAACCTCCATCATAATCCCCCCTTTTTATTTACCTGAGGCAATTGCACACTCCATTTTATGGATAATATCGAATATTTCGTCTTTTTTTGTTTTTAAAGCAGCTTTATTAACAATCATTCGAGCAGATATTGAATACATTTCTTCAAATATAATCAATCCATTTTCTTGTAATGTTTTTCCTGTCTCTACAATATCAACAATTGCATCTGCTAACCCGAGCAATGGAGCTATTTCCACAGAACCTTCTATTTTTATAATCTCTACATCTTCTCCCTTATCACGAAAATAGTTGGAAGTAATATGCGGATACTTTGTGGCAATTCTCTTTTTCCGATAACCTTTCGGATTATATGTTGGGATAGAGGCGACACAAAACTTACAACACCCCACTTCTAAATCAACCATTTCATATATATCTTTCTCGTATTCCATTAAAATATCTTTTCCAACAATACCAATGTCTGCAACACCATGCTCTACATAAGTTGCAACATCTACTGCTTTCACTAGAATGAATGAAACATTTCTACTAGCGCTTTGAAATACAAGCTTTCTTCCTTTATCCAGCAGTTCCGAACAATCGATCCCGACTTTTTCAAACAGTGGAATGACATGTTTCTCAAGTCTCCCCTTTGTTAACGCAATTTGAATGTTACGCATGAAGTGTCCCCTTCCTTTTGTATTACCCATTTTTCTTTCCACACATATTCTACTAATGCTTTTCCAGTCGCTTCAATCACTGTTACAATCCCATTCTTCTTTGCAAACTGAAATGTATCTTGCAAATTCTCAAACATAGATAGTTCCACTTTCCATCCATCTTTCTGAAGTAAACCACCTAGTCTTTCTGCTTCGGCTATCATATCTAACGAATAATGAATAATCATATCTAATTTTTTTCGTTTGAACGGTTTTTGTTGTTCTTGTAATGTCCGAACAATTTGATTTACTTGTACAGCTAACCCAACTGCTGGCATCGGCTCTCCAAAATTACCAAGCAATTCATCGTATCTTCCGCCACTAACAATTTCTCCCCCAATGTCATATATATATCCTCTAAAAATAACTCCTGTATAATAATGCAAATGCTGAATCATCCCAAGATCAATCGATATATACGAACCATATCCTAATTTTTCAATCGTTTTATAGATTTCTTTTACCCGTTCGATCGCTTGCTTCATTTCATGATTTGAAGCGAGCTTTTCCGCTTCTTCAATTACTTCAAGTTTCCCAAATAATCTTGGTAACCTTTCAAGTAACTGTACCGTTTCATCACTTCGATCTAAATTCTTTTCTTGTAAAAAACGGGATAGCTCCGCATAATTTTTACTTTCAATATACGTACGTAAGAGCGACTCCTCTTCTTCTCCAAATGACAGCTTTTTAACAATACACTTGTATAACTGCACTTGCCCTAATTCTATTGTAAAAGACTGAATCCCTACAGCTTGAAGAGCATGAATTGCACTTATGATACATTCAATTTCAGCACGTATATTATCAATCCCAATGATTTCAATACCCGTTTGGATGATTTCATTGTATTTTCCAGATAGTGATTCGTTTGCCCGAAATACATTCCCACTATATGTTAGTTTCAAAGCCAAATCCTCTCGAAGCGTTCCCATTACCCTTGCTAGAGGAATTGTCATATCAGGTCGCAAAATGATAATGCGCCCTTGTTGATCAAAAAATTTATACATTTTCTCTTCATCTATCGGCCTATTACGAAAAGCAAAAACATCATAAAATTCAATCGTGGGTGTTCGAATTTCCTCATATCCCCTTTCTAAAAAAGCACGTCGTAATTTTTGTTCAACTTCTTCTATTAACGTGCACTCCTCAAATACATAATCTCTTGTTCCATCTGGATTTGCTCGTTTCCATTTCGTCATACCGCTTCACACTCCTTTAAACTCTAATTAGCAAACTTCCTATTCTAGTGTATGCCCACCAAAGCAATCACGAACAAAATAAAAAGAGCCTTGTAGAAAAAATACCTACAAGGCTCTTTCATAGAGTGTAGGTACAACGGGAATAACCCTTGTACCTACACGTTGTTCACGCTAGGTTCAAGGGTTTATGTATGATGATGTAATTGTGTAAGCATATTGATAGGTTGTAATGTAAACATTATCCTTACTCCCTTTCTCCTCTTGTTTTCACATAGTATATAATACAAAATTCAGAATGTAAACACAATTATAGCCTTATATGTATTTTTTTATGACAGCTCGCTAAGAAAATTAGCGAGCTGTTTTTTGTTCATATTCTTGAATTTTTCGTTCATATTGAAGCGTGATTCCAATTTCATCTAAGCCACTTAATAGCTTTTCTTTCCACATCGTCTCAATTGTAAAATGAAAACGATGTAGTGGAGTTGTAATCACTTCATTCTCTAAATCAACTTCTATGACATCTCTTGGATCAACAGCTGCTAGTTTTTCACGCATTTCTTTTTCCATAACGATTGGCAGCATGCCATTTTTCGTACAATTCATATAAAAAATGTCTGCAAATCCCCCGGCAATAATAACACGAAATCCATAGTCAGCAAGTGCCCATGGCGCATGCTCTCTTGATGAACCACAGCCAAAATTTTCACCTGTAATGAGTATACTTGCTCCTTTTCGCTCAGCTGCATTTAGTGGAAAATTCGGATTCTCTTTCCTATCATCCTCATAACGCCATTCATCAAATAAAAATTTCCCAAAACCCGTTCGTTCAATCCTCTTCAAATATTGTTTTGGAATGATTTGATCTGTATCAATATTATCGTTCATTAGTACAGCAACAGTTCCTTTATGAATACGAAATGGCTCCATCATAACTCTCCTTTCTCACATCAACAAAATGACCATAAAGTGCTGCGGCTGCAGCCATTGCTGGACTTACAAGGTGTGTTCTTGCACCTTTTCCTTGTCTTCCTTCAAAATTACGATTCGAGGTTGACGCACAATGTTCACCTTCTGGTACTTGATCCGGATTCATTCCAAGACACATAGAACACCCAGGCTCTCTCCATTCAAAACCTGCTTCTTCAAATATACGGTGCAGTCCTTTTTTCATCGCTGCCTCCCTCACTTGTTTTGATCCTGGTACAACAAGTGCCCGTACTCCTTCTTTTACTTTTTTTCCTTTTACAATAGCTGCGGCAATTTCTAAATCCGATAAACGAGAGTTTGTACAGGAACCAATAAATACATGCTGGATCGGAATTTCAAATGCACTTTGCCCTGACTGAAGCCCCATATAAGCAAAAGCCCGTTCATCATTTGCATCACGTGTTTCTGGTAAACATTCGTCAATGCGCATACCCATACTTGGATTTGTTCCCCACGTTACATATGGTGCTAGCGTTGTAACATCAACTGAATAAACAATATCGTATACCGCATCCTGATCTGTATAAAGTTCACTCCAGTTTTCTACTACCAAATCAAACTCTTTCGGTGCATACTGACGTCCTTTTACATAAGTATATGTCTTTTCATCCGGTGCAATTATTCCCGCTTTTGCCCCACCTTCAATCGCCATATTACAAAGCGTCATGCGCTCTTCCATTTCCATATCTGTAATTGCTTTGCCGTAAAACTCCATTACATATCCTGTTCCAAATGCTACCCCATATGTAGCGAGTAGGTGTAGAATAATATCTTTCGCATATACACCTTTTGGTAACTTTCCTTTCAATTCAATGCCCATCGCTTTTGGTTTTCGTTGCCATAATGTTTGAGTGGCTAATACATGCTCCACTTCACTTGTACCAATTCCAAATGCCAGTGCTCCAAAAGCTCCATGAGTTGCCGTATGGCTATCACCACATACAATTGTTTTTCCTGGCTGCGTCAGTCCAAGCTCCGGACCAATAACGTGAACAATTCCTTGCGCTTCATCATCAATATCCGCTAATGGAACATTAAATTGTTTACAATTATTACGAAGTGTATCTAATTGTTGCTTTGCAATGCGATCTGTAATGTTCCAAACATCCTTTGTTGGAATATTATGATCCATCGTTGCAAACGTTAAATCAGGTCTTCTCACATTCCGATTCGCAAGCCGCAAGCCCTCAAAGGCTTGCGGTGATGTCACTTCATGTACAAGATGAAGATCAATATATAGTAAATCTAATCCATTTTCATTTGTCTCGACAACATGCCTTTCCCACAACTTATCTAGTAATCTTTTCCCCATTATCTCCCTCTCCCAACTAGCGCTTGTTCTTCCATTTCTTGAAGTACAGCCTCTGTAAACGAAGTTGTTGTTTCATTTCCGCCTATATCAGATGTATATTTTCCAGATTGGAGTACTGCAACAATCGCCGCTTCAATCGCATTCCCTTCTCTTGTTAATTCAAATGACTGTCCAAGCATCATCGCAACCGAACGCATCATCGCAATTGGATTCACTTTATTTTTCCCTGCAATATCTGGCGCTGATCCATGGATTGGTTCATATAGCGAAGGTCCATTCTCTGCATGGCTTGCTGATGGAAGCATTCCAAGCGATCCTGCTAATACAGATGCTTCATCACTTAAAATATCACCAAATAAATTTTCTGTTACAATAACATCAAACCGAGCTGGATTACGAATCAATTCCATCGCGGCTGCGTCTACTAAAATATGTTCAAGTTCAACATTCGGATAGCGAAGCGCTACTTTTTCTGTTACTTCCCTCCAAAGTTTACTCGACTCTAAAACATTTGCTTTATCAATAGAAGTGACTTTTTTACGACGTTTACTTGCCAATTGAAATGCATATGAAACAATTCTCTCAATTTCATGACGATGATAGGTGAGCGTATCTGTCGCTACCTCTTCTGTTCTTTCTTTTGGGAAGGAGAAATAAATCCCACCCGTTAATTCACGAACGACAACAAAATCTACCTCATCAGCTGCTTTTAGTGGTGACAAATGTGAAGTCGCTGCATCTACAGTGACGGGACGAACATTAGCAAATACACCAAGCCCTTTTCGCAGTGCAAGCAATCCTTTTTCTGGTCTTTCTTTCGCTTCGTCCCAGCGTGGTCCACCAACCGAACCTAATAATACAGCATCACTTGCTAAACATGCTGCTAATGTTCTTGACGGCAATGGTTGCCCAATCGAATCAATCGCCGCCCCTCCAAATTGTTCATCTTGTAAATAAAAATGATGACCATATAACCTTTCTACCATGTGTAACACTTGCTTGGCACTCTCCATAATTTCTGGTCCAACACCGTCACCTGCTAAACAAACGATACGTTTTTCCAACGATCAGCACCCCTTTGTTTTTTTATTTACTGATTATTCTGAATTTATATAAATGAAGCAGGGGAATATTCCCCCACTTATCAAAACGTTACTTTGCAAGGAGCAACAAAGCCTTTAGTTTTCCCGCTGCATGTACATAGGCTCTAGCTGATGCCTCTAATACATCTTGTGCAACACCGAAACCTGAAACTTGATGGGTTCCTTCTTTCAATTCAACATGCACATGAGCGAGTGCATCCTGCCCTTGTGTAATGGATTGAATACGATAATCAGCTAACTCACACTCAAGTCCTAAAATTCTTTGAATTGCATTATAAATCGCTTCAATACTCCCTGCTCCTGTTGCTGCATCTTCGTACACATTCCCTTCCTCATCCGCTAGTGCAACCGTTGCACATTGTGTACTGTTTGATACAAAATGTACTTGTAGTTGTTTAATATTATACTGCTGTGTTGAAAATGCAGTTTCTCCTAGTACTAATGCGCGTAAATCTTCTTCTGTAATCTCTTTTTTACGATCTGCTAATCTCTTAAATGCGCTGAATGCTATATCTCGCTCTTCTTCCGTAAACTCATAACCGAGTTCCTTCATCTTTTCAGTAAAAGCATGGCGACCAGAATGTTTTCCAAGTACAAATAAATTTTGCGCTTCACCAATTAGTTCTGGTTCAATAATTTCATATGTCGTTACTTCTTTTAATACACCATCTTGATGAATACCTGATTCATGCGCAAATGCATTTGCTCCCACAATTGCCTTATTTTTCGGAATGATCATACCCGTTAAACGACTTACTAATGTACTTGTTGCTTTAATCTCTTTTAGTGTTATAGCAGACTCGGCTTCATAATAGTCTTTTCTAATGTGCAAAGCTACTGCTACTTCTTCCAAAGCAGCATTACCTGCACGCTCTCCAATCCCATTTATCGTCCCCTCTACTTGCAATGCCCCGCCTTCAATCGCCGCCAATGAATTCGCTACTGCCATACCAAGATCATCGTGACAATGACAAGAGAAAATAGTTTTTTCATAAGACGGAACATATTCTTGTAAGTATTTAAAAAGAGAATAATATTCTTCTGGATTTGTATAACCTACTGTATCAGGAATATTAATAACATCCGCTCCAGCACGAATCGCAACTTCCACAGCTTCTGCTAAAAAAGGATGAGCCGTTCTCGTTGCATCTTCTGCCGAAAATTGTACTGTAGGAAATAAAGATTTCCCTAAAGTTACAGAGCGATGAATACTATCTAACACATCCGCCTTTGACATACAAAGCTTATATTTCATATGAATATCACTCGTTGCCAAAAAGACGTGTAATCGCGGAGATGCTGCATTTTTCAACGCTTCATACGCTCTCTGAATATCACTTTCCTTCGCCCTTGCCAGACTCATAACGGAAGCATTTTGAATCGTTTCCGCAATGCGTTTTACTGAGCGGAAATCACCTTCAGAAGCTGCTGCAAATCCTGCTTCCATCACATTGATCCCGAGTTTTTCTAACTGCCTGGCAATCTGTAACTTTTCTTGTTCATTTAAATTGACTCCGGGTGATTGTTCGCCATCACGAAGCGTCGTATCCATGAACAAAATCTGTTTCATATTATTTAACCTCCGCCTTTACTTTCGGTTGTACAAACGGCATCATTTCACGTAATTTACGTCCAACAACTTCAATTTGATGTTCATTTTCTTGTGCGTTCGTTGCATAGAAATGTGGTTTTCCTGCTTTATGCTCTGCAATCCATCCTCTTGCAAATGTACCATCTTGAATTTCTTTTAATACTTCACCCATCGCTTTTTTCGTATGTTCTGTTACAACGCGTGGTCCTGATACAAAATCTCCCCACTGCGCCGTATCAGAAACAGAATATCTCATATTTTCAAGTCCACCTTCATACATAAGATCAACAATGAGCTTTAGTTCATGTAAACATTCAAAATAGGCAAGTTCCGGCTGATAACCAGCATCTACTAATGTTTCAAATCCTGCCTTTACAAGTGCAGTAACACCTCCGCAAAGTACAGCTTGTTCTCCAAATAGATCCGTTTCTGTTTCTTCTTTAAATGTAGTTTCTAATACCCCAGCTCTTGTTGCTCCAATGCCATCTGCATAAGATAATGCTTTTTCAGTAGCTGTTCCTGTTGCGTCTTGGTATACAGCAAATAACGCTGGGACCGCTCCACCTTCAGCAAAAGTACGACGCACTAAATGTCCCGGTCCTTTTGGCGCTACTAGAAATACGTCTACATCTTCTGGTGGTGTAACTTGATTAAAATGAATGTTAAATCCATGTGCAAACACCAATGAATTTCCAGCTTGTAAATTCGGTTCAATTTCTGCTTCATACACTTCTGGCTGTAGTTCATCAGGCAGAAGAATCATTACTACATCCGCAGATTTTGCAGCTTCCGCCACTGAATATACAGCAAAACCATCCTCTTTCGCCTTTTCCCATGACTTTCCTTTTCGAAGTCCAACTACTACTTCAAAACCATTGTCACGTAAGTTTTGCGCATGAGCGTGACCTTGTGATCCATATCCAACAATTGCTACTTTCTTCCCCTTTAATACATTTACCGCTACATCTTTCTCATAATAAACTTTTGCCATATTCTTTCTCCCCCTATATTAAAATGATTAATGAATTAACATAATTTGTTTATCTTGTTTTTTCATACTACGCGTAAATGCAGTAACACCTGTTCTTGCAATTTCTTTTAAACCGTATGGGCGCATTAGCTCTATGAGAGCTTCTACTTTTTCCTGTGTACCCGTTACTTGTACGACGATGGAATCCTTCCCAACGTCTATTACAGCGGCTCGGAACGGTTCAATTAAACTATATAATTCTGCTCTCGATACACTTGTTGTCGCTACTTTAATAAGAGCTAGTTCCCTTGCAATCATCGCTTCTTCTGTAATATCGGATACTTTCAACACATCAATTTGTTTATGGAGCTGTTTTATTAGCTGCTCCACTTGTTGTTCGTTTTCAACATGAACAACAAATGTCATTCGTGAAATATCAGACGACTCTGTATGTCCAACAGAAATACTTTCAATATTAAAATGTCTCCTGGTCATCACACCCGTAATTCGATTTAAAACCCCGCTTTGATTTCGAACGGTTGCCGTAACAATCCTTTTCATCGCTTTTCCACCCCCTCCATTTGGTGAACACCTTTTCCTGGAGCAACCATCGGCATAACTTTTTCAGACTGCAGTACCCTGCAATCAATTACAACAGGCTCTTGCAAAGCAATCGCTTCTTCTAACTGGTCCTTTGCTAATAATGGATTTTCAATGCGTATCCCTTTTATGCCATACGCTTTTGCAAGTGCTACAAAATCAGGCTGACAAGGGAGCAAAGAATGAGAATATCTTTGGTTATAAAATTCATCTTGCCACTGTCTTACCATCCCTAACGCTTCATTATTTAAAATCAAAACTTTAACTGGTAAAGAATGTTCCTTCAATACACTCAGTTCTTGTAATGTCATTTGAAAACCAGCATCTCCAACAATTGCTACAACCAATTCATTTGGTTTTGCTATTTGTGCACCAATAGCAGCTGGAAATCCAAATCCCATTGTGCCTAATCCCCCAGATGTTACCCAGTTATCAGGATTCTCAAGCGGATAATATTGAGCAGCCCACATTTGATGCTGTCCAACATCTGTCGTAACAATCGCTTTTCCTTTTGTAATTTCGTGCAGCATATCAATTGCTGCTTGCGGTTTAATTACTTCAGCACCTTGATCATAAGAAAAAGGATATTGTTCTTTTCTGCTTTTTAAAAGCGATAGCCATGCACTATGATTTTCTTTCCCTCTTTTACAGGAGAGCATTGCCTCTAAAGCATGCTTTGCACTAGCCACGATCGGAATTTCTGTAGGAACGTTTTTGCCAATCTCTGCTGGATCAATGTCAATATGTGCGACCGTTGCACCTTTTGCAAAATACTCTAAATTCCCAGTAAGACGATCATCGAATCTTGCACCGATATTTATGAGTAAATCACACTCATACAATGCCATATTCGCTGTATAGGAACCATGCATCCCTCCCATTCCTAGAAATAATTTATCACTTGGCGGAAATCCACCTAGTCCAAGAAGTGTATGAACCACTGGTATACGATACATTCGAGCAAAATCTGTTAATTCTCGCGTAGCTTTCGCATGCAATACGCCGGCTCCAGCTAAAATTAATGGTTTTTCTGCAACATCAATTGCTTGTAATAACTTGTTAATTTGCAAGAGATTCGGCTCATAATTTGGTTGATACCCCGGTAAATCCATTTGCACATTGCTACATCGTTCCCCCTTTTCTACTACCATATTTTTCGGAAGATCAATAACGACCGGTCCTGGTCGACCTGTTTTTGCAATATGAAATGCTTCTTTAATAATTCTTGGTAAATCTGATGCCCTGCGCACTTGATAATTATGCTTAGTTACCGGCATCGTAAGTCCCATAATATCCGCTTCTTGGAAAGCATCACTTCCTATCAACGTTGTAGCTACTTGACCTGTAAAAACAACAAGTGGTAATGAATCAATCATTGCATCTGCAAGACCGGTAATTACATTTGTTGCACCCGGACCGCTTGTCGCAATAACAACACCTGGTTTCCCGGTAACCCGTGCATATCCTTCTGCTGCATGGATTGCTCCTTGTTCATGCCTTGTTAATATATGAGGAATTTCACAATCGTAAATCGCATCATATAGCGGCAGAACAGCTCCTCCAGGATAACCAAAAATAACTTCCACATCTTCCTTTTCTAACGCTTCTAACAACAGCTGTGCACCAGTTGCCATTTTCTCTTCCGTTTTCGAAGACATCTCTCTTTTAAACCTCCTTTAAAATTGTTTTATGCAATAAAAAAATCCTACGTCCACACTCCAGCTATGTGCTGAAGGGACGAAAGATTTCGTGGTACCACCCTTCTTCGCAAGAATAATTCTTGCCTCAGTGACTCAGGGATGAGTCTAGCTAATAACGGAGCTACCGTCTAAGCCTAGACAACTGCTTCAGCTTAGCACTCAAGGGCGATGTTCGTCGACGTGAACCATCGGTTTGCAGCAACCACCGACTCTCTGTGAGGCTTCACAATCAACTACTCCTCCCTATCAACGCTTTACAAATTTATAATTCATTACACTTCTATCATCCAACTTTATTTTCTTCGTAAATTTTCTCTCCATCTTCTACAACTAATTTACGAAACTCTTCTAATAAACGATTTGTATGTGGACCCGTTTTTCCAGACCCAATCGTTCTTCCATCAACTGTCGTAACTGCAATAACTTCAGCTGCAGTTCCTGTTAAAAATACTTCATCAGCTACATATACATCGTGTCTTGTAAATAATTCTTCTCTTACGTCATATCCAAGCTTTTCTCCAATTTTCAAAATAGCGTTTCTTGTAATGCCTTCTAATGCTCCTGCAGAACTTGGCGGTGTAATTAATTTATTTCCTTTTACTATAAACACATTATCGCCAGATCCTTCTGCAACATAACCTTGTTCATTTAACATAAGTGCTTCTTGCACACCAGCAAGCTTCGCTTCAATTCGAACTAAAATATTATTTAAATAGTTTAAAGACTTTACTTGTGGTGTTAATACATCCGGACGATTACGACGCGTCGCAACGGTCACAACCGGTATACCTTTTTCGTAATATTCAGATGGAAATAAAGATAACTGTTCCGCAATTACAACCACATTCGGTTTCGAACAAGAATCAGGATCTAATCCAAGATTCCCAGCTCCCCGTGATACTACTAAACGGATGTACCCATTAGATAGCTTATTTTGACGAATCGTCTCAACAACAATTGCTGTCACTTCTTCTAACGTATATGGAATTTCCAACATAATGGATTTTGCGGACTCGTATAAACGAATAAGATGTTCTTTAAGCCTGAAGACATTGCCACTGTAGACACGAATCCCTTCAAACACCCCATCGCCATATAGATAACCATGATCATATACTGAAACTTTTGCTTCGTCTTTTGGAACAAATTCTCCATTTAAGAAAATCCATTGCTCATTCACTTCAAAGCGCCTCCTATGTTCTGTGAATTTTTTATTGTTTCCTAGTTTACTCTCCTTTTTAAATAAATCAAGTTAATTTTTAGAAAATTTATAATTTTTAAATTTATGAACATCCTTATTTATATTGATTTATCAACATTGTTAACGTTTACAAAATGTCAAAAAATTTTTTTCGTCATTTTTCACTATAAAAAATATTTGCTTAGAAGAAGGATTTTTGTCAAATGATGCGAATCTATTGTATTCAATAAACGGACGTCCGATTTCGTATATTCGGGAATAAAAACGACTTTTGATTGATAAGGGGGGAAAAAGCAAAATAACATTGTATAAAAATAACAATCATATTTTCCATGTAACTTTCATAATCCTATTTAAAAAAAACGAATTGTCAAATGAAGGAGGAAAATAATATGGCATGTGTACAAATTAAAGGAACGAGACAAGAGGTAGTAGAAATGTTACAACTATTTGATTTAATGGATACGAAAGGCTTGTGTAAATTTAACAATTACGTAGAGGTGCATCCAAATGAAGAACAGAATAACAACTTCACTGCCTCGATTGACATTCAATCAAATGATGATTCTACTCAAGATCGATTAAATGATCAGTTCGTTAGTCAAATGCTTACAGGTGTGTATAACGACTAATATATTAAGTGTTTTTCTCCCTTCCCCTCTAATCGGGCTTTTATGAACTATTATCCCCCACCTCTTTGTTTTCTTTGAATTTTGAGGCGGGGGATTTTACTATCCATAAATAGTGAATAAGCCATTTCCCTACCACCTTTTTCTTAAAAATATAAATATTACCTGGAAAATAGAGCATATTACTAGATGGTAGGAGGTGAAAATTATGGCGAAAATCGGTGTTGAAAATTCTTTAACAGATGTTCAACAAGCATTACAACAAAAAGGATATGAAGTAATTTCACTACGCTCTGAAAATGACGCGCAAGGATGCGATTGTTGTGTCGTAACTGGGCAAGATTCTAACGTAATGGGAATTAGTAATGTAGCTACGAAAGGTTCTGTAATTGAAGCAAGCGGCTTAACAACGGATGAAATTTGTCAACAAGTTGAAAGTAGACTATAAAATATCGTGTCTATTGTATGTACCTTATATAAAAAGAGAAGCCCCCTTATGAAAAAGGAGACTTCTCTTTTTTATATTCACCTAACGGGAAAGTAACATATACTGGATGAAAGCCCTACCTCTCTCTCATCAACACGGTTCCTCTGACCGCTCCTGATACACTAGTATGTGTATAAGCTTATAAGTGTAACTTTTAGGGTCTGTTCACAAAAGTTGTTGATAAAATTACCCGATCTTTCGCAAACTTTTCATGTTACATTTATAAGAAATATCCAATATATACTAGCTGCAACCGAGACACGAAATATTATTTTATCATTTAATAACAAATCCGTCAATATTCATTTTAACAAAACAAAAACAGACATCCTGATTTGTCTGTTTTTAGAATGGAGCTTTTTCTTTTACTACATACACAACAAATCCGCTTACTAACATACACAAGCCGACAGTAAAATCCTTGATGTTAATCATAACTACCTCTCCCTTATTTCATTAATCATATATATTTACTTTCAGTTATATTTATCGTCCTTAAACACACTTTTTCTAATATATCATAATTCCTAAAAAATGCAAATTTACTTTTTAACGACCGTTTACAAACTTATCTACAGTACTTGGAACTGTATTTAAAGCCTTTTCAATCAAGTGTGTACCACTATGTAAATGTAACACTTGCACACCACCAGATCCCACTACTAAAAAAGCAACCGGGTCGATTGAAACTCCAGCACCACTTCCGCCTCCAAACGGATGCCCTTGTCTCACCTCTTTTTGTTGTCCTTGTCCTGCCACACTTTTTCCTACAGACGTTTCTCCTTTAAAGTCACTTCCCCCTGCACCAAACCCAAAAGCAACTTTTGAGACAGTTAAAACAACATTTCCGTCCGCTGTTGAAACAGGGCTTCCGACAATTGTATTTACATCAACCATCTCTTTTAAATTTGTCATTGCAGTTTTCATTAAGTTTTCAATTGGATGTTCCATCATTTAAACCACCTTTTTCCTCTTAATTCTTTTTTATATTTTCCAAAATAGAGGAACTCATACCAAGTTTTACAATTCATAAAAAAACACTGATCCATTATCAACTTTCTTCACCCTACAATATAAAAATAGTATAAACCCCCTTCACTTCAGCCCGATAAAGCGATAATGTGGCTATCTATTTCTTGCCGGATAAAAAAGAAAAAGATATACATACTACTAATGAACCTTGTTATGAAAGGAGACATTATTTTGACTGATAAATTTAATGAACAACGTAGAACTGAAGAAGGGGATTATAAAGAAGAATACGCAGCAGAGGTTGCTCCTCAGCGTATCAACTATGATGATAAAGACGATGCAAAATCCAAAACAGCAGGATCTACAGCAGGATTTATCGCACTTGCCCTTGCTGTATTATCACTCTTTACATTTCCTACACTCTTCGGACTCGTTTCTGTTTTACTAGGTATTTATGCCTATAATCGTGGAGCTACTGTGACCGGTGGCATCGCTGCTATTGTGGGCGGCATCGCTGCACTTGTTGCTCTTTTATTCCGCGCTGCAATCATCGGTTTATTGTTCTCACTTTTTTAAAGAAAAAAGGTATCTCGCTTTTTGCGAGATACCTTATCCTGTGAAAACATCCTCTGATGGGTATCGAATTTTTTGTTTGGCTGGTCGCGCTAAAGAAAATACCAATGTTAATGGACCGATTAATCCACAAAACATAACAAACATAATAATGCATTTTCCAATTGCAGATAACTTAGCCGTAATTCCCATCGTCAATCCAACTGTACCAAACGCTGAAATTGTTTCGAATAAAAGTTGAATAAAACTAAAGTTTTCTGTAAGCATTAATAAAAATACTGCTGTAAAAATAAGAATTTGGCTCGCAACCACAATCGCTAACGCTCTCGTTACCGTTGACATTTTGATTGTACGCTGAAATAAAACAAAATCTTCCTTCTTTCTAAAAAAGGAAATAACCGATGTAATTAAAATTACAAAAGTCGTTAACTTAATTCCTCCACCTGTTGAAACACTTCCTGCACCGATAAACATTAAAATCATCGTAAACAATATAGATGACTCTTCCATTCCTCCATAATCAACCGTATTAAATCCTGCTGTACGCGGTGTAATTCCTTGAAAAAATGAAGCCCATAGCTTTTCACTTAAAGATAATGATCCTAATGTTTTTACATTATTATACTCCAATACAAAAATCACAATCATTGCAATAACATTAAGGGCGATTGTTCCAAGAATCATAATTTTTGAATGAAGTGATAATTTTTGAAAACTACGGCTATACCATATATCAATTAATACAGTAAATCCTAAACCACCTATAACGATTAAAGAACAAATCCCAATATTAATAATAGGATCCCCTACATATCTTGTTAAATTATCTGGCCATAATGCAAATCCAGCATTATTATAAGAGGCGATAACATGAAAAATACTATAATATAAACCTTTACTAAAACCAAATTCCGGGATAAATCGAATGGATAGAAAAACAATTCCCACTAACTCAATACAAATAGAAAAAATAAAGACACGTTTCACTAGTTTTACCAGACCACCAATATTCGTTTGGTTAAATGCTTCTCCAATTAATAATCGATGACGTAAACCAATTTTTTTTCCTAATACCCATACAATTAAAATTGCGATTGTCATTAATCCAAGTCCACCGGTTTGAATTAAAAACATAATGACAATTTGACCAAACATTGTAAAAGTACTTGCAGTGTCTACGACTCCTAAACCTGTTACTGTCGCTGCTGATGTTGCTGTAAAAAAAGCATCTACCCAGCTAATTGGTTCTTTTGTTGCGAATGGTAGTTTTAATAACATTCCTCCGACAATAATTAAACAAAAAAAGCCCGTTGCTAAAATTTGCGGTGGACTTAATCGTATAAAACGATTGTAAAATCCTTGTTTTTTTGTTGCTTGCATATCACTAACTCCCTTAATAAAATAGCCCCTCTATCCGTATACTAATAGTCCCTTTTGACTGGATAAAATCTTAGGGAAAGTAATTTTCCACCTAATTTTTTTCAATTCCTCATACTTTTAGAGTACACTCATTAGTGTGGATAAATCTTTATACTCTCATAATATAGTTGAGCATAATCCTTTTTTTCATAGATTTCAACTTATATTTTCATATGATTCTAAACAACTATCAGTAGATTGTTTCTCTCTTATTCCCCTAATAGAAGCTCCTTACTTAAAAAGCTTTCATTAACAATTCTTTCTCTACTTTCACTGAACCTTAAAGTTTTGGTATTACTACTTGTTAATACAGAATTCAACTAAAAGATTCTTATACCTTTCACTTCGAATTCACATTGAAGTCACATCTATCTTTTATATTAGAACTATCGAAGCTGTTCCTCCCTAATAATGAGACATTCCCCAGTGTCTCGAACAGCTTTCCATCCCTAATTAAAATTGACATAAATTTTTCCCCTTCCATGACCATCTTGTACCAACAAGATGGTCTATTTTTTTATTCACCATTAATGGCACCCTGACTAATTCAATAACAATCCATCCGACTACGAAGCCCCTAACTATTTTCTACCTTTCGTTTCCTATTCAAAAAGAGGGGAATTTTTAAAATCCCCACACCTTTCACTTCAAGTTCACATTGAAGTCACATCTATCTTTTATATTAGAACCATCGAAGCTGTTCCTCCCTAATAATGAGACATTCCCCAGTGTCTCGAACAGCTTTCCATCCCTAATTAAAATTGACATAAATTGTCCCCTTCCATGGCCATCTTGTATGAACAAGATGGTCTATTTTTTTATCTTAAAATACAATTCAAATTCATATTCTTCTATATCAGAAAACAAATATAATACAGACAGCTCAGCAGCCTCATAAAAAAGGAGTGAATAGATTCACTCCTTTCTTGATTTGCTTCCTTTTTTCGAACGATATTCTTTTCCTTTATTGTCATTACCAGTTACAAATTCCGAACTAAACTCTTGTTGGAATTGTCCTGTTTTCGGTGAACCTTGATTTCCACTTCCTTGACTACCGTTACGATTCGTCATCTTGTTCCCTCCTTTCATCTTCCATCATTGATAGTATGTCTTTCCGATCACGATCATACACATCACATTCTTTTATATAAAAAAATTCAATTTTCATTTTATATAAAGTGAAAATCGAATCAGTAGAAGTTTTCTTCATCCCCCACCTAACTTCTTTGTTTTCGCTGAATCTTGAGATGAGGGTTGCGGGATAAATAAAAAATCCCCCAAACAAGGAAGAATTCTCTACTAATCATAATTCATATAGCTTTTTCTATATAAGTTTTTGCGAAATAGATATCATTAGATGCATCTCTTCTTCAGATAAAGCTGAAAATCTTTCTTGTAAATACTTTTTTTTCGCAAATTCCATTTTTGCAACTAACTCTTTTCCTTGTTTCGTAATTTCCAAATATACAACACGACGATCAGATGTAGAACGTGAACGCGTCACAAAACCTTTATTAATTAGCTTTTCTGTAACAGCTGTAATATGACTGTTTGATACATGCAGTTCATTCGCTACGCGAGAAACCATCTCTTTTTCATTACGATTTAATATACGGAGTACGAGAAACTCATTCCATGGTATGTAATCTCCAAAAATTTTTCCAATATCATTACGCAATGAACGAAACATAGCAAAAACATTTGCCGATAAATCCTCCATTAATTGTTCACGATTATGAGACAACGTTTACATCTCCCTTTTATTTCATATAGTTAAATAAAAACTTTATTAATTATATTACCTTATATCTTACATTTTGTCATCTTTTTTTCCTATACAATCCTTTATAATACATTTACTTACTCAGTAGATACAATCCAAACACAAAACCCGGTAGTAAAAATTCTCCTTCATTTACTAGAGCACGTATTATTTAATATCCATTTTGAAATAAATGATACAGGTTGCTTTTCTAACATGCTGAAACTCACATCAGCCAGAAAAAGGGTGCGATTTGTCGCATCCTTTTTGTTTTGATTTCCAATTGAATATTCATGCTATAATAAATCATGAAATATTTCCCATTTTGTAAGATGAATGATTTGGAGGTGTATTATGAATTCAGATGAAGAAAAGTTTTCGGATTTAAGCGGAAAAGATAAAACAATTGTTATTAGTAGCATTACCCTTCTTATAATTTTTGCTATTGCACTTATCTTCTTTATGTATGTCGGAGTTTTTCGTCTCATTGGTGTAGAATATACATCACGAACTGCACTACTTCTCTTTTTTTTATTAGCCCTTATACTAGATGGAATTAGTAGTTTCTTAATTTTATTTTTCAAAGTACTTTTAACCCCCCTACTCAAACACATGCCAAAATGGATGGCCTTTTCACTTCTTTCTCTCATAGAAATCTCACTTGATTGGCTCGTTATTCATATTGCAGATGATTGGATGGAAAGCGTTACGATTTCAAATAGAGCTGAACTACTTATTGTCCTTGTCTTTTTTACCTTGGATAAAGTATGGCCTACTGATAACAAAAAGAAAGAGTAAGATTACAAGCATTTCACAATAAAAATTGATACAATAAAAACAAAATATATGAAAGAGGTGTTACATATGACATTACAACAATGGGCTGATAAAGGTATGTCCTTTGATACATATGTAAATGACATGACTGTAAATCAATATGAATTACTACATATTTATAATAATTTTTTAATTCCGAACGAATTGCTTCCCGTTTTAGAAGAACGTCAAAACGACGGATGGAAAGTTATTGTACTAACCGCTGATTGGTGCGGTGATGCCCTTCTATGTGTACCTATTATGAAACGAATTTGTGAAGTTTCTAATATTGATATGCGATTACTTATCCGCGATGAAAACCTAGAATTAATGGATCAATATTTAACGAATGGAACAGCACGTGCCATTCCAATCTTTATTTTTATTGATAAGGATGGAAACGAACAAGCAGTTTGGGGACCACGCGCTCCAAAAGTACAAGAATTAGTAACTTCTATGCGTGCTACATTACCTGAAAAAGATGATCCACAATTTGAAGAAAAACAGAAAGAAATGTACGCTAATTTCCGAGCAACATTAGCTGATGACACTTCACTTTGGGAACATGTCATGGAAAGTATGATTGAAAAAATAGTAAAATAAAAAAACTGCCAAATGGCAGTTTTTTTACATAATGAAGAAATAGAACACCGCAGCTAAAATAAAACGATAATATGCAAATGGTGTTAACTTTACACGAGCTAATAATTTTAAGAATGAAACAATCGCAAGCATCGCTACAAGGAAAGCCGTAATAAAACCAGTTGCAAATAATGTGATATCTGCTGAACTTAATACGTCCCAACTTTTAATTAAATCTAATCCTGACGCTGCAACCATCATTGGTACCGCTAAAATAAATGTATATTCAGCAGCTGCTGTATGAGATACACGAGCTAATAATCCACCACTGATTGTAGATCCAGAACGTGAAAATCCTGGCCATAATGCTAAACATTGGAACATTCCAATTGTGAATGCTTGTTTATACGTGATTTCATCTAATGTTTTTGCTGTACTTGGTCTTGAAAATTTTTCAGCGACAATCATTAAAATCCCACCAACGATTAAACTAACAACAACGGGTCCTGGTCCAAATAAAACTTCTTTAATTTTACTATGGAATAACACACCAATTACTCCCGCTGGAATCATACCAATAATGATATGTAATAAATTTAAAGATGGCCCTTGTGTTACTTTTCCAATCCCAACCAATGACCATAAACGTTTCCAAAATACAACGACAACTGCTAAAATCGATCCCAATTGGATGACAACTTCAAATACTTTTGCTCTATCATCATCAAATCCAATTAAATGTCCTGTTAAAATCATGTGTCCCGTTGATGAAACCGGTAAAAATTCCGTTAACCCTTCAACAGCTCCCATGATTAAACCAATTAACCAATCAGCCACGAGTAGTGCCTCCTTAATACCTTATATGTACTTTTTTTCACACCTTATCATAATACCTTATCCATTTTCAAAGTGCATCCTTTTTTTCATTCTTTCAAAATATAACAGTACATTCACATATATGTATTTCTTTTCTATTTTCTTATTAAATTGTATGATAGAAAGAGTTTGGTCCTACATAGAAAGGAGCTTTTATGAAAGAAACCAATTCATTCTTACAAAAAATAAAACAATTTGTATTACTATTTTTCCCGATTTTTGTAACGCAAATGTCTTTATTTGCAATGAGCTTTTTTGATACAACAATGTCAGGTCATGCAAGTGCTACTGATTTAGCAGGCGTTGCAATTGGAACAAGTATATGGATTCCTGTTAGTACTGGATTAACAGGAATCTTAATGTCTACTACTCCTATTATCGCTCACCTTGTTGGCTCAAAACAAAAAGAGGATGTTCCTCATGTCGTCATACAAGCCGTATATTTAGCAATTGGAGTTAGTTTACTTGTTATTTTCATCGGTTTCTTTGCCGTTTCACCAATTCTAAAAGGCATGCATTTAGAAGAGCAAGTTGAACACATTGCTTCTCAATTTTTAAGCATTATTGCAATTGGTATCATTCCTTTATTTGTCTATACTGTATTACGTGGGTTTATTGATGCATTAGGAAAAACGCGTACAACAATGATTATTACACTGCTTTCCTTACCTATTAACGTCATTTTAAACTATGTATTTATTTTTGGTCATTTCGGCTTTCCGAAACTAGGAGGCGTTGGCGCAGCAATTGCTTCTACCGCGACATATTGGTGCATTTTATTTATTACGATTATTATTATCCGAACGAAAGAACCCTTTGCATCTTTTGGTATCTTCAGACGTTTATACCGACTTTCTATTTCAAGCTGGAAAGAATTATTAAAGCTTGGGGTACCTATTGGATTTGCCATCTTTTTTGAAACGAGTATTTTTGCTGCTGTAACACTCATGATGAGTAATTTTAGTACAACAACAATTGCTGCACATCAAGCAGCAATGAACTTTGCTTCGCTTTTATATATGACACCTTTAAGTTTAGCAATGGCTATGACAATTGCAGTTGGTTTTGAAGTTGGAGCAAGTCGCTATGAAAATGCAAAACAATACAGTTTTATCGGAATTGGTTTGGCACTTGCTTTTGCCTTATTATATTCTATCCTACTCTTTTTCTTTGACGATCAAATTGCATCTATTTATACAACAGATATTGCTGTTCATGATTTAGCAAAAGAATTTCTCATTTTTGCAATTTTATTTCAAATCTCCGATGCAATTGCTACTCCAGTGCAAGGTGCACTCCGTGGTTATAAAGATGTGAATATGGCGTTAATTATGACACTTATTGCCTACTGGATCATCGGTCTACCACTCGGTTATATATTAGCAACCTATACTTCTTGGGCAGCGAAAGGTTATTGGATCGGTCTTATTATAGGACTAGCATTTGGAGCTACCTTTTTGCTTGTTCGTCTCTTTCAAGTACAACGTAAATATAAACCACAAGAAAGTCACTAATCATAGTGGCTTTTTTCATCATGCATAGTTCCTCTTTAAACGTGTAACATAATGAAAAAGAAAGGTGTAAATCTATGGATGAAAAGAAAAAACAGCAGCACTACGATGAGGAATTTGCTCCTGAAATCTCACCTGGATACAGACAAGATATTCATAAACCGCCTCAATATAAAAACACTTCCTTTTTAATTGGAATTAGTATTTTCGGGGCAATACTACTTATACTCATTTTTTTCGTCTACTTTTAATGAAAGGAGAATTATGTATGGCAAAACAATCCTCAATCTTTTCTAAAAGAGTTGTAAAAACACAAAAAGGTTATGCAGGTAATTCTGTAAATGTGCATAAGCAAATCGAACAAGGGAATTTAGAAATCGCAAAAAAAGAAATTGGTCAACAAAACGAGAACCTTTAAAAATGAAAATGTCCCCAGTTACTGGGGACATTTTATTCTACATGTTGCCGCTGCTCCTTAATCTTAAACACATTATTTTCTTTTACAATCCTCATCTTATAGTTTAAGCTCATTTCATCTCTCTTACCATTCTCAATACCCGAAACATAAGCTATAGCACAGTAAGTAAAGCTTTCATCCGATTCTTCGCATATTTCTTCATTAGCAAATTTATATTTCAAATCATGAAAACGATTCGGATAATAGTTTCTCATTAATTGTTCATAACCACTCTCTTTACTATCTTCCGCAAAGATTTCCATCCCTATCTTTTTTATCCCCTTTTTAACATGAATAGCAAAGACAGATAATTGCGCTGTAACAAGATACTCATCGATTCTTTTCTTTTCATCAAAAGTTAGCTGTTGTACTTCTTTTCTCTTTAATTCGTCAGATATTTGATACTCACTTTTCGGCTTAAATTTCGCAAAGGCTTGAATTTTATAAAGTGAAACTTTAATCAGTAAGGGGGCTCTTTATCCCCTGACTGATTATTAGCCCTCACCAATCGGGCTTTTACGGGCAGTTGATCCCCCGCCTAACTCTCCTTTGCCTTCGTTGAATTTTTAGGTGCAGGGTCTTACTGCCCGTTAATGCGGGATAAATTCCTAAAAACAAAACACAAACGAACAATATCATCATTGCTATTTTTTTGTTTTTATTTCGCATCATGTACCCTTTCTTTAAGTCATTCATCTTATTTTATCATAAAGAAAGAAAATTCTGTTATTATAGAATTAACATAGCTTATCCAAAAAAGAAATGAGGAAAATCATATGCACCCTTACAGGCAATATATACAACAAGCACTATCGAATATCGCCATACACTCTTATGAACAAAATGATAATGGCTGGGATAATGTAGCCTTTATTATTAATAATGAATGGCTCTTCCGTTTCCCACGTAAATCCAAGTATGCAGAGCGAATACCTCGTGAAAAACAACTATGCGATGTACTTTCTCAATCATTACAAGAAATAGAAGTTCCAAAATACCACATTTTATATAAAAACGAATCAGATTTAATTCCATTTTGTAGTTACTATAAACTCATTCATGGAGAGCCATTAACAGCACAAACAATAGAAAGATTAACTGTAAAAGAACGTGAAACAGTTATCACGCAGCTTGCTACCTTTCTCGCTTTTTTACATACCATCCCGATAGAACATGCTGTAAACTGGAAGTTTGATGCTGAGAAGCCTATCTCATATTGGCGACAGGTTCAAACGAAATTACACGATTATCTTTCTCCAACACTTACATCGCTTGAAAGAATAGCTTTTGATTGTTTATTCGAAGATTTTTTTGAACATATGCATACATCTGATTTCCAAAAAACAATGATCCACGCTGACTTGACACATCATCACATTTTATTTGATGGGGAGAAAAGAAGCGTTGCTGGTATTATCGATTTTGGTGATGCTCAAATTGGAGATCCTGCCTTTGACTTTGCTGGATTATATAATGATTTCGGTAGCGAATTTACAGAGGATATATATAAACAATACTGTACTCTCACTCCCCATCATGATTCATCTTTCTTTAAGCGTGTCATTCAATTTTATCAATATAGTCCATTGCTCCATAACCTTGTTTATAGCTTTGAAACAAATAATGAACAGGAAATTAAAAACAATCTAAAGAATTTACAAACCATACTTCAGGGAACGAATTAAGTTCTTTCCCGATTCTCCTTTTCCTCGTATATCATTAACTTCTTATCCATTTCTACAATTAATTTATACATTTGAAACGCCTGCAAAATTTGCAATTGAATGGAGAAAGGAGCCTGTTGTTCTTTTAACCATTGAAATACTTTCACTTCATTTTCCATTGTTTATTCCCCCCATCATAAGTTCCCCTACGTATATACCGTAAATGATGAAAAGCTTTTCATGTCAATAATAAAAAGGATGCAATTTTGCATCCTTTTAATGTAATATAGATTTTTTATGAATTAGTGTCTCTTGCTCTTTGTCTACTTTACATTCATTTCGAAAAGCACAACCATTACATTCAGAGCGAAATGTACGTTCTGTGTAATGTTCTGGTTGCTGTAACATCTCTTTCATCCTATGTAAATCACTCATACCAACTATAATATCTTGCTCTTTTGGAACATAATCATACCTAGTTCCTTCTATTAAATTAACAATTTCAATTTTTTCAGGAAGAACTCCAAAAGCTTTATAACTAAAAACAGCCGTTAGCTTCTGACAAAGAGCAAGCATCTCTTCATTTGCATCAACAACATACTTTTTAATTACAAACGATTGCGCGGACCATTCACCAACTTCAAACGTTAATGAAATGTGCACACCTAACTCTTCCATATATGTTTGTAATTTTTCATATAAAAATAAAGGCGGTGTTTTACTTGCATCATGTTTCACAAACTGCAGTAGATGGTCTGTTAGCTTTGCAAGAACAATATAATATTCCGCTTTAGAAGAGAACATGCCAATACGTACTTTACTCCAATGTCTTTCTAGTAGTTCTAACAGAAGCACTGTTGTTTGTTTTACTACCGGTGATGTGTAATAGTCACTAATAATTTGATTTACAATTGCTTGAATCATTTGTTGCCATTCAAATGAAGAAGGTTCTCTTCTTTTTATATGGCGAAAATAAAACTTATGTGGACAACGCATAAAATCATATAAATGATAATCTGTCATCGTTTTAATTGATATTTTCCCCTGCACCCATCTTCATCTCCCTCTCGCCATTAAGAAAGGTGTTTTACAAATTCAGCACCAAATTGAAGACATTTCTCTACATCTTCATCTTCCGGCGTTAATTCTACTTTTAGCCCTTCCATTACAACTTCAGCACCGCGCTCTCGTAATTTTTCTTCTAAAATATCAACAGCTGCACCGTATTTCGGATAAGCAGAATCACAAGATCCAAATACCGCTGCTTTTTTACCTGTTAAATGAATTTCTTCCATTTCATCATAAAAATCTAAGAAATCATCAGGAAGTTCACCATCTCCCCACGTATACGCTCCTAAAATAATCCCATCATAGTCTTCTAGTACAGAAGCCTCTGGCGTAGTCATAATGTCAATCACTTCAATCTCATTTCCTGTTTCACGAATCGCTCCAGCTATATGATCAGCCATCTCCTCTGTATTTCCACTCATACTTGCAAAAATCATTACAAATTTACTCAACTGACTCTCTCCCTTGATTATGTATATCTTTTTCTATTTTATTTGTTTTTTTCTCATCTACATATTCAGCACGAATTACATTTCGTTGCCATTCTATATATTTATCTTTATTTTTAAATTCCCTTTGTCCAAGGCGAAATGCTTTTCTCATCTCTCCCTCATCCATTCTTTTATCTGTTTATCTCACTGATAATAATTATCAATTTCAACTATATAACTAGATTAATTGAAAACGATTATCAAAGTCAATAACTATTTTTAAAAAAATAATGAAATGGTACAAGCTTGTCTGCCAGCTATTCATATACTATAAATGAGCATAGTTCTTTCTCAACCCTCTCTAACGGAAAGACATAGAAGCAACTGCGTTAATCGCAGTTGCTTTTTTTATTTTTAAACTTTTAGTAAATTCATTGTTGCTTGTAAAAATAACTCTGTCCCATTAATTAAAGCTGATTCATCCACATCAAATTTTGGATGATGATGCGGATAACAAGTCTTGATTTTCTCATTTCCAGTTCCTAGTTTAATAAAACAGCCTGGCGCTTTTCTTAAATATGCCGAGAAATCTTCCCCTCCCATTGAAGGAGCAAGCTTTACAATTCTATCTTTTCCAAACAACTCTACCGCACTTTCTTCTACTATTTTTGTAATAAACGTATCATTGATGACCGGGTCATATCCATAACGATATGTATACGTATATGTTGCGCCATGTGCTTCTGTAATTCCTTTAGCAATTTGTTCAATCATCTCTTCTGCTTCTTTTCTCAAGGTTTGATCAAAAGAACGAACTGTTCCCATCAAATGTGCTGTATCAGGAATAATATTATCCGCTGTTCCTCCATGAAATTGTGTTACAGAAACAACTCTTTGCATAAAAGCACCTGTATTTCTAGATACAATATGTTGTAAATTGGCAATAATTTGTGCTCCAACTGTTATTGGATCAATCGTTTCCTCTGGCCTAGCAGCATGTCCTCCTCTCCCTTTTACTTCTATTGTAAATACATCGGGGGCAGCCATCATCGGTCCATATACAATCCCAATCTTTCCCGTTTCTAATCCAGACATAGCATGCAAGCCGATAATATAATCTACACCGTCCATTACACCGGCTTTTACCATTTCCTGCCCACCGCCAGGATACACTTCTTCAGCATGTTGAAATAAAAGGCGAATTTCCCCATCCCAATCCTCATTCATGTTCGCTATGGCTTCTGCTGTACCTAATAAAATAGCGGTATGTGCATCATGCCCACATGCATGCATAACTCCCGGAGTAACTGATGCATATGGTTTAGACGTCTCTTCTTGAATTGGCAGGGCATCCATATCTGCACGAATTGCTACTACTTTGCCATCTTTCTTTCCTTTTTTCTTTGCCATCACACTATACGTGGTCGGTCTTGTCACCTCGAAAGCTGCAAATGAACACAATGTATCATATATAAACTGTGAAGTTTTTTCTTCTTGGAATGATAGTTCAGGAAATTGGTGAAAATGCCTCCGCCACTTTATAATATTCTCCTCTGATACATATGCCTGCCATCCCTTTTTCAAATGATCCATTCCTGACAACCTCCCTTTCATTCTTCACATTGCTTATTTCACTGTGATGATTCAATTTCCTTGTAAGATTTTCATTTTCAAAAACGCTTTATACATTCCCTGCTCATTAAAAAAACAAATCCATTACAAATTCATATAGAATGTAATATAATTGCTAAGTTAGGGATTTTCTTTTTTAGTATTTAGTGCTACTATCAAAAAAGAGCCTTTTGTCTTATTTTTACCTAAAATGTGGAATTTTGTTTTTTTCACAATAATGTAGGACATGATACCTACATATAGTTATTATTTCATAAGAGAGGGAAAGAGATGGAAAGATTAAAAGAGATATGGTCTCGACCACTCACACAATGGTTTGCAAAAACTTTTTATTACCTTGCAATATTGTTTGCATTGCTTTGGTTGTATGGATTCCATGATACAAACACAAGCACATTTATTTACAATGAATTTTAGGGTGGGAACGTTATGAAGTTATTAGAACAAATCGAAAAATGGGCGGCTGAAACACCTGATCAAACCGCTTTCGTTTGGCGAGATGCGAAAATTACGTACAAACAATTAAAGGAAGACTCTGATGCACTAGCTCATTGGATTTCTTCTGAGTATGCAGATGATCACTCACCAATTATGGTTTACGGCCATATGCAGCCAGAAATGATCGTTAGCTTTTTAGGGTGTGTCAAAGCTGGACATGCTTACATTCCAGTAGATTTATCTATTCCAGCTGATCGTGTACAACGGATTGCTGAAAGTTCTGGTGCGAAATTACTTCTATCACCAGTAGAAGTAGCAGTAACTGATTTACCAGTTCGCATCATATCTGAAAACAACTTAAAAGACATTCTCTTTACTCATAAAGGGCAAACTCCAAACCCTGAGCTTGCAGTAAAAGATGATGAAAACTTCTACATTATTTACACGTCAGGGAGCACAGGTAATCCGAAAGGTGTACAAATCACTTACAATTGTCTTGTAAGTTTTACAAAATGGGCTACCCAAGATTTCAACTTACAAACAGGACAAGTATTTTTAAACCAAGCACCCTTTTCATTCGATTTATCTGTGATGGATGTTTATCCATCGTTAGTAACAGGTGGTACGCTTTGGGCAATTGACAAAGATATGATTGCACGTCCAAAAGATTTATTTGCTTCTTTAGAACAATCAGATGTACAAGTATGGACATCCACACCATCTTTTGCAGAAATGTGTTTAATGGAGCCATCTTTCTCTGAAAGTATGCTACCAAATATGAAAACATTCTTATTCTGCGGTGAAGTATTATCAAATGACGTAGCAAGAAAACTAATTGAACGTTTCCCAGAAGCAACAATTATGAATACGTACGGTCCAACAGAAGCAACTGTAGCTGTAACCGGCATTCATGTTACACAAGAAGTCGTTGATACGTACCAATCACTTCCAGTTGGTTACTGTAAATCTGATTGCCGTATTCTTATTATGAAAGAAGATGGTACGATTGCACCAGATGGTGAGAAAGGTGAAATCGTAATCGTTGGTCCAAGCGTAAGTGTTGGATATTTAGGAAGCCCTGAATTAACAGAAAAAGCATTCACAGTTATTGATGGCGAACGTGCCTACAAAACAGGAGATGCTGGCTATGTAGAAAACGGTCTCCTTTTCTATAATGGTCGTCTTGATTTCCAAATTAAATTACATGGTTATCGAATGGAATTAGAAGAAATCGAACATCACCTTCGTGGTTGCTCTTATGTGGAAGGAGCTGTCGTAATTCCGATTAAAAAAGGTGAGAGATACGATTACTTATTAGCGATTGTTGTTCCAGGAGAGCATTCATTTGAAAAAGAATTCAAATTAACATCTGCAATCAAAAAAGAACTCAATGAGCGATTACCAAATTACATGATTCCAAGAAAATTCATGTATCAATCTTCTATTCCAATGACACCAAATGGAAAGGTAGATCGCAAAAAATTATTGAGTGAGGTTACAGCATGACCGCATATGGATCATTTTATTTTTTCGCCATAGTGGGCATTTTATTAATACCTACTATTATAGCTGGATTAAAAGGTAAAATGCTGCGCAAATATAATGCTTTTCTAACGCTAGTCATGCTTGCAATTATCTTCTCTGATAAACCAAAGCAAGCAATGATGTTAGCAGCATTTATTATTTGGCAATACGTCCTTATTAAAGGCTATTTATTATTAAGAAAACAAAATAATAATACGTTTATGTTTTACATGGCTGTTATTTTGTCGATTTTGCCACTATTCTTAGCAAAAATCGCACCGTTTGTACCTGAATTAAAATTTGTTGTTTTTCTTGGTATGTCCTACGTAACATTTAGGGCAGTACAAATGGTATTTGAAGTTCGTGATAATTTAATTAAGGATTTCACATTCTTTAATTTTTGGGAGTTCGTTTTATTCTTCCCTGCTATCTCGACTGGACCTATCGATCGCTATCGTAGATTCCAAAAAGATATTCAAAAACCACCAAGCGCTGAAGAATATCAAAAATTACTATACACAGGGATTAACCGTATTTTTCAAGGCTTCCTGTATAAATTTATAATTGCATATTTGTTACAGAAGCATTTTGTTGATGCGGCATTTGCAAATCAAGATTCCATTTTCTCTAATGCAATCTATATGTATAGTTACAGTTTATACTTATTCTTCGATTTCGCTGGTTATAGCGCATTTGTAATTGGTGTCAGTTATATGATGGGTATTAAAACACCAGAAAACTTTAATAAACCATTTATCAGCCGTAATATTAAAGACTTTTGGAACCGTTGGCACATGAGCTTATCATTCTGGTTCCGTGACTTTATTTATATGCGCTTTGTCTTTTTCGCAACAAAGAAAAAATTAATAAAAAATCGCTATACGATTTCATATATCGGGGCATTTTTAAACTTTTTCATTATGGGAATTTGGCACATTTTAGGTGAACATGTATATCAATACATTATTTACGGTCTCTATCATGCTGCTTTGTTTATTTTGTTTGATATTTTCGAGCGAAAAAACAAGAAGCATAAGTTTTGGCCAAATAATAAATTCATGCATGTCCTTGCAATTGTGATTACGTTCCATTTCGTATGTTTCGGTTTCCTAATCTTCTCTGGTCACCTTAACAGATATTTCTAATGAATAACTTCTTTTCTTACAGCTAGGAAGTTACACATAATACATTTCGGATATAAAGGAGATTTTAAAAATGGCAGAATTTAAAGATCAAGTATTAGATATTTTAGAAGAAGTTTGTGAAAACGATATTGTAAAAGAAAACCCAGATGTACAATTATTTGAAGAAGGTATCCTTGATTCTTTCGGCACAGTATCTTTATTAGTAGAATTCCAAGAACGTCTAGATATCGAAGTATCTATTTCTGATTTTGATCGCGATGAGTGGGCAACACCAAACATGATCATTAAAAAGTTGGAAGATATCCGATGAAAAAAGCAACCTTTGGACCGATGCTCTTAGCATTGGCCCTTTTTGCTGTATTCCTACTTATTCCAACACGCTTTCTACTTCCACTTGTAAGTGATAAGAAAGTAGAACAGGCAGCAACTTCTTTAAAACAAGAAAAGATACAAAGTATGGTTTTACAGCAAAAAATGTTAGAAGATCCGAAATACCTTCCGATGTATGGTTCATCGGAATTTGCCAGAATGGATGCTTTTCATCCATCCAATTACTTTAAAGTAAAACCAGAAGGATTCACACCATTTCTTCTTGGACGTGGTGGAACACAAGACCTTATCCATGTGCTAAACTTTGCATCTACAATGGATCAATTAAAAGATAAAAAAATGGTCTTTATTCTTTCACCACAATGGTTTGTACCACAAGGAATTGATGAAACACACTTTGCACCTAACTTTTCTAAACAACAAGGCTATCATTTCCTTTTCAATAATGATCTAAAGCCTGAAATGAAAAAACAAATTGCAAAGCGCTTATTAAACTTTGAAATTGTAAAAAAAGAAACATTATTAAAAACATCTTTAGAAGGTATCGTCTATGATGATACGAAACATAAAATAAAAGCACTTGCTGCGAAACCTTTCGCTTATCTTTACCGTAATATTTTAGATCGCAAAGACATATTTACAGCAATGTTCAATATTAAACCGCATAAAGAACAACTTGATCCAGCATTGAAAAAAATGAACTGGGATGAGGCGCGTAAACACGCAGATCAAACTGGTGAATTAGAATCTAGAACAAATCAATATGGTATCGAAGATAGTTACTTCAATAACAAAATTAAAAAGAAATTGAAGCAACGCAAAGGTTACTTAAAAAATGATGCTTATGATCAATCACCAGAATATGAAGATTTACAAATTGCGCTTGATTTATTAAAGCAATCTGGTGCAAAACCACTCTTCATTTCTATTCCTGTAAAAGGTCCTTGGTATGATTATGCTGGATTCCCAAAAGAACGACGCGAATTATACTATAAGAAAGTTAATGAGCAAATTAAGCAAGCTGGCTATCCAATTGCTGACTTCTCAAACCATGAGTATGATAAATACTTCTTAAAAGATCATATGCACTTAGGATGGAAAGGCTGGGTATACATCGACGAAGCCATCCAGCAATTTTATAAAGCAAACTAATAAGAAAGACCGCTTGAATTATTCAAGTGGTCTTTTCGTATATATACTTTGTAATTTTTCTACGCTTACCTTTACTTCTGCCATCACCCGTTCAACAATTTGCTGAACTGACTCTTTTCTCGCTAACGAAGAAGCTTGCCCAGCCCAAAGTGACATATATTCCTCTTTATTTTGTTTTGCAGCTTCTTGACGTATTTTAGAAGTTAATACATTTTGAACTGGATACATTGGGAGTCGTTCTTCTTTTTCTTTATGTTGTTCTATAAATGTATTTCGAATCCCCCTTGCATATTTTCCAGAAAATGATCTCGTTATAGTTGTACTCGTATCTGTACTCTGCAGTACTGCTGTTTTATGTACCTCATGTGTAATGCTTTCTTCACTTGTTAAAAATGCCGTCCCCATTTGAACGCCTTCTGCACCCAATACATAAGCAGCAACAACACCTTGTCCATTCATAATGCCTCCTGCTGCTACAATTGGGATATGTGGTACTGCGACTACTAATTGAGGAATTAAAGCAAAAGTACCGATCATAGAATCTTGTTCTTTGCCAATAAAAGTTCCGCGGTGGCCTCCAGCTTCGCTACCTTGCCCTACAATTACATCTATCTCTAATTCAGCAAGCACCTTCGCTTCTGCCACATTTGTCGCTGTTCCAATTATCTTTATGCCCTCTTTCTTTAATAATGCAATCTCCTCTTGTTCTAACGTATGAAATGCAAAGCTTACAACTGGTACTTTTTCTTCCACTAATACTTGTAATTGTTCTTTATAACTTTTTGGAAGTTGCAATGCTTGTTCTTTATTTTCTTCTATACCTAACTCGTCTTTTATGGATACAAGTAACTCCTTCGCTTCTTGTACCTTTTCATCTTCAACTTCTATTTCCTTCGTAAGAAGTAAATTTACGCCAAATGGTTGATCCGTTAATTTACGTATTTTATGAATAGCATCTCGAATTTGCTCAGGACTCATATAACCAGCCCCAAGCGTTCCTAATCCTCCACTATTACATACAGCCGCAACAAGTTCTGGTGTCGTAATCGCACCTGCCATGCCTGCTTGAATAATTGGATACTTTATTTGTAATACATCAGTTACCCTACTTGTAAACATTTTTCTTTTCTCCCTTCTTATTCACTCTTATATTTTCTTGATTCAATAAACTTTCCCCTTCTTTTAACAGGATTGAACTTCTTATAAACGAATATATTGAAAGTGAAGGAGGAGATTGAAATGATTCAGCCAAATGCCTTACAACAAGGCGATACGGTAATGATTATTGCTCCTGCAGGACCACCAGTAATAGAACACGTTCTTACAGGAAAAAAAGTATTAGAAACTATGGGCCTATCTGTAATAATTGGCCAAAGCGTTTACGAGAAATACGGCTATTTAGCTGGAAATGATACAATCCGCCTTCAGGATTTACATAAAGCATTTGCAAACCCTGAAGTCAAAGGCGTTTTTTGCGCAAGAGGTGGATATGGAAGCGGTCGTCTCCTTCCTCATATTCAATATAAACTCATTCAAAACAATCCAAAAATTTTTTGGGGATATAGTGATATTACCGCTTTGCACATTGCTTTTTCACAATATGCAGGACTTGTTACTTTTCATGGGCCGATGATTGAAGAATTAGGAAAAGGGATCCATTCTCTCTCCTTATCTTCTTTCAATCAACTATTCCATCCGTATTCAACTATTTTACCCGGAGCAGAATGTATCACGACTACATCTACCTGCATTGTTTCTGCTCCATTAGTTGGGGGTAATTTAACAGTTTTAGTAAGTACACTAGGTACCCCCTATGAAATCTATACAGCAAATAAAATTGTATTACTTGAAGATGTTGGAGAAGAGCCGTATCGTATTGATCGCATGTTCAACCAATTACGTTTAGCAGGAAAATTGAATGAATGTGCAGGAGTTGTCTTCACAAGCTGCCATGATTGCATAGCCTCAAAGCAGTCTCTATCATTACAAAACATATTGTATGACTATCTCGCTTCATACAATATTCCTGTATTATTCGGTCTTCCTATTGGGCACGTGCAGCCAAATGTCGGAATACCACTTGGTATAACTGTTACAATGGACACTGAAAGAAATACTCTTTCTATCCCTCCAGGTATAAAATTTGTTCCACATTAACACACAGTAAAAGCTCAATAGGTGAATACTACTAATTATCATTGAAGAAAATACTCTATACACCTTTTCATTCACAAAAAAAGGAAAAGCATGTATCGCTTTTCCTTTATATTTTCTTTCCTTATACCGAGATGATTATAAGGAATGCTGACAATAATTTTTTACTGATAATAATTAAATATACGTCCAGATGCTATATCCGCAATTTCTTCTGGAATAAATGTTTTGCTAAGCTCTGTTCCAACATTCAATACCGCCGTTGCTTCTTGATCTAGATTTTCAAATAATTCTTTTCCACGTATCGTGATAAGGGGCGTTTCTTCCGGCAACACTTCTTTCACAAATTCTAATTGTGTAAAGAACGGTACGATCCATCTACCTTCTCCTTGGAAGTAACGCAAACGCAGTGTTCCTTCTGATGCAGAATCATCCGCCTCTATAGATCCAGCAACATAAAAATGAGTTGTTAGCAACAATTCATAAAATTCCTTTTGTTTTTGTTTATCATCTTCTGCTAAAACGAGTACTGTTTCTATCTTCTTTACTGGAATTTGTTCCATATGCTGCCACCCCTATTTTCAAAATGATTATACTTAGATTATACGAAATATTCTTATTTTTTTCTACATAATTATTCAAATATTTTATTGAAATAGTATCAATCATTTTTAGTTACAACTGCCCCATCCTTACCTTCTCTAATATTCCCGATGTTGTAGCAATGGTAGCGAATTCCTCATGAAGATTTACGAGGGTCATATTATGAATTTCTTCTGCGCAGTATTGTACACCGTCTGGTCCCTTTCGATTAAACGTAGCTGTTGCATCGCTTACTAAATACGTTGAAAATCCTAGATTTCCAGCCATCCGTGTCGTTGTTTCTACACAGTGATTCGTCGTTAATCCAACAATAATAACCGAGTTACAATTCTTCTCTTTTAATCGCTTTTCTAAATCTGTTCTAATAAATGCACTATTAACACACTTTTGAATAACAATCTCACCTTGTAATGGCTGCACTTCCTCTTTGAAATTAACTGTTTCTGCATCTGGGTGAAACATCGATTCTACGATTTCTTTATTCACATGCTGAATGTGAATAATAGGTAACCCTCTTTTTCTCCATTCTTCCAATAAACGTTTCATATTTTCTTCTGCAAAAGGGTTATTTCGTTCTCCCCAATACGGTAGATCAAATGCTTTTTGCACATCAATAATAATAAGTGCTGTTTGATTCGACATCATTGACCTCCTACTCTGCTGGCTGTAATTGAAATAAAAATCCAAGTTGTTGTGAAGCAGTAATAAAGCAAATATATGTACAGAGCTCTATAATCTCCGTCTCATTCCAATACTGTTTTAACACATCAAACATCTTATCATCTATCGCTGAACGATTATGTACAAATACATGTGCAAAAGTTACAGCAGTACTAATCTCTTCTATCTTTTGCATATCATCTGGTTTTCCCTTTGCCATGCAGTACGGACATTCATTTCCAAATGCAAGTGTTCTTCGTACTTGTTCTTTTAACTCCTTGGACAGAGTCCCTGTTTCATATAATGTATTCTCTAATGAACTCCAAGAGTGTAATATATCTGGACAATGACCTAATAATTTTTGAAACTTTGTTTCTCCTATATCTGATAATGAAATTCTCTCCATCATTTCTCCCCCTATTCCTTTCTATTTTATTGTAAAATAAAATAGATCCTTTTCATATTTCATATGAATCTTTATTTATATATTTTCTTTACAAAAATCATTATTTTACTGGAGGTATATTTACATATGCAATTAGATCGTGTAGATCGTAAAATTTTAAATGAATTATATAACGATAGCCGCCTCTCTATGCGGGAATTATCAAAACGCGTAAACTTATCTGCACCATCTACTGCAGAACGTGTTCGTAAGTTAGAAAATGAAGGTGTCATTCAAAAATATACAATTGATATTGATTATAAAAAAGCTGGGCTTGTTTTAGACTGCATTTTAGAAATTACCTTAAAAAATGGTGATACTACGCGCATGCAGCAATTTATTCAATCGTATCCATCCGCAAGCTTTTGTTATCGCGTAACAGGAAGCCTTTGTTATATTGTGAAAATTTCTGTTCCATCATTAGTTGAACTGGAAGAATTTATTAATGATGTTTCTTCATATGCAACAACTGTTTCTCATATCGTCTTATCAGAAGTATCCCTTACTCCTGATATTGAACATATTTTCCCAGAAGAACAAAATTAATTTTTATTCAAATTTTAATGAAAAACCCCTTACAAAAAGAATAAAAATGTTTTATTATGTATTAAAATACAAAAGTTCAAGAAAGGGGCATTACATTGAAAATTTGGTTTTACGAAAAAACTTTGCAAGAAGATGATTTACTTGGCATTTGGGATAATGTTCCCACCATCCCTCGAATTGGGGAAAAGGTGGAAATTTTAAAAACCGTTCGGACAGTTACAGATATTAAATATGTTAAAAACGGAAACAACTTCCACGTTGAAATTGTTATCCATTAAAATAGCAGCTCTCCTCAAGTATATCGGAGAGCTGCTGCTTTTCGTTTGTTATTGTTGTTCTGTTTTCCTTATAATAATTTGATTATTCTCTACCGTAACCGCTACATAATCATTCTCTTCTAATCCAAGCTGATTCACAGCTTCATCTGGCAGTTCTACAGCCATAAATCGCTCCGTTAACACGACTTGACTATATGTTTCATTTTGCGGTACTGATAAAATTGCCTTATCTTCATGAATAAAACGAAGAGGTGGTACTCCTACTTCTTTTACAGTTCGCCAATTTTTCCGAATAAAAGGTACCAACCATAGTAAGCTTATCAAAATTATAACAAGTCCAATCCATAAATTACTTTGTCCTTGTAATTCAGCAATCGAAATGGTATCATCAGTTCCTTCACCACTCGTTAATTGGATCGTAGTTGCAATACAATTATTCAATGCATGAACAGCAATATTCATCCATATATTTCTCGTTTTTATGTAAAGAAGACACATCACAACGCCGAATATAAAAGCACCAACAATATCAAAATGTCCTAAACCAAAAATAAGCGAAGACACAATCACAGCTCGTTTTATTCCCCACTTAAAAGCCATACGCTGTAAGAAGAAACCTCGAAAAATAACTTCTTCCATAATAGGTGCAAAAATACACGCTGAAATGAAACTGAATATCTGTGTGTAAATACTGCTCATATCAATTGCACCATTATCATTCAACATATCTACTAGAAAATCAGGAAAAATATGTGCTAATATGTAAAATTGAATAAAAGAGACACCGAATGAAAAAATCATTCCCATTGCAGTTGCAACTATAATTAACTTCCAATTTAATCGTGACGATTTATCAAAGAAACTAGTAAATATGATATTATTTTTTTGTGTTTTTATATATAGCCATAATAGTGGAAATACAAAAAACACCGAAACTTGCAATACTACATCCATAACAATGTCTGAAGCTCCTACAAAAGCTAACGGTAGCACTGTTACTAACATACCTAAAATCATCCATGCAAAAAAACTACGAAGCCGTATACGTGAAAATGCGTACTGAATAAAAAACACCTCCAAGATGATATATTTACATTGTAATATGAATATCATTAAAATTCTTCCTATTTTTCTCAGTTCACTTGCAACTAATATGCCTATTAAAATATATAATAAGAAATCTACTTTTGAAATTTTCTCAGTTTTAATTACAGTTAGTTTCGGACTAGTTTTTAACGCTGCACAAGCTAATACCGTAACTTCTGCATTCGACGGAGCTTTTCATATTGATTCAAAAATCGTTGGGATTTCATTAGCTGTACTAATCTGTCGTTATCTTCGGCGGTGTAAAACGAATTGCACGCGTCGTAGAAATGATTGTACCAATTATGGTGATCATTTACGTGGCAGTTGCATTATTTGTTGTCATGACAAATATTACATTAATTCCAGAAATGATAAAAGAAATTTTAGCGCATGCATTTGGTATAAAAGAAGTTGCTGGTGGTAGCTTCGGTGCAGCAGTTTTACTCGGTGTTAAACGTGGTTTATTCTCCAATGAAGCTGGTATGGGTAGTGCACAACGAGCAGCGACTGCTAACGTAGCACACCCTGTTAAACAAGGTTTCATTCAAACACTTGGTGTCTTTACAGATACATTATTAATATGTAGCTGTACTGCTTTTATTATCCTTTTATCAGACGTCCACGCTGGAACCGATTTAAATGGGATTCAGTTAACACAAGAAGCGTTAAAAACGCATATTGGTCCTTGGGCTCCACTCTTTGTCGCAGTGGCAATCTTCTTATTTGCTTTCAGTTCTCTAATGGGAAATTACTACTATGGCGAAACAAATATTGAGTTCTTAAATGGAAGTAAAACAACACTTATGATTTATCGTATCGCTATAATTGGTATGGTATTCTAGGTTCTGTGGCAACAATTCAAGTTGTCTGGGATTTAGCAGACCTATTTATGGGCGTTATGGCAATCTTCAACTTAGTTACAATTATTTTCTTAAGCAAATACGCATTTGCTGCACTTCGGGACTATATGAAGCAAAAAGAAGCTGGACAAGATCCTGTCTTCTACGCTGACAGCATTCCTGGTTTAGAAAACACAGCATGCTGGGATCGTGAAAAAACAGAAGAAAACGTTGGTTAAGGAAAATCCCCGCTTGCTACGGGGATTTTTTCTATTTCATAAATACATATATAGCTCCACCAAGTAATGTTACTAGAAATACAAACCACATTGGTTCCATGAAGTCTTCTATGTATGGACGGATGCTTCCTCCCGCCTAAAAAGAAAGGATTTTCATCTATTCTTGTTCATATTAAAATTTTATAATACATTTCGTTTTTGGAATAACGCACTTGATGCAACGAGCAATACTACGAAATATGCAATTACAAGTAATAATGATGTTGTGAAAGTAAATTCTGTAAATGTTGGTTCTGCGCCACCGCTAATTAATTTATTACTGTCGTACATACTTAAATTCAAATGGAAAAATACAACAAATTTCGTAACACCCTTTGCAAACATCATGAGCACCATATTAATTGCTCCTTGCAAGAAGAATAAAAATAATGTAATGATTAATGGTAATACTGATTTTCTAAAAACATTTGCCAAGAAAAAGGCAGTGTAGTGAGAGCTACACTGCCTTTTATTCTTCTATTTCGTTATCACTTCTGCCTCATTTTCTTCAAAAGGCCACTTCGGTAACATATTACGAAGTTCCTTATCAGAACGATAACCAAGTGCGTATTCCGCTTGCATAATCGTATGAATTTCACGTGTTCCTTCGTAAATAACTGGAGCTTTTGCATTTCGTAAGTATCGTTCTACTGGAAATTCATTTGAATATCCATATGCACCATGCACCTGTACTGCATCATTTGCCGCTTCAAATGCAGCGTCACAAGCAATCCATTTTGCTAAAGACGTTTCACGTGTATTACGCTTCCCTTTATTTTTTAGCCATCCTGCTTTATACACTAATAGCCTTGATATTTCTAGATTCGCAGACATTTTTGCAATCATTTGTTGTACGAGCTGATGTTTTCCGATTTCTTTTCCAAATGTCTTACGCTCTTCACAATATTTTACGCTCGCTTCTAAGCTTGCTTGAATAAGTCCACATGCTCCTGCCGCCACTGTAAAACGTCCATTATCCAGTGACGCCATCGCAATTTTGAATCCTTCCCCCTCTTCTCCAAGAAGGTTTGCCACTGGTACTTTTACATCATCTAAAAATACTTCACCTGTATTTCCAGCCCTGATACCAAGCTTGCCTTTTATCGCTTTTGTCGATACTCCTAGAAATGTTCGTTCTACAATAAAACAAGAAATACCTCGGTGCTTTAATTCCGGATTTGTTTTCGCAAATATTAAGAAATGATCTGCAACATCACATAACGAAATCCATGTTTTCGATCCATTTAATACGTAGTAATCGCCTTGTTTTACCGCTGTTGTTTGCATAGCAACGACATCTGATCCTGCATTTGGTTCCGTTAAACCAAACGCCCCAATCTTTTCACCTTTTGCTTGTGGAACAAGGTACTGTTGTTTTTGTTCTTCCGTTCCCCATTGAAGGAGTGTCATGCTATTTAATCCCGTATGTACAGATACAGCTGTACGAAAAGCTGTATCACCGCGTTCTAATTCCTCGCAAATGATAGCCAGCGTATTATAATCCATGCCTACGCCACCATACTGCTCTGGAATACAAACGCCCATAAATTGCAGCTCTGCTAAACGCTTCAAGATTTTTTCTTCAAAATGCCCTTTTTCATCCCATTCTTTAATGTACGGAATAATTTCATTATCTACAAAGGATCTCACTACTTTTCTAACACTTTGTTGTTCTTCTGTTAAAGAAAAATTCATTTGTAATACCTCCTTATATCCATTGATTTCTTTTCATTTCCATAATGCTTTCCTGAGAATAACCCAGATTTCTTAAAATTTGTTCTGTATGTTCACCGTGCAAGGGTGGATGTTTCTGCATCTGCACTGGTGTCTTTGTAAGATTTAATGGTGAACCTACAAGTTTAAGGTTCTCAATTGTCGGATGTTCCATATGAATTGTCATATCTCTCGCCACTGCCTGCTCTGTCTCTAACGCTTCTTTCACATTAAGAATTGGTCCATTTGGAATCCCTGCTTCATCCAAAAGTTGTTTCCACTCTTCTTTCTTTTTCTTCTTCATTTCATTTGCAATAATATTTACGAGCTCATCTTTATACTGAAGGCGACCTGCATTTGTTTTATAACGTTCTAAACTGGATAAATCTTGTCTACCAAGCAACACACAAAACTTATAAAACTGTTCGTCATTTCCAACCGCAACAACAAGATCCCCATCTTCCGCCTTAAATACTTGGTACGGAACAATATTCGGATGCTGGTTTCCAAGTCTCTCTGGCAATTCTCCTGTACACAAATAATTACTCGCTACATTTACTAATGCCGCTAATTGTGAATCAAATAAAGAAATATCAATTTCTTGCCCTTCTCCCGTCCTATTTCGGTGCTGCAGGGCGGCTAAAATCCCGATACACGTAAAAAGACCTGTGAGTACATCTGAAATTGCAACACCTACTTTGGCAGGCTCTTCATCCCTTCCTCCTGTTATACTCATAAGGCCACTCATCGCTTGAATCATATAATCATAACCTGGCAGATATGAAGCAGGACCCTTTTGGCCAAAACCACTAATAGAAGCTAGAATAATATCTTCCTTCACCTCTTGTAACACTTCATAACCAAGACCCATTCTCTCTAGTGTTCCCGGCTTGAAATTTTGCACAACGATATCAGCATGAGAAACAAGCTTTTTCAAAACATCCTTTCCCATTTCTGATTTTAAATTTAATGTAATAGATTCTTTATTACGATTTGCACAAAGAAAATATGCACTTTCTCCTCCGGCAAAAGGTGGCCCCCACCCTCTTGTATCATCACCATTTCCTACATTCTCAACTTTTATTACCTCGGCCCCTAAATCACCGAGAATCATCGTGCAAAAAGGACCGGCAAGAACCCTAGATAAATCAATAATTTTGATTCCTTGTAATGCTCCTTCCACTCCTTATCCTCCTATAGTAAAAACCAGTAAAACCATTGAGAAAGAAAGGTGACATGGTGGTTTTACTGGTTTGTATTTACAAGTTATTGTATAAAAAAATTATTGTGCTTTTACTTGTGCTAACACTGATTTAAATGCATTGATTACCGTATCTACCTCTTCATAACTAATTGTAAGTGATGGTTCAATACGAATTGTTTTCGAATTAATTAAAGTTCCAGCTACAAGGATTCCTTGATCAAACATTGCTTTTGATACTTCATATCCAATCTCATCTTTATGGAATTCAATACCAATCATTAAACCTTGGCCACGAATTTCAAAGACTTTGTCTTCATGCCCTTCTGCTGCTTTCTTCAATCCGTTTAAGAAGTACTCCCCAACTTCCGCAGCTCGTTCTGGTAATTTCTCTTCCAATAATACATGGATTGTTGCAATTGCAGCAGCACATGCAAGTGGATTTCCGCCAAATGTTGTTGTATGCATAAATGGATTTTCAAACCAGCTTTTGAATACTTTTTCTTTGGCAACAATTGCACCTGCTGGCATTACGCCCCCACCAAATGCCTTCGCAAGACAAATAATATCTGGCACCACATCATATAATTCTGCAGCAAACATTTTTCCTGTGCGTCCCATTCCAGTTTGCACTTCATCAAAAATAAGTAGTGATCCAAATTCATCACAGAGTTCTCTTACTTGTTTCAGGTAATTTTCTGGAGGTAAAATAATACCACCTTCTCCTTGAATCGGTTCTAAAATAACAGCCGCAACATCTTCTCCTACTAATGCACACGTTTCAAATGTTTTTCTCATCATCTCGATATCACCAAATGGAACGTGACGGAAACCTGGAATTAATGGTAAAAATGGTTTACGGAACATTCCTTTTGCTGTTCCAGATAGAGAGCCAAGGCTCTTTCCGTGAAAGGCGCGCGTTGTTGAAATGAAAGTTGTTCGTTCACTGTACATTTTCGCTAGTTTTAATGCTGCCTCCACACTTTCTGTCCCACTATTTGTAAAGAAAGCATATTTCAAATCACCAGGTGTAATATCCGCTAAAATTTTTGCAAGAATCGCACGAAGTGGATCTAATAAGTCCTGACTATGCAATGCTTGACGCTTTAATTGATCCGTTACAGCTTTTACTACCTTCGGATTACGATGCCCAACATTATAAATCCCAAATCCACCTAAACAATCAATATATTTTTTACCATTGATATCCATAAAGCAAGATCCTTCATCAGACCATTCTACTGCTGCAAATTGACCATCTTTTGTTACCGTTTTTCTATATGCAAGAAAACCAGGATTTACGTGTTCTCTAAATCCATCTACTGTTTCTTTTTGGATCCAGTTCGCCTCTTCTTCAGAAACTTTCTCTTTTTCGATTAGTTGCAGTACTTTCGTAATATAATCATTTACACTCGTATTCTTCACATCTTGTTCGTTAAATTTACTTTTCACATTCGTTCCCATCTATTTCACTCCTATAGTTTTTTTATTTGCAAACCAACCAATTGGTTCTACTTCTAGATTTATATTAATCTGCTTAATTTCTTGGAATTCCTCTAAACCAAACGTTCCTAAACTACGACCGATACCACTTTGTTTATATCCGCCCCAAGGCGCCTCGTTGTATGTTGGATGATAACTATTAATCCACGTAATTCCTGCGCGAAGCTTGCGGATTACACGCATCGCTTTTGCACCATCAACTGTGAACACACCTCCAGCTAAGCCGTAATCTGTACCGTTCGCTAGTTCAATTGCTTCCTGTTCACTCTTAAATTTTTGGATAACTACAACAGGACCAAAAATTTCTTCCTGCACAATACGCATATCAGGTTTTACATTGACAAAGACCGTTGGTTCAATAAAGAAACCATCACCTTTCACATCCGCTAGTATACGCTTTCCTCCGCAAGCAATTTCTGCTCCTTCATCTTTCCCAATCTCAATATAGCGTAATACTTTTTCCATATGCTCTTGACTTACAAGCGGCCCCATCTCTGATTCTGGGTTATTACCAGGGCCAACATTAATTTGTTTTGCCCGTTCTACGAAACGAGTAACAAATTTATCGTAAACGCTTTCTTCAACAAGAATTCTTGACCCTGCTGAACATACTTGACCAGTACCTGCATAAATACCAAATAGGGCATAATCGACAGCCGTTTCAAAATCTGCATCTGCAAAAATAATATTTGGTGATTTCCCTCCAAGTTCTAGCGAAATTTTTTTCATATTATCTGCCGCTGTTCTCATAATGTGCTTTCCAGTCTTCGTTCCACCTGTAAAAGAAATCATATCTACTTTATCGCTCGCCGCAATTTCATTTCCTACTATTAGCCCTGCACCCATCACCATATTCGCAACACCTGTTGGTAACTCTACTTTTTCAAAGATTTCGAATAACTTTGTTGCAGTGATTGGTGTAACTTCAGAAGGTTTAAATACAATCGTGTTTCCAGCCGCTAAAGCAGGAGCAATTTTCCATACACTCATAAGTAACGGATAATTCCAAGGAACAATTAATCCACAAACACCAACTGGCTCTCTAACTACCATAGCTTGCATTGGATCAGCTACATGATATGTTTGTCCATCAGGTTTTGTAATAAGCCCTGCATAATAACGGAAACAGGCCGCCGCATCTCCAACATCACCTTCTGCCTCACGATACGTTTTCCCGTTATCCATCGTTTCAAGGCGAGTAAGTTCTTCCATATTTTTATCAATCTCATCTGCTATTTTAAATAAATAAGATGCTCTTTCAGCAGCGGATGTTTCTGACCAAATTCCGCTATCAAAAGTCGCTCTTGCCACTTCTATCGCGTATTTCACATCCTCAATTGTCCCTTCAGGTGCATATGCGATAACCTTGCCATTCGCAGGGTTAATAATAGGTCTTTTCTCTTGATTACTAGAATCTCTCCATTCACCGTTTAGATACATTTTTAAATCTAGCACTGTATATAATCCCCCTTTGTCAATCGTTCATATATTATATAAGCAATAATTGTGCCAATATTTTAAATACGAAGGAATCCTACAAAAACTGACTATTCCCTCCAGTAGAACATATGAACTTATGCATTTTTGCATAGGTTATTACATTTCGCATAATTACGGATTCAAAAAAAAGGAGCAGCTTATGTAAGCTACTCCTTTTACTTTTAAAAATATGGAATTGTATCGATTGCCATTTCTTTTTCATTCACGATTTTTTGATATTTACGACTAACAGAAGATTGGCTAATTCCAAGGGCTTTCGCTGCCTTCGTCGTTGTTTTATACTGCTTCATTGCGAGTAAGATTAATTGCTCTTCCACAGAATGTAACGCTTCATGTAAGGGTAACACTCTTGTAATAACCGGTTTTGACTTTTTAAAATCATATCCAGGAGTTAGGAATTTACTAACAAATTCAGCTTCAATAACTGGATCATCTGCCGATACTACTAAACGTTCAATCATATTCTGTAACTCTCGTACATTTCCTGGCCATGAATAAAACTCTAGTAAGTTAAGTGCATCAGGGGTTAAGTGATAGTTTCTATTATATTTTTCATTTAACTGCTGTAAGAAATGAAATGCGAGTACTGGAACATCTTCCATTCGTTCTCTAAGCGGCGGAACTTGCAGTGGAATTACATTTAAGCGATAAAATAAATCTTCACGGAATGTACCAGCCTCCACCATTTTTTCAAGACTTTTATTCGTAGCAGCAATAATTTGAACGTTTATTTTTGTAGGTATCGTACTTCCAATCGGAATTACTTCTTGTTCTTGTAACACCCTAAGTAATTTCACTTGTAAATGTAAAGGCATTTCTCCAATCTCATCTAAAAATAATATGCCTTGATCAGCTCTCTTAAAGTATCCTTCTTTTCCATTTTTGTCAGCGCCAGTAAAAGCACCCTTCGTATAACCAAATAATTCACTTTCTAATAATGATTCTGGAATCGCACCGCAATTTAATTTTAAAAATGGCTTCGCAGAACGACTTCCAAGTTGATGAATCGCTTGTGCGATGACTTCCTTTCCAACGCCTGATTCTCCAGAAATAAGAACATTTGAAGAAAAGTCAGCGATTTTTTTTGCTTGATTAATAATTTGCTCCATTTTCGGACTACAATAAATAAGTTTCTTAAGAAAGCGATCTTTATTTTTAAAGCTGTCTAACTCTTTCTTATATTGTTCAGATATCTTTTTTATCTCATGCAATTCCGTCTTTAATCGCGTTGCTTCTGTAATATCTCTTGAGGCAATAATAATACGATGAAGCTCTCCATTTTCATTAAACACAGGATTTCCAACGGCTAATATCTTTCTACCGTTTTTTGTCTCTTGTACAATCGATACCTTTTTTTGTTGTTCCAACACTAATCGCGTAACGGATGGACTAAATAACCCTTTTTTCTCTAAGTCTAAAAGATTTTTTCCTAAAAGATCCTTCAAATCGCCTCCCCAAAAATCATTGATAACGGTTTCACTATAACGGATTAATTCCCCTTTATGATTGACTACTAATATTTCATCATAAATGCTAGATAAAATTGCATGTAAATCTTTATTTAAATCCTTTATATATTCAATTTCCATAGCCATATCCTCAACCATCGGTAAATCTTGCACAATAATAACCATTCCTTCAATTTTTTGATCGAAGCTTGGAATTGGACTGTAGTCAACTAATACTCCCATCTCATTTGTTATTTGCAATTGATTTAAAATCGTTTTTCCCGTTGCAAATACATTGTTAATATGCTCCCCATTAAAAATCTGTTTTGCTGGTACATTCAGTACTTTTTCAGGAGTAGATTTAATCATCTTCAAACCAGATTCATTACAATTTACAATTTTCTTTTCACGATCTACTACAAAAATCCCCATTGGAATAGACGTTAAAATGATTTTCAGTATATCGACACTTTTATTTTCTTGCTTAAATAGTTCTGCAAAAACATCCTCTCTTCTTATGTATCCTGTTAATTCTCCTATTTCATTTTTCACTATGGCAATAGGTGCCCCGATAATTTGAAATAGAGCTGTTAAGGAAATATTTTTGCTAAGATGACATATTGTATCTAGTGAAACAGTATTTGAAAGTAATGCTTGGGTAGTTAGTCCCTCACTTCTTGATAGCAGATCCTTCACATGGACGTATGCAAATAATTGATCTTCTCTTTTTAAAAACAGAAAAGATTCTTTTATATTTTTAACATCTATATTCCATTCCTTTTCAGGTTGATCGATAGGTACAGAAACAATAGGTCTAATTTTTTTATGAGCAATGGAAAACATTCTGCTAATCCTCCTTTGAACTACTTAACTTGTATTGTAACATTAAAAACAGATTTTTTTAATTAATCTGATAATATACATTTTTTACTTACTTTAATAAAAAAAGGAAGATGAATGGTTCCATCTTCCTAATTGTCTATAATTAATCACTACCACTAATTAAAATATCTTCCTGAATATAAGCTAATACCATACCTGGAATTACTTTATCTCCTGCTTCTACTTCTAAAGATTGTACTTCTCCGCTACATCCCATTTTGATTACTTCCATCTTTCCATTCATATCTTTAATAGCAAATAGCGGTTCCCATTCATAAATTCGAGCGTCCTTATCAATAGACACTTTTTCAACCGTTCCATAGCATGGACTTGTAACTATCTCATAATACAAAATGAATCATTCCCTTCTCTTATTCTATTAATATTGTTCTGCCAACATTTGTGACTGAAGAATCATGTGAAAAAAACTTTGAAAATCTTCTACATCTTCTACTTCAATCCCTAACTTAGGTGCCCAATATTGTTCCTGTTCAATATCTTCTTGACTTAATAGAATCATTCTTCCATTTTGAATAGATGTGACCATTGCTTTTCCAAAAAACTGCTGTGAATAAGCAACCGCTAGATCATATCGATGATGATTCGACACAATACAGTAATAACCAACTGGTTGTTTTTCAATTTCTTCTAATAGAATATCAAGTTTCATTTGATTCCTCCTTTTAACTTAAAAATGCAACCAACCTCTTAGACGCGATGCCTCTACAATTTTACGAACTCCTTCTATATAAGCAGCGATTTTCATATTTACCCCAAACCGTTTTGAAGTGTTGAATACATTAGAAAAGCTAGATGTAATTTTCTCTTTTAAACATTGGTCAACATATTGCTCTGTCCAATAATATCCTTGGTTATTTTGGCACCACTCAAAATAAGAAACAATAACCCCTCCAGAGTTCGCTAAAATATCTGGGACAACTAAAATGTCTTTCTCTTCTAACATCGCTATTGCTTCTTTTGTTGTCGGACCATTTGCAGCCTCAATGACAATCTTACACCCAAGCCTTTCTGCATTATGTTTCGTAATCACTCCTCCAATTGCTGCTGGAATGAGTACATCACATTCCTTTTCTAACAACTCTTGGTTAGAGATTGTTTTACTAAAAAGGTTCGATACGACACCAAAAGAATCTCGATTTTCTAGTAAATAAGGAACGTCTAAACCGTCTGGATTATAAATACCACCTAAAGCATCAGATACTCCTACTACTTTCACACCAATATCATATAAATATTTTGCTAAATAGCTTCCAACGTTTCCAAACCCTTGAATGATTACTTGCATATTTTGAAGCTGAATATGTTTTAGCTCACTAACTATTTGAAGCGTGTAAAACACTCCTTTAGACGTAGCTGTTTCCCGTCCTTGTGATCCTCCTAGCATTAATGGTTTTCCGGTAATAAAGCCTGGAGAGTCAAATTCTCTAATATGATCATATTCATCCAGCATCCAAGCCATAATTTGCGCATTTGTATACATATCAGGTGCTGGAATATCTTTAGTAGGTCCAACAATTTGGCTTACCGCTCTTACATAACCACGGCTAAGTAACTCTAATTCTCTGAAACTCATCTCCTGCGGATTACAAATAATCCCGCCCTTCGCACCTCCATATGGAAGTCCCGTTACTCCACATTTCAAGCTCATCCAACCAGCAAGCGCCTTTACTTCCTCTGCTGTAACATCTGGATGAAACCGAATGCCACCTTTTGTTGGTCCTGCTGCATCATTATGCTGGGCACGATACCCTTGAAATACTTTTGTTCTTCCATCATCCATTCGAACAGGAATACTTACTTCTAAAAAACGCATCGGCTTTTTCAGAAAATCGAATACTTCCTCTGGATAACGCAAAGCCTGGAGTGCTTCTTTTAATATGGCCTGAAATTCCTCTAAAGGATTTTCAAGTTCAACTGTAGTTGTATGTTTTTCTGATTGAATTGCCACGATAACACCTCATTTTTATATTTTTACTAATTGTATAAAGCAATAATCGTGCCAATTGAAAATATCGTGTTAATCGTATTGTCTCAGCCTTCTCACTTATATTTTTTCTTCCCTTCCTTATGAACAGTTGAATGATTTATGCAACCTTGCATGACTTTAAAATCTCCAAAATTAAAAACACCGGATACAACCCGATGTTTTTGTTATTTTACATTTCCTGCACTTCTTCAAAATGCATTTGCGGAGGTGCTGAACGGAACATTTTTGTAATATATAGAAGATAACCGATTCCAATAGCAGCCCAGCTAAGTCCAAGAATAAGTGAGTGAATATTGAGGTTGAACCAAAGTACAGCGACTGTCCCCGCCCCTAAGATAGGCATCACTAAAAAATTAAAAAAGTCTTTTACTGTTTTATATCGTTTTTGCTTGATTACATAGTAAGAAATGACTGATAAATTAACAAATGTAAATGCAATAAGCGCTCCGAAGTTAATAAGGGAGGCTGCTGTTTCTAAATCTATGAACATGGCTGAGAGTGCAATAACTCCTACAAAAATAATGTTATATACTGGAGTTCGCAAACGAGGATGAATGTATCCAAATATCTTTTGCGGGATTACATTATCTCGCCCCATTACGTATAATAATCGCGATACACTTGTATGGGAAGCTAAGCCAGACGCCATTGTTCCCATAAATGTTCCTACCAAAAAGAAAGTTTGAAATAATTTTCCGCCAACGTATAGCGCAATTTCTGGAGCTGCTGATTCTTGATCTTTGAATACAGATGCATCTGGGAAAAAGGATTGTGTAAAGTACGTCGTAACGATGAATAAAATTCCGCCAATTAAAGCAGTAAGAAAAATTGCTCGAGGAATCGTTTTCTTTGCGTTTGGTGTTTCTTCTGAAAATGTAGTTACCGCATCAAAACCTAAAAATGAAAAACAAAGAATTGTGGCCCCTGCAACTAACGGTGATATTTGTATATCTGATTGGAAAAACGGCTGAATGGAAAAAACTTCTCCTGTTCCCTCTCCCGCTAATAAGCCTTTTATAACTAGAAAAACAAACACAGCCATTACTAGCACTTGAAATGTTACTAAGAACGTGTTGAAATTAGCAGTAACATTCACGCTAATAATATTTATAAGTGTAATCAGTAGAACAAAGCCAATGACCCATGCCCAGTCTGGAACACTTGGAAAAAGTGCTGACATATAAATTCTCGTTAATAGTGCGTTCACCATCGGTAGAAACAAATAATCCAATAATGCTGACCATCCAACAAGAAATCCAAGCCTTGCACTAATTGTCTTCTGTGTATACGTATAAGCCGATCCCGCGGTAGGAAAAACTTTTACCATTTTGCCGTAGCTTGCAGCTGTAAACAACATCCCTGCTAATGCAATAAGATAGGCCCCTGGAACATGCCCACCCGTTTTTTCAGAAACGATCCCAAATGTATCAAATCCCACCATTGGTGTCATATACCCAACGCCTAGCATAACAATTGACCAAAGTCCTAATGAACGTTTCAAACCAACTACTTTTCCCACCTATCATTCCTCCTACTTTCTCTATCTAATTTCCATGTAAAGTTTGATAACTAAACAGAAAACGCTTTCAACAAACCGTATATGTTATATATCTCATTCCAAAACCTCCTTATTTGTTTTTTTAATATTCATGCAATTTTCGAGCCAAAATTTCTGTTAAGTAAAAATCCATACGAAAAAGAATATATAGGTGAAGTAGTATGCATATTAATCTTCATTTTTTTATTCATTTTGACATAAGTTATTCAATCTCACATACCGCTAAATACAAATGATGTGAAATTTTAATCAATCAGGAAATAAAAAGACTATCATGAAATAATAACATTATGTAAACTATTCATAACAAAAAAAGCTGCCTTATATGAAAGGCAGCTTTTTCAATCTTATCTATTAAAAATTAAATACAAAATCATCGTCTGATAATTTTTCAACATTTGTTGCTTTTACATAACCATTCCCTTTTACAGAGAAGAAATCATGGTTTTTCGTATCTGTACGTAAACCATTTAATACGATTGGGTTAATTTCTTCCTCTTCAAAGTGTGGTTCTAATCCTAAGTTCATAAGTCCCTTATTCGCATTGTAACGAACAAAGCGGTTTACATCTTCTACAAGACCAATGGATGTATAAATTTCTTCTGTATATGCAGTTTCAATTTCATACAGTTCCATTAATAGTTCTTGTGTTTCTTTTTGCACTTCTTGTTGCTCTTCTGTAGAAAGTTCCGCGAAGATTTGTTGTGCTAAAATACCGACGAATACGCCGTGAATGCTTTCGTCGCGAATTATTAAGTTAATAATTTCACCACTTGCCGTCAATTTCCCTTGCCCTGCTAAATATAGTGGATAGAAGAAACCACTATAGAACAAGTAACTTTCTAAGAACACACTTGCCACCATAGCCATATATAATTCTTTTTTCGTTACTTGTGGCTTTAATAAACGGCGATAGTAACCTGTAATAATACCTGCTTTTTTCTCAAGCAATGGATGGCTATCTACCCATTCAAAGATCTCATCAATTTCTTCTTCTGTTGCAAGTGTCGTGAAGATATGACTGTAACTCTTCGCATGTACTTCTTCCATAGCACCCATGAAAGCTAATACACTTTTCGCTTGTAAATTCTCAAGATGAACAAGTACAAGTGGCATCCCTTCGCCGCCCTGTTTTGTATCTAGAAGCGTTAAACCTCCTAGCACACGCTTATATGCAATCTGCTCTTCTTTTGATAATTGCACCCAAGTATTTTTGTCAGAAGATACAGCGATCTCTTCTTCTGTCCAAAACTGAGCGATGTTTTGCTTCCAAAACATTAAACTAAAATCGTCTTCTTTTTTGTTCCAGTTTACCGCGCGCATTGAATCGCCCCTTCTCTATCAATAAGCTCGTCTAACATGCGGTAAAGCTTTCAGTTTGTAATGAAAACTTAACCGCATGTTAGACGTCTTAAATTTTATAACTAAGCATGAGCAGGGTCAGAAAAACCCTGCTCATGATGTCTTATTCTTTATTTTGTATATCAATCAATTATAGTTTGCATCAAACTGTACAAGCAACACACTCTTCCACGCTTAACTTACGTGTTCTTGTATAATACAAGCTCTTTAATCCTTTTTTATGTGCGTAGATGTAATAACGTGCTAATTCACGAGTAGAAATATCGCTATTTACATACAGAATTGTACTAATTCCTTGGTCAATATGCTCTTGAATTTCTGCGATTAAATCAATTAATTTAAACTGATTCATATCGTAAGAAGATTTATAATACCAGAACGTATCTTTTGATAAATATGGCATTGGATAATATGTTGTCGCATTTGCATACGTTCTTGATTCGATTTGACTTACGATTGGCATTACGCTTGAAGTTGCATTTTGAACATAACTAATCGATTGTGTTGGCGCAATAGCTAAACGATATGAGTTGTATAAACCGTTTTGCTGCACTTGTTCTTTTAGACTTGTCCAATCTTCTTTTGTTGGAATATAGATTCCTTCAAATAACTGCTGCACTTTCTCCGTTACAGGACTATAATCTGTTGTCTCATACTTTTCAAAGTATGTGCCGTTTGCATAATCCGACTTATTGAAGTCTTTAAATGTTTCGCCCTTTTCTTTCGCAATTCCCATACTCTTTTCAATAGAGTAGTAATTTAACATCATAAAGAATGTACGAACAAATTCTTTCGCTTCTGCACTTTCATAAGCAATTTTATTTTTCGCTAAATATCCGTGTAAATTCATTGCACCAAGTCCAACTGAATGAAGCTCATCATTTGCTTTTTTTACAGTTGGTGCGTTCGGAATAATAGTCATATCAGAAACAGCTGTTAAAGCTTCCATTCCTGCATGAACCGCTTCACGAATTTCTTTATTCTCCATAACGTTTACGATGTTCAATGATCCTAAGTTACAGTTAATATCACGACGGATAATGTCATCTGTACCGTAGTCATTGATTTCGGATGTTTCTTGTAGTTGGAAAATTTCTGTGCAGAGATTCGACATCTTCACAGTTCCAATATCCTTTAATGGATGTTGCTTATTCGCATTTGATTTAAACATTAAGTATGGATAACCAGACTCAAGCTGAATCATTGCAATTTTAATGAGCATATCACGCGCACTAATATCAAGTGGCTTCTTCTTCACCTTTGGATTGCTCATCAGTTCATCGTACATTTCGTCGATATCTATATCATCTAAATGTTTTCCGTACTCTTTATATACTGTATATGGTGCGAAAACATGGAATGGTTCATTTTTCTCAGCAAGCTCAAAGAACTTACTTGGAACGATAATACCGATTGATAGAGACTGAATACGGCTCTTCTCGTCGGCATTTATTTTTTTTGTATCAAGGAATTCAATAATATCCCAATGGAAAATGTTTAAATATACTGCACCGGCACCTTTTCGTTGGCCCAACTGATTCGCATATGAAAACGAATCTTCAAGTAATTTCATAACTGGTACAACACCGCTTGCTGCGTTATCGATGCCTTTAATTTGCTCACCGCGTGCACGTAGCTTAGAAAGGTTTAAAGCTACTCCTCCACCAATTTTCGATAGCTGCATCGCCGTATTAATATTAAATCCAATTGAATTTAAGCTATCATCCATCTCTAACAAGAAACAAGACACCATTTCTCCTCTTCTGCTTCTTCCCGCATTCAAAAAGGTTGGTGTCGCTGGTTGGTAGTTTTGTTTTACAATCATGCTCGCAAATTGTTTTGCTTTGTTAACATCACCGCGTCCTAAGTATAATGACACAATTGATACACGATCTTCGTAGCTTTCTAAGTATTGTTTTTGATCATTTGTTTTTAACGCATAATCCTTATAAAACTTAGATGCCGCCATATAAGATTGAAACGTGAAGTTTTCACCGTATGCAACGTTGTATACTTCCTCTACTTCCTCCAACTTATACTCGTCCAGAACGTTGTAATAGTAGTCATGTTCATTCATATACTCAATTCGCTCTGCCACGCTTTCAAAATGAACAGTATTCGCTCTCGCTTCTTCCATAAAGACTTCTAATGCTTCTTTATCTTTATGAAGCTGATAGAAACCGTCTTGCATTTGCGTGATTTCATTATTCAGTTCAATGTGTCGCAATCTCCCGCACCCTTTCTTTAAAATATTCTACATCTTTATTTGTTCCAGATAACTCAAATTTTGATACAATCGGTACTTCGTATCTGGTTGAGATTTTATCTGCACTTGCCCCGAACATATCTCCCCAGTTGCGATTGCCACTTGCAGATACGCCTTTTAAATTTGCATTATTGCGCTCTAAAAATTCTAAAACACGTTCCGGCACATTTCCAAAACCTGTTGTATACGTAATAAGAACAAAATCTTCGTCTACTATTAGATCTTCATTAATTTGAACGGCCGGCATATTTAATTTGTGGATGAAACGTTTCACGTTTCCTGTCATAGAATCATATGCAACCAACATTTCCGACCCTCCCTTTCTTTCTTTAATATCTAGATGCCGTTTCATGATTTCCCTATATATTGTATTACGTTTCAAAACAAGACACAAGATATATGTATAAATTCTTTCTTTTTTTAACTTTTACTTTTCGACATAACAAGTCGTTTTTTTTCAATACAAAGACTATGAAACAACATTCTAAAACTCATGTCAATAAAGTGCTTTTCGAAAAAGTTGTCAACGAATTTAACCATTTTCATAAAAATGTTAACAGTATGTTTTGTAAAAAACGATAAATGCTGGAGAAATTTCTTTCTCCAGCATCACACAAAAAAGAACAGACTTGAAATTGTAATCTGTTCGAAACCGGTTACACATTATTCAAATCACACAAGTAAGAATTTCTCTCCCTTGTGGATGAAACATTTATTACATCGAATACATACATATACTTTCTTTTTTGTTACATAATAAAAAATATCATTATTAATGGAAAGGACAATTATTATGGTACACCAATTTATTTGTTAGCGTGCTGAGAATTTTAAAAGGTGGTACACAAAGCGTCACTCATTCGCAATGTTCAATACGTAAAATATCCTTTATAAATAAATGGTGAAAATTCCCGTCTGTATCTTGCATTGTAAAAACTGGTGCTTCTTCATCAAAATATACAACCATTCCCTCTACATATTGATTCATATGCTGAAATTTCACAGTTGCTCGAATTTTAGTTTCTTGCTCATATGCTACTTTCAATTTTTCTATAACTTCTTTCGTACGTTTCCGTTTCTCTGGAAACATAACCATTCCTACGAATCGTTTTCCTGTGCCATCTTTCCACATATAATCCCAGTGCGGTAAAATACCTTGTTTAAATTCTCCCATAATTCTCCTCTCCTTTTCCCTCTATTAAGAACGCGGTGTTTCTGTATATGTATAAATAATTTTCCCGCCGCGCTGTGCATTCCCACTGAAATGTTTAAAATCTTCTCGATTTACTACAACCTCACGAAACGTATAAAATACATCCTTAGTTACAACATACTCTTCTATCTCTCCATTTTTCAGTTGATCTAAAATCGCATTTGCTAATTGTTTATCCATGTATTTCACCTCTCTGCAATATTTTATCCTATCTTCCACAAGTCGACAATGTTAAATTTTTTATATTCACAGCAAATATCATATACTAACATAACGGTTCACCCATACTGGATCTATTCGATATCCAAGCTTATCTTATGAAATTTCAGAAATTGATGAATTACTAATTGAAATTTTATTTTATGTTACAATAAGAATGACAACTAGGAGGGATAATATGATTCGGAAAGCAAAGAAGACAGATGCGAAGGCAATATCTCCTTTATTGTATAACGCTCTGCATGAAATTGCTGAAAAGATCACAGGTGCGAAGGTAGAAACAGAAGTATTGACAGGGCTTGAAACTTGGTTTTCAAAAAAAGAAAATCGACTTAGCTACGAGAACTGTTTCGTTGAAGAACAAGATGGACAAGCAGTTGGAATTATCGTAGCCTATCATGGCAGCCACGCAGAACAACTAGATACTCCAATTGTAAAACACTTACGAAAAATCCATCAAGATTCATCTATTACGCTAGAAAAAGAAGCTGAGATCGATGAATATTATATTGACACATTATCCGTTTCAAGCGCATACGGCGGACGAGGTATCGGTTCAAAATTGATTCAAGCAGCAGAAAATGATGCCTATGAAAAAGGCTATGAGAAAATTGCATTACTTGTAAATTTAGAAAACAAGCGAGCTTTCTCTTTATATAAAAAACTTGGTTACCAAAAGGATAAAACAGTCATGCTTGTTGGAGAGCCATATGCTCATTTAGTGAAGCCACTATATAAAAAAGCTTTCGTTTCTTAAAAAAAGCACACGATTCTTCATTGTAATCGTGTGCTTTTATATTAAATTGGTATTTAGTATATTTCCATTCATCGCTTCATGAAATGTATAATCTGTACAACTCCATGGTTTCCTATGAAAAATAGGGGGCCCAGACCATCCTCTAGCACGCAGCTCAGCTCCAATCATCGTATTAAAATAACTGTGCCCTATGAGCGCAATATGTCCATGAACTAAAGCATATCCAACTAACTTATCAACTGCCTGCTTTGCTCTTCCTTGCGCTTCACGATAAGACTCAACACCTTTAGAATATCCAATCACCCATAATGTGCGCCCAATAAATGTCCATATTTCAGGTTTACACTTCACCCATTTCGGAACAAAGAAGCTAGATGGTACTTCTGCCTCTCGGAAAAGAGAATTTTGTATAAAAGAAAGGGAATTTGTTAATTCTGCAGCTGACTGTACTGCACGTTTTTGATTACTCGTTACAATAAGCTTTGCAGATTCAATTGCTTCAACCGTTTCAATTGGTATGTCTGTACTTTTTTTCATGCCATCTAAATCGTACCGCTCCACCCATTTACGAAACGATGATACTGTCATTGGTTCTGTAACATTGTTTAAGCAACCGTGACGAATAAAAGAAATTCGCATCTTCTTCACTCCCCATTTCCCGTTCATCACCTATATTATTATGCACTTTTGCTTATTGTCATCATACCATGGAGAAAGAGAAAGGCATACTTCCTTACATATCTGCACCGCTCTCATGAGTAATAGAAGCATGTACACCATCTAATCCATCAAAATATGTACCTGTTTCATGGCTCCGAATTATTTTTAATTGCTTATATGAAAATAAGAATAAAAAAATCATTATAACACTTCCGACAATTTTAAGTACCATTTTTACCGCCCCCAATTTATTATACCCCTATATACTGATATAAGCACTTCTTTATCCATTCCCTCTCCTAAAACAGAAAAATACTTTATACATATCTTACGAAAAATGACTATTTTTTGAAATTTCATCATGGAAACATTTACAAACAGGGGAATATAGTTCAAAATAAAGGGAAATAAAAAAGAACGAACTTGTTCTTTTTTGGTAAAACTGTAACAAGGAGAGTTGCTTATGAAAATCGCAGAAACTGGAGATATTATCGAATTTAAAGGTGGAATGCAAGGCCGTGTTCAAAAAGTAAATAAAAACTCCGTTATTGTCGATATAACAATCATGGAGAATTTTAGAGAACTAGATATGGAACCTCTTACAGTTGTAAATCACAAAAACTATACAGTTATCAATCAACATGCATAATATAATAGAAAAAAAAGGATCTGTATGATACATACAGATCCTTTTTTTATTAACGATTATCGATTGTTTCAGGGTATAAATCGTGATTCATCATGCGATATTCTGCCATTTTTTCATATTTTGTACCAGGACGACCATAATTACAATATGGATCAATTGAGATACCACCACGTGGTGTAAATTTCCCCCACACTTCAATATAACGTGGGTCCATTAATTTAATTAAATCATTCATAATAACATTCATACAATCTTCATGAAAATCTCCATGGTTACGGAAACTAAATAAATATAATTTTAATGATTTACTCTCCACCATTTTTTGTTCTGGAATATAACTAATATAAATCGTTGCAAAATCTGGTTGCCCTGTTTTTGGACATAAACTTGTAAATTCAGGACAGTTAAATTTTACAAAATAATCACGATTTGGATGATTATTATCAAATGTCTCTAAAATTTCTGGGCTATATTCAAATAAATATTTTGTATTTTGATTTCCAAGTAGTGTTACATCTTTTAAATCTTCGTCTAATCTTCCTGCCATTCTGTATACATCCCTTCAATTCAATTCGTAAGCGTTTCTTATACGCCCCGCTTATTCCCCCATACTAACGCATGGAGCTGAGGTAATACTTTTGCATCATTCATCGCTTTGCACTGAACAGCTTTTTCGATGAGCCATTCATATTTTTGCAATAAATTCCTAATAAGCATCGCATCATCCACTGTTTTTGTATCATCATTTCCAACTTGTAAGAAAAATGGTACATGCGGGTAACGCTCATGCACTTTTATCGCATATTCAAAATCGTGATCATCAAACACGACGACTTTTAAACTAAAATCTTTTCCTGCTAATCTTTCAATAACAGAATCTAACATGATAAAATCTGTTTTCATCTGTGAACTTGGCGGCTTTGGCGAGATGGTTACTTCATCAATGCGCAGCAACCATTCTTGCCATTTACTTCCCTGCGTCTCAATAGCGGTACGAATTTTCTTTTCTTGTAATAAAGACAGAAAACCATCTAAATTTTTCAATAGCACTGGATTCCCACCTGAAATTGTTACATGCGAAAAATTTTCTCCACCAATTTCAACAAGTTCACTCCAAATTTCTTCTGGTGTCATTTGTCTAATTTGCTCTTTGGCTGATCCATCCCAAGTAAAGGCAGAATCACACCATGCGCAACTATAATCACACCCTGCTGTGCGGATGAACATCGTCTTCTGCCCAACAACCATTCCTTCACCTTGAATGGTTGGACCGAAGATTTCTAAAACGGGGATTTTACTCACCGATCATCCACTCCCGTCTGACTTCCGCATAACTTGTTGGTGTTTCAAATAGACGAACAAATTCAACACGTGCCCCCTTGTATTCATTAACACGATTCTCTTTTATAAGTGCTTCAGCCATCTTTTCATAAATCCAAACGACCATATTTTCAGCCGTCGTATTCATCGCTGGTAATGTTTCATTTAAATAACGATGATCTAAATAAATTTCAATTTCATTCTTCCAAATTTCTTTTATATCTCCAAAGTCAATAGCAAGTCCAATCTCATTCACATAACCACTAATACCAAACACAACTTTATATGTGTGACCATGTAAATTTTTACATTTCCCTTCATAACAGTGCAAATGATGCGCTGCATCAAATGTAAATTCCTTACTTACCATCACTCGTTTATTATGATATTTCAGTTGTTCACGTTGAATGTCCTTGTCCACTTTTTGTAAATTTTCTACAATGCGAAATCCAAAAAAATTCTGTTCCATTATATATTCGCTCCTTCGCGTTCTTGTAAATACGTATCTAAACCTGCTTTACGAAGTTTACAAGCTGGACATTCACCGCAGCCATCGCCAATTATTCCGTTATAACATGTTAATGTTTTTTCTCTAACAAACTCGAATGCACCAAGTTCATCTGACAATTTCCATGTTTCTGCTTTATCAATCCACATCAGTGGTGTATGAATAACAAATGGATAATCCATAGATAAATTTAAAGTAACGTTTAACGATTTCACAAATACATCACGGCAATCAGGATAACCGCTAAAATCAGTTTCACATACGCCCGTTACAATATGACGTGCTCCAACTTGTTTTGCTAGCACAGCTGCAAATGATAAGAATAGTAAATTCCGTCCATCTACAAATGTTGATGGCAATTCACCTTCTTCATGTGTAATCTCCATATCCGTTCTCGTTAACGCATTTGGAGCAAGTTGATTTAATAAGCTCATATCAAGTACTGTGTGTTTAATTCCTAACTCTTTCGCAATGTCAGCCGCACAATCAATTTCTAACTTATGACGTTGGTTATAATTAAACGTCACCGCTTCTACTTCTGCAAACTGCTGCATTGCCCAAAATAAACATGTTGTACTATCTTGGCCACCACTAAAAACGACAACTGCTTTTTCTTTTTTCATCTCACTCATTCTCCTTCTCTACTACGAATAAGAAGAAAGAACGTTCTTGAACTGTCACAATAAAAAAACAAAACAATACCTAAGGATATTGTTGTTTCCATAGTTTTTTATAGAGGGAGTTCGCGAACCTCTCCCATGTTATACATGGAATTTCTTCTTTCATTGACAACACATATTGTAACATACTGTATCTCTCTCGGAAAAACTTCTGATTTTTCTGTTTTTTAATGGAATTCAGATTCATTTTCTTGTATTTTAATAGTATGATTATACTTAATTAATACCATACACATGAGAATAGCGAGGGGGCATAAAACTGAAGCTCTTTATCATTCACCTCTTTTTAAACATATTATTGATTCTCGTTATAATGCTAGTATATCACCTATTTTGGAATCAAAAAGGCAAGCATTCACCTAAACTAAATTCAATTATATTTATATTACTTTGTAGTACTACCACAATACTTTGCATTTTTTTTGCAGCCAAAACGAATACTGGATTTCAATTTGATATGCGTCATATTGTATTAATTGTTGGCACATTAACAGGAGGTCCTATTGCCGGTGGAGCTGTTTTAGTTGTATTAAACGTATACCGTTTCTTATTAGGAGGAATGGGGATCATTCCATCCGCCATTGGCTCGATTCTCTTATATATTGTTTTACTTTCCACATATAAATTTTTTAACAAAGGTTCTAATCATATAAAACTTATGCTTGCTATTTTATATAGTCTTACATACGGATTCGTTTGGGTTTCTGTGTTCCTTATCAAAGTGTCTAATTCTGAAGACTATCTCCCTCATATTATTGCGTATCAACTATGCGCAACAATGGGTACAATTCTTATTCTCTATTTATTGAACATACTTCAATTGCAAGTTCGTTTACAAGAAGAACTTATTAATGCTGAAAAATTTCATCTTATTGGAGAAATGGCTGCTTCTATTTCCCATGAAATTCGTAATCCTTTGACTTCAACAAAAGGTTTTTTACAACTTCTACATTCTGACGAATGCTCTGAAAAAGATCGAAAATTATACACAGAAATAGCTATACATGGGATTGAACAAGCAAATCATGTTCTCACAGATTATTTAACATTTGCAAAACCAAGTATTGAAAAAGAACAAGTTTTACAATTAGAAGATGAATTGCTTCATGCACTATCTCTTATTACGCCATTAGCTAATTTATCAAATGTCCGCATACACTATCTAAAACAAAGTAGCGATTTTCTTATTACTGGTGAAAAACAGAAATTTAATCAATGTTTGTTAAATATTCTAAAAAACTGTATTGAAGCCATGCCTAAAGGTGGCGATCTTATCCTCACACTAGTTCCCGACCATAAGCATATTCAATTGTATATAAAAGACAATGGAATCGGCATGGATACAGAACAAATAAAGCGCCTTGGCTCTCCATTCTATTCTACAAAAGAGAAAGGAACTGGACTTGGGATGATGGTCGTATTCAGCGTCATCAAAGCAATGGGCGGAAAAATCGATATTACAAGTGAAAAAGGTATTGGTACAACCTTCCTACTAACCTTTCCACTCATACAAAAAACGTGATGAAAATTTCATCACGTTTTTTCTGTTTCATCAACAAGTTCAGCAAAAGTTTTTACTTTTCCATGCGGTTTTTGGTTTTCTTTTCGCGCCTTCCAACTACGCTCTTGCTCTTTCTTTTTGTGTGACATGCTTTCAACTCCTTCTATGTTCTCTTTATGTATTATTCCAAAATAAGAGATAAAAATATGCATTAATCCAGCTTCTTCATCCTCCACCAATAATTAGCCCTCATTAATTAGGATTTTATAGGAAGTTTATCCCCCACCTAGCTTCTTTTTCAGAATCTTGGTGCATGAGTATTATTACTTACTGCCTGCAAATAGCAGGATAAAATAAAAGAAGCGAGATAACTACTAACTCGCTTCTTCTATTTATTACATATAGTTCCCAAATGAATAGGTACTTTTCTTTATCTTTGCAAAATCGCATATTTCGCTTCTTTTAACTGTGTAAGATGGCGCTGTTCATGTAAATCAAGGAATTGAATCCATTGATATAAATTAAGTTCCTGAAACACAGGGTGTTTTAACGAATTTTCAAATAATTCTTTTTCATCTATAACACTGTGCAATGTATGCAATAATTCTGCTCGTGAATGTTCAAGTAATTGAATTATTTGTTGTTTTTTCATTAATGTCTCTGTTGGTTGCATTTGCTGAGGAGCTTCTCGTTTATGTGTTCGATCAAGAGTAAGTTGGAGATCTTTGAGTGGGACTACTTTTCTGTCTTTTTTCTGTAAAGCATACACCAGAGATGATGTAACAGATTGTTCAACTAAGTGCAGATGATGCAAAATTTGAGTGATACTCCATTTATCACGACGCGGTTTTACATTTACTTCCGTATCATTTAACATCTCAATTTCTGATAATAGGGTGTTTCTTGTAGATTGTAACGATTGCAGCACAGTTTCTAAACTAACATTCATATTAGATTGAAGCATAATTCTCCCCCCTCTTTTTTGGTAAAAAGAGGCGCTTCTAATTTAGAAACACCTCTTTAAATAAATCTGAATTTTCTTATATTATCTCATTATTTTATGAATGTGTCGATTATAAAATATGAAAAAACCAAGGTTGATTTTTACAATTTTGTGTCATCCACTGCATGTAACCATGATTGAATCTCAGTGATTACACCTTGTACACACCCATCTGTAAATGGAGATGTCAAATTCGCACCTTCTACTAATTGTAAGAAAGATTGACTTCCGCCCTTCTGGCAAAGGTTCACATAGTCTTCCCACGCTTCTTGTCTATTGTCTCTTGCTCGCTTCCAAAATTGCAGTGCACAAATTTGAGCCAATGTATAATCAATATAATAGAAAGGTGAGCTATAAATATGTCCTTGGCGTTGCCAGAAACCACCACGTTCTAAATAATCATTATCTTCATAGTCTCGATGTGGTAAGTACTTTCTTTCAATATTACGCCATGCTGCTTTGCGTTCCTCTGGAGATACTTCTGGATTTTCATATACATAATGTTGATATTCGTCGACCGATACACCGTATGGTAAAAATAGAAGTGCTGAACTTAAATGAGAGAAATAATATTTATCCGTATCTCCCTCAAAGAATAATTTCATCCATGGCCATGTGAAAAATTCCATACTCATAGAATGAATTTCACACGCTTCATACGTTGGCCAATTGTACTCTGGAATTTCAAACTTACGGCTCTCATATACTTGAAAAGCATGACCTGCTTCGTGTGTTAACACATCAATATCACCTGATGTTCCATTAAAGTTCGAGAAAATAAACGGTGCTTTATAATTTTCAATGTATGTACAATAACCGCCGCCAGCTTTTCCTTTTTTTGCAACTAAATCTAATAATTCATTGTCTAACATAAAGTTAAAAAATTCATCTGTTTCTTTTGATAATTCTTTATACATCGTCTTTCCATGATTAATAATCCACTCCGCATCTCCCTTTGGAGTTGGATTACCTGTTGCATATTCAAAACTCTCATCATAGTAAGCCAGTTTTTCTATACCGATGCGTGCCTTTTGTCTATTTCGTAATTCTGTTGCAACTGGAACGATGTAATCTAGTACTTGTTTACGATAATTCGCTACCATTTCCGCATTATAATCTGTGCGATACATTCTTGCATATCCAAGTTCAACAAAGTTTTTAAAACCAAGTGCTTGAGCAATCTTCGTTCTTACTTTTACAAGTTCATCATAAATACGGTCTAACTCTTCTTCATGCTCTGCTAAAAAACCGTAGTACGCTTCACTTGCTCTTTTACGCATATCTCTATCTGTATGTTGCATAAAAGGCCCAAGTTGTGATAAAGTTCTTTCTTCTCCTTCAAAATCAATTTTTGCAGCAGCTAAAAGTTGTGTATACTGCGAAGATAATTTATTTTCCAATTGTAAATCTTTCACAATTTCATCTGAATATGTTTTCAAATCACATTCTGCTAAAGCAAATAACTGTTTCCCATAATAAGCCTCCAGCTCATCCCGAAACGGAGAATTCATCAATGCTTTATAATATTTCGTTCCATATCCTTGTACAATCGGAGAATACTCATCAAAGAAATCTTGTTCTTTCTTATAAAATTCATCTGTTGTATCAACAGAATGACGAATATAACAAATATTTCCCATTGTACCAAAGTCATTGCGAATCTCATTAATTAAACCAATTACTTGCTTTTGCTCTTCCACTGTCTTTGCATTCTCAAATTGTTCTAAAGCTACAGTAAATTTTTCTTGTAACTCTTCTGTATTCGGGCGTTTATATTCATAGTTCTGAAACGACATGAATACTCCTCCTCTCGATTATATGTACCCTTACTATATTTCCATTTCCCTTTCTAAATTCCCTTTTATTCTTCAACAAAATTCGTCAGAAGCTGTAACATTCATTCCACACTTCTTCTTGAGCTGTAAATATATACGAAAGAAAGTGCAACTTCCATTTCAAGGGGATTCTTCATCCCCCCACTGATTATTATCCCTCACGAATCGGGCTTTTACGGGCAGTTAATGCGGTATACACAAAAAAGCCTTTGATCATTTCACATCGAAAGCTTTTTACACATGTTATATAAACTCACTTTGATTTTTCAACATATAATCCCCTGCTTCACATAAAAAAAGATGACCTGCACTCGTTTTCTCTCTTTGTTTTCACTTGCCATGGAGCTGACCGCTTCTATGCATGGCCGGATGCTCTCTTCCATCAAAAAAGAAAGGTTTTCTGTCGTTTTTTCAATTTGTACTTATACATATCACTTTTCATATTTTCCAATTTTTTTAAGTAAAGATAACAATTCATTTTTCTCGTCTTTTGTTAACATTTCAAAAGAATCATGTATAACTTTTTCATGACTTGGAAAAATAGACGCGATGAAGGTCTCTCCTTCCCCTGTCAACTGTGCATATATAACACGACGATCATTCGGGCATGGAATTCGTTTTACAAGTCCCTTTTTTTCTAACTTATCGACAACATACGTAATACTTCCACTTGCAATTAAAATACGCTCCCCAATTTGTTGAAGTGGCTGACTGCCTTTATGATATAGCAATTCTAACACAGCAAACTCAGTTGGATTTAGTCCGTTACTTTGTATTGATTTATTTGTAGTATCCATAACAAAGCGGTGCACACGCGATAGTGCAATAAACACTTTTAAAGATTGAGAAATATCTTCTCGCTCATCATTCGATTTCATACGATTTCAACCCTTCACTTAAATTCACAAAGATTCGAGACAACCTATCAAATAAAAAGGTTATCCATAACTGGTAAGTTTCCGTTTTTCCATTATCTATTCATAAAACAACTTTATACCAAACGGTTATGGTAGAATCTCTCATTACTTTATTTTTTATGACGATTTTATTTTTACTCGTTCAATATATTTTACTGAAACGCCAAACAAAATTGAAGAGACAACAAAATGAAATACAAAAAAATTGAATTAGTTGGTACCTTTGAGCTAGTACAGCTCACGAAATCCGGAATCCACTTACCGGCATTAAAGGTCTCGTAACACTCTTAAAAGAAACACACACTCAAGAACAAGACCAATTTTATTTTTCTGTTATTGAACAAGAAATAGAACGTATCAATGAAATTGTTAGCGAATTTCTTATTCTTGGCAACTCAGCAGCGATTATTGAAAAAAGTATGATGTAAGAGATATTATTAAAGAGGTATCATTAATTATTCAATCGGAAGCACATTTGTATAATATTATATTTACCTTGCAGTTACCAGACCATCCTGTTCATATCCGTTGCTCAAAAGATCATATGAAACAAGTGGTTTTAAATATTACAAAAAATGCAATTGAAGCTATGTCATCTGGTGGTATATTAACAATTCAGGTAACCAGTAATAAAGAACACGCGCAATTACAAATTGTTAACACAGGAAAAGGTATTCCAGAGCATATTAAAAAACACCTCTTTCATCCGTTCTTTACTAGTAAAGATACCGGAACAGGTCTTGGCCTTGTCATATGCAAACGAATTATAGAAATGTATGATGGACAAATTGTCATTGATAGCAAAGAAAATAAAGGAACCACTGTCCATATAAAACTTCCATTAGATCCCGCATAATTATCCTTCTCTAAGGAGGGTAATTATGTTTATTTCATAAAAGCAGTCACAAACATTTTCCAAAAAGCACTTGATTTCCCTTCATATTCTATTTGAAAAAAAGGTATCTTCATAAATGTTAACCATCTTGGTGTTTGTTGTTCTTTATAGCGTTGATACTGTAAAATAAGCTTGTCCAATTCTTGACTCACTTGAATTGTTTCCGTACTGTTTAATCCGTTTGTTAAACCTAAACGAATCATTTCTTCACGTTTCATATGAATATCACGCGAAAGCTTTTCCATTGTGTACTTCCGTTTTGCTGTAAACATCCATATCCCCCTCATTATTCTTCCATACTCTCTACTTCATTTTCACTCCATACATTCAGGCTGCAAATGTATATTTCATTTGAATTGGAATACTCAGAATTTTTAACATTTTCTCCCTGTAATTTACAAATCTTTATCCTCACTTTGAGAATTATTACAAATTATTCTATCTTTGTAAATACATTCGCAATAATAGACATTTTTTTCATGTTATTTTTTTCAAATGACAAATAAACACTGATTTTTTAAATTTTTGATTTACGTTACTTCGACATTTTTCTCGTTTAATTTATCTAAAAAACGCAAATCATAATTATAGATTTGCGTTTCCATTTTCACAAATAAAGTAGTCTACCCTATTTCATTGGAAAAAGATAAATTTCCTATAAAGAAAAACTTCCCTCACGAATTGGGCTTTTACGGGCAGCCCGCTCCCCACCTAACTTCTTTGCTTTCGCTGAATTTGGAGGTGGGGTCTTACTGCCCACGAATAACGGCATAAACTTGATGGAGTTATACTTACAACCAATCACTCAATCAGAAAGGAACTTCTTATATGCGTAAACATATCATTACTTTTTTTATTTCATTATCTATTGTCATTTTTCCTCTTCAAACGTATGCTCATACAAATAAGGTCGCCATTGTAATCGATGACTTTGGAAATAATATGAAGGGAACGGAAAGGATGCTATCCCTTCCCATTCCACTTACTGTAGCCGTTATGCCCTTTCTTCCATCTACAAAACAAGATGCTGTAGCTGCACATAAAAAAGGCCATGAAGTCATTATTCATATGCCCATGGAGCCTATTAAAGGAAAGAAAGAATGGCTTGGCCCTAAAGCCATTACAACTGATTTAAGTGATCATGAAATTGAAGATCGGATTGAACAAGCGATCCAAGAAGTGCCACATGCAATCGGGATGAACAATCATATGGGCTCGAAAGTAACAGCTAATGAAAGAATTATGCGAATCATACTATCAGTATGTAAAAAGCATGGGCTATTTTACTTAGATAGTAAAACAAATCCCGATAGCGTAGTACCGAAAATCGGAAAAGAATTAGGAGTTCCTATTGTAGAAAACCAATTATTCTTTGATGACGTTTATACATCATCTCATATTACAAAGCAAGCACAGGTACTCTTGCAAAGAATTAAAGAAAAACCTGTCGTAGTAGCAATTGGTCATGTCGGCCCTCCTGGGGAAATTACTTCTCGTATTATTGAGTCCACCATTCCTAGAGTACGTGAACATGCAGACTTTATTTTCTTATCCGATCTTGCCCTCTCACCACCACCAGTTTCCAAACAAAAATAGAGAACAGCTATATGCTGTTCTCTATTTTTTATACTGCTCTTACACCAATGTGTAATAACCTCATATATGATCTATATGACTAACGCGAAACCCTTTTTTCTCTATTTTTGCAATTAATGTTTCTAATGCTTTTTCACTTAAGTCATCTGTAATGTTCACAATCACACGCCGAATATATTGATCACCATTGTCCAATGTAAATAATCCACCAATATGGTAAGACCTGAACAACGTTCCTAACTCTTTAATTGTTCCCTTACAATCTTGCGTTGCGATTGTTATTATATAACCACCTGTTTGCATTCCAAATGAATCTTCAATGACATCAAATATATTAGAATGTGTTAAAATACCAACAAATTCATTGTACTCATTCAATACAGCTAAAAATGGAAGACGCCTGATTACATAAAAGGCCCGAAAAAAAGAATCCTTTTCAAAAATAAATGCAGATTTATCTTCCATAATATCTTCCACACATATATCATCTAAACCTTCATTACATTTACGTTCTAAAATATCTACTTTATAAATAATCCCTTTAAATCTTTTCTCATCTTCTGCAAGCACAGGAATCGCTCTATATCCCTTCTCGTTCATAATTTTTAACGCCTGTTCCCCCAAATCATTCCCTTTACAAAATGTCACCTGTTGTTTCGGCAGAAAATGATATTTAACTCGCAAAATACGTTCCTCCTCACATGACGACATGTAATCTATATATAATAAGGAGATCCATATTTTATGAGTAGAATTACTTTTTAAAACGCTTTCATTTATTGATTCGCATGTAACCGAAAATTCTCTTTACATAACTGAACTCTTCGTTCCTTTAATCATTAATAATTTCACATGATAGTTCATTAAATATTCTAAACCTTCTAGCCATTTTTTTGTCTCTTCTGGAGTACTTCCCCATACAATCATTCCATAATTATGAACGAGTACCGCACCGCCACCTTCTACAAAACTCGGAACTTGATCCTCTAATAAATCAGCGAATTTCTTTTCATTTTCTACAATTGGAATTGTAATCTCTGTAATACCTTCTTTTCCAAAAACACGCTCTACACTACGCTTTTCAAATGTAACGATTCCTTCTTTTCCATATAACTCTGACATTAAATGACTATCTACAGTTTGGACTTGTAAAATACATTCCGCTTTACTTTTTTTATAAATATCAGCATGCATAAACGATTCAACAGCTGGTTTTTCATCGGTTTCGAATACTGGCTCACACATATTATTAACGACAATAAAGTCTTCTTCTGCAAATAAGCCTTTATCTCTTCCTTCAATATTTACTAAAAATGTTAATGGTTCTTGTGATGTCCGCATAGATAAACTAATTTTTGTACCATAAAACCAATCACGAAGAGCTAATTCCATTTTTATATCTTTCAGCTCTTTCCATTTCTTTAAAAAAAATAACATTTCGTCACCCCCATGAGAATATCACTATAATGATTTAGGCATTTCTATGTAAAAGAAGTATTTTTTTGATTATTCTAAAAATTTAATTGAATTATCACATGAGAATCTCTTTTTGTCAATACGATTTCTGCGTCCACTTGAAATTTAGGCAAATGTCACACAACAAAAAAAGCTCTTTCACAGAGCCTTTTTGTTTATCATTTGAAGCATCTCACTCTTTTCTTGTTCATTAATAATACCGAGCTTTTGTAATACATTCGCATACAATATAAGTTTATTATACAAGCGTTCCGACACCTCTTCCCCTTCTTTCCTCCAGTCAACTTTTTTTCTATTGGTAAATTATATGAAGAGAACCGAAAAATGTGTCCACTTTTTGCACTGATGCAAAACTTTTCAAATCCTCTCTCATCACTATATCTCCATTTTAATTTTCCAACATATAAGTCGCTGTTATGAAGAACAAAAGGTGACCTGCGCTCGTTTTCTCTCCTTGTTTTCACTTGGTATGGAGCTAAAGTGAAACTTTAATCAATGGGGGTTTTCTTCATCACCCACTGATTATTAGTTGAACCAATCGGGCTTTTAGGGGCAGTTGATCCCCTACCTACCTTCCTCGTTTCTCTCTGCATCTTGAGGTAGAGTCTTACTGCCCGTTAATGCGGGATAAACCACTTCTATGTACGACCGTTCCTCTTCCAATCAAAAAAGTTATTTCAGTTTTTCAATCTGGATATATAAATGGCGGTTATGAAAATAAAAGAAGATTTCCACTCATTTTCTCCTTCTGTTTTCACATGGGGTGGAGCTAAAAAAGGCACTGACCGTTTCTAGCCATGAGCGGATCCTCTCTTCCATCTAAAAGGAATGCGTTTATGTCAGTTTTTCCACTAGGACAAGAAGCATATATTTAACTAATCGTCCAGCGAATATTATTTTTTGTAATTAATTCTTCAAAACTAGGCGGCATTTTTTTATCGCAAATTACGTGCTCAATATTAGAAAAGCCGGCAATTCGATAATTTCCTTTTACCCCAAGCTTTGTATGATCACATAAAACAAATGTATTTTCCGCTAATTGAATCATTGCTTCTGATAACTTAGCTTTTTCCAATTCAAAACTCGAGACCCCAAAGCTAGGTAACAATCCATCAATTGAAATAAATGCCTTATGAAAATGAAACTGACGAATGACTTGCTGTGAAATAGATCCTGATACACGACAGTGTTTTGGAGACACTTTTCCTCCAATAAACAATACTTCCCCATCAAACATCTTTTTATTTATAGAAGAAATTAATTGGGTTGCAACAGGAAATGAACTCGTCACAACAGTTAATTTTTTCCGATGAACAAGATAAGGAACCATTTGCAGCGGTGTGCTTCCATCATCGATAACAATTACATCTCCATCTTCTACAAAAGTTGCTGCTTTATAGCCGATTCTTTTCTTTTCTTCAATATATAGCATTTCTCTTTCTAACATAGGGGGCTCTATACCTGCTCCCGGAAGTTGAACCGCTCCCCCATATACTTTCTTCAACTTCTTTTCCCGATCAAGCTCTTCTAAATATCTGCGAATGGTTTCTGTTGATACTGAAAACTCACTTGCTAACTCTGAAACTTTCACTTTTCCCTTAAACTCTACTTTTTCAAGAATACTACGCTTTCTTTCTTCACCAACAACAGACATCACTTCACCTCATTTATCTCACTTATTTAGGCAACCTAATCCCATCTCAAGATTTTGAGATGGGATTCATATGGGGATTTCACTTACACAAAATCATAGCTTTCTTCTACTACACAAGCTTCTTCATGAATACAGATACCTCGTTTTTCTAACTCATCAAAAATAATCTTTGGATTTTGAAAAGCTTCTTCAGGCGTTACAATCCCTTTTTTATTCACTTCACCCTTCGCAATTAACTCTGTCGCAATTCCAAATGGAATTCCTACATTTCTTGTGTAAGCTCTCAGGTTTTCCCATCCTTCTACAGATCCGTCAGAAGTAGGATGCGTATGATATAAAACATGGCACTCTTTTTGACCATTTTTCTTTCCGACTACTTCTACATGAAGCGCATATCCATAGACCTCTGTTTCTTGTCCTTCTTTTGATTGCAGTAAATAGTTTGATATACAATCTAGAATACCAATCTCTTTACCATTTACTTCAATTTTGTCATTACGTAATATACCATAATCGTATAAAGCTCGAACAAGCTGCATATTTTGTTGCGGCCAAGTTCCGCGTGTTTCAATAAGCTGCACTCCTTTATCTTTTAACGCTTTAGCTAACGTGATTGTTTCAGAGTGAGGAATGATATACTGAACAGCTTTCCCAAATGGTGCAGGTAATTCAATTTCCCTTGGACGTGCAAATGGAGGGACTTGTTTAAATTCACCATTTTCAAATACTGTACGCGTCGGTAATTTCGGGTCATATTCGTATGTTGTCGTTTCTGTAATCGACGCTGAGAATGCAATCGGACGATAAGATCCATGACTTACACGTACTGACTCTACTGAATCTAACTGATTCGCTGCATACATCGCCATCATTTGTGTCACACCTGGCGTCATACCAAATCCCGGCAAACAAGTTTTTCCGTTTCGGACAAATGCATCATGTGACTCATTTTCCTCACCAAATCCATTTAAATTCACACCATGGCACCCAGCTTCAGCGATACAGCGAGTAGATAATCCATTTAATTTAATCGTCGTACCATCCATGACAATATCATAGCCTTTCATTTTCACTACTGTATCTTCATGATTTGTAACATCTACTTGTACAAAATCAACGCGCGGATCATCTAGCCATGCTACTACTTTTCGTCCTTCTTCTTCATTAAAATCAGCAACCGTAATTGTTTCAAAAGATGAAAATTGAACTAAGTCCAAAATTGCTTCACGACAAATTTTACCGGCTCCACCTAAACAAAATACTTTCATCCTATAACAGCTCCTTTTGCAATGCTATCTACTAATCGATGAATATCATCTTCATGCACATCACCAATATTGCCAATTCGGAACGTATCTACTTTCGAAATTTTCCCTGGATAAATCACAAATCCGTGCTGTTTGAGTTCATTATATAATCTATTAAATCCAAAACCTTCTTCTGGGTAAATAAAAGATGTAATGATAGGAGATTGATATCTTTCATCTACTAACGACTGAAAACCAACCTCTCTCATTCTCTTTACTAATACTTGTTGGTTATTACGATAGCGAGCATTTCGAGCTTTAACCCCGCCCTCTTCTTCTAGCTCAAGCAATGCTTGATAAAAAGCTCGTACAATATGTGTTGGTGATGTAAAACGCCATTTTCCATTTTGAGCTTCCATCGTTTCCCACTGATCATAAAGATCTAATGATAACGAACGAGCTTGACCTTTACATTTTGCTAATTCATCACGCTTTGCAATTACAAATCCAAACCCTGGAACACCTTGGATACATTTATTTGCACTACTAATCATAAAATCAATTTGTAAATCAGCAATATCCATTTCTACACCGCCAAAACTACTCATTGCATCAACAATCGTAACTTTTCCGTACTGTTTCCCTAAATTACATACATCGGCGATTGGATTAATAATTCCTGTTGTTGTTTCACAATGTACAACAACAACGTGCGTAATTTCTGGATCTTTTTGCAACAAATCTTCTATTTCTACAAGATTTGTCGGTTCCCATTCTTCTGTTTGGCTCACAACCACATCAATGTGTAACATCTCTGCCATTTGTACGATTCGCTTTCCATACGCGCCATTCGTACAGACAAGAAGTTTTCCTTCTTTCGGAATCACCGAACCGATAACTGATTCAACAGAAAAAGTACCACTTCCTTGCATTAAAACTGCTGTATATTTTTCCTCTTCCTTTGTTGCTAATGCTACAAGGCGGCTTCGTACTTCTTGTACCATTGTGTTATATTCCACATCCCATGTACACCAATCGTATAGCATGACTTCTTTTACAGTTTTTGTTGTAGTTAATGGTCCAGGTGTTAGTAATAAATAGTGGTTCTCCTTCATGATCCATACCCCTTTTATGAAATGATAAGTTCTTGTTTTTCGATATGTTCAATTACATTCGGTAAATCTTGCATCGTTTCTATCGTAAAGTGAGCCCCATTCTCAATGAAACGCTTACGAACCACTTCCATTTTTTCTCGAAGCTCTACTGGATCCATATTTTCAACTTCCTCTTCAGTTAAACCCAGTTCACTGCTACCAAGAATAACACCAACTGTCCACATTCCTGCATTTTTACCTTCCTTCATATCTGACACTGTGTCTCCAACCTTAATCATATGATTCATTGGATATACCCCAAGCTGCATTGCATTCTTATAACACATCCACGGATACGGACGACCAGCCGGAACCTCATCTGGTGTAACAAGAAAATCCGGCTCATATCCTTGCTCTTTTGCTTCTTTTGCAACAATATCCATCATTTCTCTTGTATACCCTGTTGTGGAACCAATTTTAATACCCTGTTCACGTAAATGTGAAATCACATCTTTCACTCCATGAATTGGAGTGGCATAACGCGGTAAAAGAGAAAAGAGAATTTCTTCAAACTCTTCATACATTTCCTGAATATCTGTCTTCGTTGGTAATTGTCCAAAAACTCGCTTCCATTCTTCTCTAATACGAGGCATTTCTGTTAATGCGCGAACATGATCAATTTTTAGTAACCCCATTGGTTTACGTGCTTCTTCGGCTGTAATGACAACACCGCGTTTATGAAAGATTTCCATAAAGACTTCTAATGGTGCAAAACAGCCATAATCAACTGTCGTACCAGCCCAATCAAAAATAATCGCTTCAATTTTCATCCTTCCATCACCCTTCTTATCTTTTTTGCCATAATGATGTTCGATTACGAACAGCTTTTGTTCCCCATTCATACAGGACTCTAACTACAATATTCGTTACAACAATGAGCACACTCATCGCTGCTGCCGGCGCAACATTTCCAGCATCATCCATATTCACAATTGAAACAGCTGCCAATTTAAAATCAGCTGCATATAAGAAGACAACTGCCGATACAGTTACCATTGAATTCACAAAATAGTACATCACCATTTCTAAAATCGCTGGTAGACACATCGGTACCGTCACCCGAAAGAATGTTTTATAAAATGGAATTCCCATCGATTGCGAAACAAGCTCAAATTCTCGGTCCAATTTCTTTAACGCAGTCGTTGCTGTAACAAATGTTACGGAATAAAAGTGAATAATATTCACAAGTACAAGAACCGCGATTGTACCATACAAAGGATGGAATGGATTTGTTATTTCCCATCCCCAAAATTGAATCGTAGGTTGACTAAAGAAAAAGACATAGCCTAGTCCAAGTACTAATCCTGGAATAGCAAGTGGGACAATAGAGAAAAAGTAACCCACTTTTCTAAAGAATTCTAGTTGTTGAGTCTTTTCAATGGCATATGCAAAAACAAATGTTAGGATTGCTCCAATAATTGCTGTGATTGCTGAAACAATGACACTATTTTTAAACGCTGCAATTCCATCTCCTGTTAAACTTGAGAAGTTGAAGTGCTCAAGTGTAAATGTCATATTATATGGCCATACTTTTACACTTGCTGCAACACCAACTGCAACAAATAAAAGAATGATCATGAGTGTAATGATAGTGCAATATACAAATGAAATCGCATCTCTTTTTTTATTAGTAGAAATTCGATATGGCACTGCTTTTGAAGATAAAAAATTCGCTTGTTTCCTTTGGGTAATCCGGTCCACTGCAAATGCAAATATAGCTGGAATTAACAAAATCATTCCGACCGTCGCACCCATTGGCATATTTTGTTGTCCAATTACTTGCTTGTATACATCTGTTGCAAGCACATTATATTGGCCACCTACAATTTTCGGCGCCCCAAAATCAGTAAAACTAAGTGTAAATACTACAAACATTGCGCTGATTAGCCCGTATTTCACACCAGGTAATGTAACGGTGAAAAATTGTTTTACTTTTCCTGCCCCTAGCATATTGGATGCTTCATATAGACGATAATCTGAACCTTGAAAAGCAATTAATAAAATGAGAAATGCTTGCGGAAACGTATAAATAACTTCAGCAATTGTAATTCCAACAGGTCCATACAACGGAATGTGTAATCCTTCAAATAGACCAAATAGCCCCTTTGTTACTAATCCTTGATTACCAAATAAGTATGTGAGTGCAATACCGTGCATCATCGTTGGTGCAAATAACGGTAATAGTGCTATATACTGAAACAGACGTTTACCAAAAACATTCGTACGCGCAATTGCGTATGCATAAGCGAACGCTAATGTAACTGAAATAATGGTCGTAAGTCCTGAAATCCATACAGTATTCTGCAACGACTGAACAAGGGTTGGTGTTGTAAAATATTTGCTAAAGTTTGCAACACCAACGAAAGCACCGTCTTTATCATAGAAAGCTTGTGTAAACAGTTGCAGTAGTGGCAATACAAGCATTACAAGAAATGCAAGAAGCATACTGACAACTAACAACCTTTGTATCCACTCTTCTTTCCCAATACTTCTCTTAATTGTTCTTCTAGAAGCTTCTGTTTTATAGTTTTCTAACATTTCCATCTATACAATGACCTTCTTTCCATATGACAGCATATGATTTTCTGAAAATGAAATTTGAAGTGGTTTTCCTTTTCGAATACAATTTTGCTCTGCCACCGATGCTAATATATCCACAACAATTCGCTCATTATATAGATGTGTCTTCTCTTCTACTACACGTACTTCCGTTCGATATACAGATCCACGAAACTCCATATTTTCTACAACTGTTTTCATTCCATTATTTTGTACAATCATTACGTGTTCTGGACGAATTGCTTGTTTCCTGTCATTCTCCGAAAAGAAATTAATAGAACCAATAAAATCTGCAACAAACGGATTCGCTGGCTTTTGATAAATCTCCTCTGGTGTTCCAATCTGCATAATCTCCGCATGATTCATGACAACAATTTTATCAGCCATCGTTAATGCCTCTTCTTGATCATGCGTCACCATAACGGTTGTAACTCCTACTTTTTCTTGTAACTCACGCATTTCTCTACGTAATTTCTCGCGCACCTTTGCATCGAGTGCAGAAAGTGGCTCATCAAGCAATAGAATATCAGGAGACAGCGCGAGCGCGCGTGCAAGCGCTACTCGCTGCTGTTGTCCCCCAGACATTTGAGCAGGATATTTATCTTTCACATTCAACAAATCAACAAGCTCTAATGCTTCTATTGCTTTCTCTTTTACTTCCGCTTTTGAGTATCGCTTCGTTTTCAATCCATATTCAATATTTTCAAGTGCTGTTAAATTGGGGAATAATGCATACGATTGAAAGACCATTCCTAAATTTCGTTTTCCAGGTGGCAATGCTGTAATATCTTTTCCATTAACAGCTATACTTCCTGCTGTTGGCTCTTCTAAACCGGCCAAAATACGAAGTAGCGTCGTTTTACCACAACCACTTGGACCTAGTAAACAAACAAACTCATTTTTTTTCACTGTAAAAGAAATATCTTTTAACGCTGTAAACGCATCAAACTGTTTTTGAATATGTTGAATTGATAAATATTCGCTCATTTTTCTCTCTCCCACTTACTTTTTCGGTTCTGCTTTTTGACCAAACTCTTTTTCCCAACGCTCTAAAATTTTATCGCGGTTTTCAGCTGCCCATTTAAAATCATTATTTTTATATAACTTTTCTGTCACATCTTTTGGGAAACCATCTGGAAGTTTATAATCATTTTTAATCGTCGCAAATCCATTTTTCTCAAAATATAACTTCATAACATCATCTGTGATTGCCCAATCTAAAAACGCTTTAGCAATCTTATCGTTTTTCGCATTATCTTTCTTAATTAACGCATTAGCTTCTACTTCCCAGCCCAACCCTTCTTTTGGAAGAGCAACTTCAATTGGTGCACCTTTTTGTTTTTCTTTTAAACCGCTATAAATCATAGATACTCCAACTGGATATTCTCCAGCACCTGCTAATTTTGCTGGTTTTGATCCAGAGTGAGTGTAAGTTGCGATATTGTCATGAAGTTTCTTCATGTAATCCCACCCTTTATCTTCACCCATAATTTGCAGCCATGCAGATACTGTTAAAAATCCTGTTCCAGAAGAAGCTGGATGCGGCATAACGATTGTTCCTTTATATTCTGGTTTTGTTAAATCTTCATATGATGTTGGCGTCGGTAAGTTTTTCTTTTTGAGCTCTTCTTTATTAATAGCAATCCCTGTCATAAACGCCGTATTTCCAACCCATTTCTCAGGCTTTTTATCATCTTTAAACTGCGGAAGTACACGATCTACACCTTTTGGAGAATATTCTTTTAACATTTCTTTCTTTTCTAGAGCTAAAAGACTAGAAGCTGCTGTTCCCCATACAACATCTGCTTGTGTATTTTTTCCTTCCGCTAACAATTTCGCTGTAATAACCCCAGTTGAATCACGAACAATATTTAATTTCACATCTGGGTATTTCTTTTTAAAGGAATCAAGATAAATAGGTACAAGTTCTTCTTCAATTGCTGTATAAACTGTTAATGATCCGGATAATTTGTCATCTTCTACTTTCGCCCCAGCAGTTTCTTCTTTCTTGGCACCACACCCCATTAATAAAGAAAATACTACCCCGGTTGCTACAGCTTTAAAGAATGTTTTTTTCACTGTTTCTCTCTCCTTTTATTTTTCTTATGTACAACTCCAATATAAACGCCAAGTGTAAAAGCAGTATTAAACCAACATTAATCTTTTGTTTGTTGTTTGTTTTTGTGTAATACGTTGCTACTTCAATGTTTTTTCATGTTTTTCTCCCACTAAAAAACAGAAAATTTACAAATAATTAAAAAAAGGTTAAAAATCCCACAAAAAAATGAGGCGTTTGTAAAAACGCCTCATTTTTGCTTACCCTTTTTTGAATTACGATTTGCATATTTCGCTGGATTTTCATTTTCATACTCTACCGCAAATTCCGCATCTGGCAGGCTTTCTTTTGGGGTTTTATTATGATTCATTGCCGCATGTTGCTTTACTTTTCGTTTTACCATTTATAATACCCTCTCTCACTGTAATGACATATCACTTTCTATATTAGTTTGAGAAAACATTCGAAAATTATTGATGGGAAGTGTTAACAAGTACAAAGTAATATATATAGGGAAACATTATATATGAACAAGGAATTGATACTTCCTACTCTAATAAAGAAGGAACGATTATTTTGAAGAAAAAACAACAAATTGATTCACCTATTTTAGAAGAAACACTTCCGCATCAGATGAATTTTCCTTCCTTTAAAGGTACAGGAAAACAAATGCAACAACCTTTTATCAATCAATATGATGTTGTAATTGGAGATAGTAACTACAATTCAAAAAATAGCCCACTTAACAATTGGAGTGATGAAGTTGATCCAGCCATCATGGCTGGTGAGGAATGGATTCATCCAACAAATGATATCGGATGGATTTCAGAAGAAAATCAAGAATTATTACAGAACAAAGCTGATAGAGCTGAAGATTCATTTATGCACCCTCAATTTGGCATTAACGATTAAAAAACCATTCTACCTTCATAGGTAGAATGGTTTTCATGTTATCCAATAATAATTCTCTCTTTTGGATATTTATAGCGAGGTGGTTGTTCTCTTCCACCACTTGCCAAAATGAATGTTAAGATACCAACACGACCAATAAACATAAGAACAATTAATACAAGCTTTCCGATTGTACTTAAATCAGAAGTGATACCTGTTGATAGTCCAGTCGTTCCAAATGCAGAACATACTTCAACAATTAAACTCATTAATGGTACATTTTCAGTCATTGACAAAATAAATAATGCAGAAGCACATAATAAAATCCCCATCGTCATAACAACAGACGCTTTTAAAATATCTTCTTCATGTAATTGCCGCTTAAAGACACGTACCGTTCTACCACCTTTTGCAAACGTATATAGGGAAAGAATATTTACAGCAAACGTCGTCGTACGTATCCCTCCCCCAACTGAGCTTGGAGAAGCACCAATAAACATTAAAACACTCATAAATAAAAGCGTTGGCTGTGACAATTCCCTTATATCCATTGTTGCTAATCCACCACTTCTCGTTGTAACGGATTGAAATAGCGTATAAAATACTGTTTCATGCCAAGATTTTCCTAATAAAAATTGATTTCGCTCCAATAAAAAAATAACGATTGTTCCAACAATAACAAGCGAGAAAAATGTCGTTGTTGTCAGTTTTGTAAATAATGAAAAACGAAACAATTGATGTTTTTTCTTGCTCAAATATTGTTTCACTTCCATTAATACAGGAAATCCAATTGCTCCTAAAATAATAAGTAGCATATGGATAATTTGTACAATATAGTCATTTTTATATGGAATAAGCGACTGGCCTGTTAAGTCAAATCCACCATTCGTCGTCGCACTAACAGCGGCAAAAAAACCATGAAAATACGCTTCTTGCCAAGTTGGAAAATAGAGTAAAAACCTTGTACCTAAGAGGAGTGCTCCAATCGCTTCTATTGAAACAATCAAAATTAAAATAGACCGCATGAGCTCAACAAGACCTGACAAATTCCCCTGGTTATGGTCTGCCATAATTAACCTTCTTCGCTGCAAGCCAATTTTTTTCCCTGTTAACATCCAAACAAATGTACCAAGTGCCATAATTCCTAAACCGCCTAATTGTAATACAAGCGCTAAAATAATAATGCCTGCCGTATTAAACGTATCTGGAATAGAAACCACTGAAAGCCCTGTAACACTCACGGCACTAACAGATGTAAATAACGCATCTATAAATGTCCACTTTACACCTGGTTTAATGAAAAATGGGAAACTTAATAAAATTACCGAAACAATTACTGCTATAAAATAAAACAAAACAATAAGCTGCACCGGACGTAACTTTTGTAAAAACTTTTTTATATCTCTCATTCCATCACTTCGCTACCTTTTTTCTATCGATTAAACAAAGAAAAATCACCTTTCCCTTTATTTGTAAATAAATGTTGAAATAGCTTTGCAAATACCATTCCATAGACCGTTCCATTTCCCCCATAAGGTAATGCATAGTACAAATTAGGGATTTTACTATCTTCTTTAAAAATAGGCAAACCATCATGACTTCCCCCAAATGTAGCAGCCCAATAATATTCAGCTCTTACATTTGAAAGATTTGGAAACATCTCTTGTATAATTTTAGTAAGCACCTCTCGTTTATGCAATAACTTTGTATCACCAAATTTCTGAAATTGCATTGCTTCATCCAATCCACCTACAATAATTCGATTCTTATATGTACGAAAATATAAATATGGCCGAGCAGTTTCCCAAATTAATGATTGTTCGTGCCATCCATTAAAATGCTCTTGCTCATTTGTAACAATGGCATAAGAAGTTGTTACCGTTGTATTCGCTTCCTTTTTCCCAAAGAGTGTTTCATATCCTGTAGCCATAATCACTGATTTCGCTACAATTTTCTGACCTATTTTTGTGTAGGAAACCAAATCTTTTTGAACAGATTTAATATGCATAACCTCTGTATTTTCGAAAATAGAAGCCCCTAGTTGGTTTGCTTTATGTATAAGTCCATGTGCTAACAGATACGGATTTACTTCTGCATCTCCCCCTGTATATAATGCCGCCGGTTTTGTAAATGAATAGCGCTTCTTAATATCAGATTCTGTAAAATACTCAACAGGAAATCCATAACGTTGCAATGTACGGTATTCCTCTTGAAGAAATGAAATATCTTCACTTTTACTTGCATAATATAGGCTTCTTTTCGGAATAAAATAGGGGTCAATATCTAGCATTGGAATAACTTGTTCCAATGTTCGCAGTGCCTCATAACAAAGTCCATAAGCTCGTACTGCTTTTTCTTCTCCAAATGTATGAATCATAGAATTTAATGATTTATCATGAGCAAATTGGAGTATTCCTGTATTCGCAAGTGTGCTCCCATTTGCAATTTTTCGTTTATCTATCAATATAACCTTCATTCCTAACAACGTTAAAAAATATGCAATATGAGCACCCGTTTCACCGCTCCCCACAATCAACACATCACATATCATATCATTTTCTAGTAGCGGATAACAAGGCATACAAGCTTCTTCATGCCAAAACAAATTCCCAAATGTTAGTTTCATAATCCTACCTCTAAAGTTGAATTTCCTCCTATTTTTCATCATTTCAAAAAAAAAATTCCAACTAGCTTACACTAGTTGGAATTCCTATAAAAGGCGCTTGGTCCATCCATTATAAAATGCGACTTTAATTAGTTCCACGAATAGTAGAACAAATCTTATCACCAATCACTGCTTCACTTCAATTAGAGCGTTCTTCAAGCCAATTTCCAACTGTAGGATACGTTTGTTTTACAGCCGTTCCGCCATATACAACTGACATATGTCCTGTCGGTAGGCACACATACTGTTTATCTGTACTAGAAATATGATCAAGTAACGCCTCTACTTGGCATGGCAGTGCAATATGGTCACGTTTTGCAGAAATATTTAAGACATTTGCCTTAATGTTTTCAAGTTTCACTTTTTGTCCTCGAATTACAAGCTCACCTTTAACCAATTTATTACCTTGATAAAAATCGCGAATCCACTGTCGATATGATTCACCTGGGAATGGAATACCATCTCCAACCCATTTTTGAATCAGCTTCCAGCTTTCAACAAAACGCTCATTTTCTGAGCGGTCAAGTAACGCAACATACGGACCAACAAAGTTTGTAATCGGTTTTAACATTTTATTTCCAAAATCAATCATTTCTGGTGGGATATTTCCGAATGTATCTACCGCTTTATCTAAGTTAAAATACTTTTCATCTAATAATGGACCATATAATCCTGTTTCAGAGAAATCAAATGGACTTGTCATAAAAATTAAATTCCGAATCGGCATATGCGGGTGAAGTGCTGCATAAATGGATGTTAGCGTTCCCCCCATGCAGTAACCAAGTAAAGAAATCTCGTCCGATTTTGCAGTTCGCATTACCTTTTTAACTGCTTTTGCAATATAGTCGAACACGAAATCATCAAATTTCAAATGACTGTCTTCTAACCCAAATGTACCCCAATCAAGCATATACACATCAAAACCACGATCTACTAAATATTCCACCAAGCTATTTCCTGGTGTTAAATCCATAATATATGGTTTATTAATTAGCGCATAGATTAATAAAATTGGAACCGAATGTGTTTTTTCCTGCTTTGGAATGTAACGATACAGCTTCGTTTTATTTTTAGTCCAAATAACCTCTTTTGGAGTTAAACCTACTTGTGGCTCTGGTTCACGCAGTAAAACCTCACTCGCTCTTTTAAAACGACGATATGCTTTTCGGTATTCTTCTGGGTATAGTTCTAATTGCTTTTCCCATTCTGTTACGAATGTAGTCATTTTCCTATCTCCTTTTTGATTGATTTCCTTCTTCAAGAAAGAAGTGCACTCCTGCTATGGATATGCACTTTCTCCTTCCTTCATTACATATATAATCCGCCGTTAATATTTAACTGTTGACCAGTGATATACGCTCCATCACGGCACAGGTATACAACACCCTTTGCAATTTCATCTGCTTGACCAAAACGCTTCTTTGGAATCTTAGAAACGATTTTTTGACGAACATCTTCTGGTACTTCTGCTACCATTTCTGTATCGATGAATCCTGGGCAAATCGCATTTACTGTTACATTTGTTTTCGCAAGTTCTAGCGCTAATGATTTTGTAAACCCTAACATACCAGCTTTTGCTGCCGAATAGTTTGTTTGACCAAATCCACCAGCTTGCCCAATAATAGAGGAAATACTAATGATTCTTCCCTCCTCTGATTCTGTTATGTAAGGAAGTGCAGCACTTGTTGTATTAAACACACTACTTAAATTCACGTCGATTACGCGATCCCAGTCTTCACGATTCAACTTTTTGAAAGTACGATCTCTTGTAATACCAGCATTATTGACAAGAATATCTACCTTACCAAAATGATTCACAGCTTCATCTACAAGGCGCTTCGCATCTTCTAACTTAGAAACATCTGCCTGAACTGCATATACATCATGACCCTCTGTTCCTAATTCATTCACTAAATTTTCAGCCGCTTCTTTACTGCTATTATAGTTAATAACAACCTTTGCTCCTTCTTTTGCTAACGCTACTGTAATCGCTTTACCAATTCCTTTTGCTCCACCTGTTACGATTGCTACTTTACCATTTAATTGAGTCATTTCTTTTCCCCCTTTAATGAATTTGTGAACGATAATGAATGAAATTGGCACTTGTATAAAAAGTCCCATATATAGATTTTTTCGCCGTTTATCCTGTCTCAAAAAGAGGTTCTCCCTACCCTTTTGGTGACATTTAAACAAAGGCGCTTCTTCATCACTTTTTATTTTCTGGTTTCACTGGTGCTTTCGCCGCTTCTTTCACGGGTTCCTGTAACTTTGCTAACACTTCATTTTGTTTTTCAAGTAATTCTAAAATCTTGTCTACCTTATTTTCCAATGTATGAATATCTTGTTTCACTTTTGTTACGTCGCGTTTTAACGTAGGAGATTGTCCTAGAGATTCTGCTTTTTCTTCCAAAAACTCCTCGATGTTATCAACTTTATTTTCTAAGTTAATAACAAGCGTAGCTACTCTTGCTATATCTTCTTGGGTTGGCATGTTCACTTTTTCTAAATATCCCTTTGTTGCATCATTTAACATCTTCTGATAAAACAAATTCAAATCTAGAACGCTTCCCATCCAAGCAGAATACTCTTCTGTTTTGATTGTTTCATTGAGCGCTTTTCCCCAAAATGTTTCGGTCTGTTCATAAGCTTCTTTCCATGCTTGTAGTGGATCGAATTTTTGATCAATCACTTCTCCTACACTCCTTTATTCGTTTTTGAAACAATTCAACCTATTCACTATTTTCTAATATTCTGAATAAAACTTCAAGTCTGTATTTTATTTTTTTCTATATTCCAACAAATGTATTGACATTAAAAACAGATAGGTGTAAATTGCACTTATAAGCAAAAAATTCCATCTAACTGATTCATGAGGTGATGTACAATCATGCTACATAATGAACCAGGCCAACAAGAAAGTTTGGAAAAAAACCAAGCGAAACAACCAAACTCCATGCCAAAAAACTTCTTAGTTCCCTTCTTACTTCTCTGTCTAAAAGACTGGAGTCTTCACGGTTACAAACTGATTCAAATGCTAATGGATATCGGCTTTTCTTCTGTTGATCAAGGTAATGTTTATAGAACATTACGCAAGTTAGAAAAAGAAAACCTTATTTCTTCTACTTGGGATACAAGTGAAGGAGGGCCAGCAAAGCGAATTTATTCTTTAACAGAATATGGAGAGCAATATTTAGCAACATGCGCGACCTCTTTTGAACATTATCAAAATATGCTGCGGACGTTTTTCACGTTATACACCAACGCATTCTTTCCATTTTCTAATTCTCCAGAAAAGGATGAGAAAAACTCTTCATCTTCACCTGGTGGTACAGCAGAATAATCTGCGTTCACAATATGCAAAAAAACATTTGGAGGTCAAACCATGGAAACTAAACCATACGAACTTGTCGATGCATTTTGGAAAAATTGGTCACATTCTCTTTCCCTTTTCTCTTCAGCAGGAAAACAATTAGAACAACTTACTTTAGAAACATTAAAACAACAACAGGATGCTTTGCATAAATTAACAGCAGGAGTAGATGAACTGGAAAAAGAGCTACAACAATTCACTGCCCAATTTAATAGTCAATATACAGAATACGTGAAGCAATTCACAGGTAACTCCTTAAATGAACAAATTAACGAATGGAATGAAAAATGGAACGAACTTTCTAATCATATTCATCAACTTACTGTGTCTCCAACAAAAACATCTTTGTCACTTCTTACTCAAACGAGCGGCCAGTTTGAAGAAACAACAAAACAATTCATTGAACAACAACAAATCCAACGTGATGAGGTTCAAAAACAACTGGAAGGTTTTTTGGAAGAATTCAAATCTACACAACTGGAACTCGTAAAAAAGTTCGAGGAAAATTCAAAAAATCTATTTACTTCCATCAAGTAAGGAAAATGTGGCAGCTTACCGCAGAACAAACTAGACTCTTTCTTCCTCCCATTACATCAAGATGGCTTACATTTTTCAATATGGAAAAGAAGGAGGAAAAAATGAATCCATTTCAAGAAGCGCAGTCTGTTCAAGAGCTTCATTATGATGAGATTCAAGTTGGCGATCAAGCATCCTTAACAACAACGATTACTGATGAAGACATTATCACTTTTGCAAAACTGACTGGGGATGTAAATCCAATTCATATTCTAGACTCTTTTGCAAAAACAACAATGTTTAAAGAAAGAATTGCACACGGTATGCTTGTTTCAGGATTTATTTCTACCGTTCTTGGAACAAAATTACCAGGAAAAAATACAATTTATTTATCACAAAATGTATCATTTCGTGCACCTGTAAAAATTGGTGACACCTTACGCGTAGTCGCAGAAGTTGTCAAAAAACGTGATGATAAAAAAATTATTACGTTGCAAACAAATGTATATAATCAATTGAATGACATAGTTGTCGAAGGTACAGCAACAATACTGAAAAAAGAGTAGCACATTTGCTACTCTTTTTTCGTATCCAAGAACTTCTAATCTCACCGATTACTTCCGTGTATGGCCAAACATATAACACATACACTAACAATACCAGTTTATACAGTGAGCACACCCCTTCACTGCTCATTAAAAACAAATAAACCGGAATATAAATTAGGATGTGTTATTAATGGTAAAAACAAATAAATTACTTGTTCCTGGTGCTGAGCAAGCATTGGAACAATTTAAATATGAAATTGCTCAAGAATTCGGTGTAAGCTTAGGTTCTAATACAGCATCTCGTTCTAACGGATCTGTCGGTGGCGAAGTAACAAAACGTCTCGTTTCCTTAGCACAACAGCAATTACGTGGATAACCCTATAAACAATGGCTTCAGGAGGCAGATACATTCTGCCTCCTTTCCTTTTCAACATATAACCTCCTCTTTTTTCACATACTATAAACAGCAAATAACAAAGAAAGGTGTACACTATGAAACGTATTAACATCGGAATGAGCCCGCCCCGCGTGCTTATTTTATCTTTTGTCATATTATCTATTGTGGGGACATGCCTATTAAAACTTCCCATCGCTACTACAACTTCAATATCTTGGCTTGATGCCTTATTTACAACTGTTTCTGCATTTACGGTTACAGGATTAGGGGTTGTCGACACTGGAAAAATATTCACATTGTTTGGTCAACTTGTTATTTTAACACTCATTCAAGTTGGTGGTCTTGGAATTATGAGTTTTGCCGTACTGATCGCAATTATGCTCGGAAGAAAAATTGGTCTCCAAAACCGTATTTTATTACAACAAGCACTAAACCAAACAAATATCGGTGGAATCATCCGTCTCGCAAAATCATTATTTCTATTTTCTTTTACTATTGAATGTTTTGCTACCCTTCTTCTTGCTTTTGAATGGATTCCAAAATACGGTGTTTCCAGTGGATTATATTATAGTTTTTTTCACGCGATTTCGGCATTTAACAATGCTGGATTTTCTATTTGGACTGATAACTTAATGTCACAATCTCATAGTATACTCGTCAACATAGTGATTTCTTCTCTCATTATTTTAGGTGGAATTGGTTTCACAGTCATAGTGGATATAAAGAAAAAACGAAACTTTAAGAACCTTACGTTACACTCTAAACTTATGATCTCGTTTACTCTTATTGTAAATGTAGCTGCTACAATTTTAATTTTTATATTTGAATTCCATAATCCAATTTCCATGAAAGGATTTACACCGTTTGAAGAAGGACTAGCAGCCTATTTCCAAGCTGTTTCCACACGTACAGCTGGATTTAATACTGTAGACATAGCACAACTAACAAAACCATCACTTTTACTAATGATGTTACTCATGTTCATCGGCGCTGGTAGTGCTTCAACAGGCGGAGGCATTAAATTAACAACCTTTTTAATTGTGTTATTAGGAGTACTTAAATTTTTGCAAGAGCAAGATGATATTGTCATCTTTAAAAAATCAATCAAAGATGGTTTGATTGTAAAATCACTTGCCATTGTAGTCATTTCAATCTCATTTATTTTCTTCGCTATATTAATTTTAAGTATCACCGAACAAGTTCCCCTCTTAATGAGTGCCTTTGAAGTATTTTCGGCATTTGGGACTGTTGGTCTGAGTATGGGACTTACCCCTAAACTTACAATAATCGGGAAGCTAACCATTATATTTATGATGTTTTTTGGAAAAATGGGCCCTTTAACATTAGCGTTTACTTTTGCACGTAAAAAACAAAGAAAGGTAAAATATCCGAACGAAGACATTTTAACAGGTTGACAAACATTTACAACATCCATATAATGAAAATACAATAGCATATTTCCAAAGGGGAGTAGCGTCCAAGAATTTATTCTTGGAAACAAAGTCGTCATTACGTAGAACCTAGTTCTTCCGGCTTTGTTGGCATTTTCATTACATATGTCTAGCAAGACCTTTGCCTATCAACGGCAGAGGTCTTTTTTATATTCATTTCCAGTTCCTTACATCGTTGATAGGTTGGAGTATGGGGAAACTAAACAGTGGGGAAAACCTCTTCACTTGTTTAGGATTTATATAAATGAGAGGAGAATGTACATGGATGTATCATTATTATTGGAGTATGGTTGGGTATTATTAATTTTAGTTGCACTGGAAGGAATTTTAGCAGCTGATAATGCGCTAGTTCTTGCAATCATGGTAAAACATTTACCAGAAGAAAAACGAAAAAAAGCATTGTTTTACGGATTAGCAGGAGCTTTCGTCTTCCGTTTTGGATCATTGTTTATGATTTCTTTCTTAGTCGACGTATGGCAAGTGCAAGCAATAGGTGCGATTTACTTAATGTTTATCGCCGGTAACCATTTATTCAAAACTTACGTTAAAAAGAATACACATGAGGAATCTGAAGAGCAAGAAACAAAGAAAAAACAAGAAAACTTTTGGTGGACAGTATTTAAAGTTGAAGTTGCTGATATTGCGTTTGCTGTTGATTCTATTTTAGCAGCTGTTGCATTAGCGATGACTTTACCAAAAACAGGTCTTGGTACAATTGGTAGCCTTGATACAGGACAATTCCTTGTTATTTTTGCAGGCGGTATGATTGGATTGATTATTATGCGATTTGCTGCATCTGCTTTCGTACAAATATTAAAACGTAAACCAGGTTTAGAAACTGCTGCTTTCTTAATCGTTGGTTGGGTTGGTGTTAAATTAGCTGTTTACACATTGGCTCACCCTGCTTTAGGCGTTATTCCACACGGTTTTCCAGAGTCTACTCCATGGAAATTAGGCTTCTGGATTGTATTAATCGGAATCGCAGCTGGCGGTTGGTTTTTATCAAAAGATACAAATGTCCAAACTACACAAAAGAATTTGGATGAAAAAGCGCTGTAAAAACAGCGCTTTTTTCATTTATCTCACATTAACTATGTCTCTCAAAAAATAGATGGATAACAACAAATCCATTAGACATCTTTTTTAGATAAAACTTCCCTTCCCCTATACTTTTACAAACATAAAATATTATACCACATTTTGTTAGCGCTTTCATTTTAAGGTATGTCCTTTTTGTGAAACATTGCACAAACTTATTGAAACTAAAAGTAAATACGTGTACCTTATTCATATGAGGAGTATTTACAGACAATGTACTAAAGGAGCGTATTACTTATGCTAGAACAAGGATTAGCTTACGTTGTACAACTTGCGCAGAAGAAGAAAAAAATGCTGGATGCAAATCCAATGCAATACTTCATTCGCGCTGCACTAGCTGGCATCTATATCGGTTTTATTATTGTATTATGTTTTAAACTAGGTAACTTTTTTCATATCGCAAATTCACCCGGAACATATTTAACAGCTTCGATGTTTTTTGGTATTGCCCTTATATTAATTATATATGGCGGAGCTGAATTATTTACAGGAAATACAATGTATTTTACAGTTGCAACTTTACGAAGAGAAACAACAATTGTCGATACACTTCGCAATTGGGGTGCTTGTTATGCAGGTAATTTAGCAGGTGCAATATTTTTTGCATTGCTATTTTATGCAACTGGTATTTTTGAAACAATTGATCATGAACATTTAATGAGTAAAGTCGTTGAAATAAAAATGGGAACACCAACAGTGCAATTATTTTTCAAAGCGATTTTATGTAACTGGCTCGTGTGTCTTGCATGTTTCCTTCCTTCTCAAGTAAAGGGAGATACAGCAAAAATACTTATTATGATGTTTCTTGTCTTTACTTTCTTCTTATCTGGTTATGAACATAGCATTGCAAACTTATCATTATTTGCACTATCTTTATTATCACCACATCCTGATACAATTTCTTTCGCTGGTGCTATCCATAACTTAATTCCGGTTACAATCGGTAACATTATTGGTGGCTCCGTATTCGTTGGTATGGTATATCACTATATAACAAAAAATAATCCAGAACCTAAAATGGCAGAAGATAACGCAGAATCGGTTCAGCCAGAAGAGATCATTCCTTTACAAGCACATATGAAACATTAAGAAAAAAGTTCCAAGGGTTTCCTTGGAACTTTTTTAACTTCCCGTACATTTTACTTGTATATTTCGGGAAATATCTCCCGCTTCCTTTCCCTTATTTACCCCGCATTAACGTGCAGTAAGACCTCCACCTCAAAATTCAATGAGAGCAAAGAAGTTAGGTGGAGGATCAACTGCACGTAAAAGCCCGATTGGTTCAACTAATAATCAGTAGGGGATGAAGCTCCCTACTGATTAAAGTTTCACTTTATCCGCTCTAACATGTACTGCATACCAATTGAATCATTTGTATGTAGATGAATTTCCTGTACGTAAAGACCTTCCGTGCAAAAAATTTCTAAAAAATCCAAACCACTTTTCTGACGCCATCCCATATTATAATCAAGAGATAGGATACTCACATCATAGTCTCTAACAATTTTGACAGCATCTTCTACCGTTGTTACTAAAACATAACCGAATGGACAAGGTCTTTGATCATCCATATACACGTTCATCCTCTACCTCTCCTTTTACTCCAAATATATCATAACCAAATAACAGACTGTTCCAAGTGCAATAAACGGTCCAAATGGCAATGGTTGCCTGGATGTAATACGCTTTAATAACATGCCAATTCCTAAAAAACAAAGGCCTAAACTAGAAGCAAAGCAAAGCGCAATAAAGATTGCTTTCGCCCCTATTATAAATCCAAGCAATGAAAGTAATTTCACATCGCCTCCTCCTAGTCCATTCGGAAATATGATTTGAGCGAGATATAACACAATAAATATCGTTACTCCACCGATCAAGCCGTCCCACCAAGGAACGAGTGAAATAAAAATACGTTCTATTATAAATAAACAAGCAAAATAGAGTAAAATCACATCTGGAATCAACATATAGAATAAATCTGTCATTGTAATAATAATGAGTAAAGAAAGTAACGTCCATATAAGAATTAGTTCTTTCTCCATTCCAATCACACACGCAGAAAAAAGAAATGTTCCCCCTGTTATTCCCTCAAACAATATATAAGTAAAGGGGATTTTCATTTTACAATGATTGCATCGACCTCTTTGCAAACAAAACGAAATAATTGGAATAAGTTCTTTTAGCCTTAGCGTACGGCGACAATAGTGACAATAAGAACGCGGGGCAATAATGGATTGTCCAATCGGAATACGCACGGCGACAACCGTATAAAAAGAACCAAGCACCGTTCCTATTAAAAAAGCATATAAATAAAATGTCATACCACCCTCTCCTTTCCTCAAAAAATATAGCAAAAAGAGCGCGGTACTTCCATTTCACATTATCTTTGTTCTAATAAAAAAGCAGGCCATTTCTTAGCCTGCTTTTCTCCATTTTACACTACAAAATAATATGCTTTTAAAGGTCCATGTACACCTACAACAAGATTCATTTCAATATCAGCTGAGTTACTTGGTCCCGTAATGAAGTTAATACAAGATGCTACTGCTTCTCCATTCTCTACACGCGTATTCATATCCTGAACCGCTTGTGTAATACGTGGAACAAGGGTTTCACGCGGTATAATAGCAAAGTATACAGTAGGTAGGAAATGTAAAGAACGCCCTTGTCCTTTATGACTTTGCACGACAATCGTTCCCGATTCTGCTAACGTATAATCACTAAATGCAATACCGATATTTGCTTTTTCAGCTAAGCGAATATTTTCTTCTTTTTTCTCTGGATCCCAAGCGTTTACCTCAACATTTTGGCTCGGAAGCTCTGTAGAAAATAAAGAGTTCAAACCGTACGTATTAAAACGTTCGTCCTTCGATAATAAAATAGGTCCGCCACCGTTTTCAGCAATTACTTTTTGAATGGCTGTACTCAGTTCATCCTTTGTCGTTTCAATTACAGTCGTATGAATGTTCGTACACTGTTTCTTAAATACCTCTAGCAATTCTTCCTCTGAATAATCTTTCAACGTTTCTAGGTTTACATTATTTTTCCAAGTGGGACGCTGCACTCCTTCTGTTTTACGTGCACGCCCGAGTTCTTTAGCAATATTCTCTAAAAAGGAATCACGGTTTTGAATTGTCCCTGTCATCAGTCGTTCCCGCCTTTCTTATGATCTTTATACCAATCACGGAATCTTTCCTTACTTGGAGCTGGAAACTCACGAATATCCGTCCAGTTTTTCAGCGGTCCTACACCCTTCGTTACACGATTACCAGATGTAAATGGACTCATAGCAGTCGGAGCAATTTTTGATCCCATTTTATATAAAGATGCGGAAGACGCACCCATACTAAACATCTTCATTGCTAATTTTTCTGCAAGCGGTGCGCGTCCTTCTTTCTCAACAATGACCTGGCGATGTTTTAATAACAAGTCATGTAATGGAATTTTTACTGGACAAGCTTCTGTACATGCTCCGCATAAACTAGAAGCATATGGAAGCTCTTTATAATCGTCATAGCCACCTAAAAGTGGTGTTAATACTGCTCCAATTGGACCAGAATAGATTGATCCATAAGAATGACCACCAACATGACGATATACAGGACATACGTTTACACAAGCTGCACAGCGAATACATTGCAACACTTGACGGAATTCAGAACCTAAAATTGTAGAACGTCCATTATCAACAACAACTAGATGGAATTCTTCTGGTCCATCTACTTCCTCTTGCTGAATTGGTCCTGCTACCGTTACATAACTTGTTAATTTTTGACCAACCGCACTGCGGCATAGTAAACCTACAAGAACATCTAGTTCTTCCATAGTTGGAACCATACGTTCCATACCCATTACTGCAATTTGTGTTTTTGGAATAGACATAACAAGGTCAGCATTTCCTTCGTTTGTGACTAAACAAAGAGAACCTGTATTTGCAACTGCGAAGTTACATCCCGTTACCCCAATTTCAGCATCCATAAATTTTTCACGAAGTTGTTTACGAACAAACTTTGTCATTTCATATGGATCATCAGAATTTTCATACCCAAGCTTTTCTTTAAATACATCACGAATTTGAGTTCTGTTTTTATGAAGTGCTGGTGCGATGATATGAGATGGTGGATCGTTATCCACTTGTAAAATGTACTCACCTAGGTCACTCTCCAGCACCTCACAACCTATTTCTTCAAGCGCATGGTTCATACTAATTTCTTCCGTTACCATCGACTTTGATTTCACAACTTTTTTAGCTTGCTTCTTTTTCGCTACTTCTTGAATGTACTGAGCTGCTTCTTCTTTCGTTTTCGCAAAGAAAACATGTCCGCCTCTTTTAGATACATTTTCACTCAGTTGCATTAAATAGTAGTCTAGGTTTTCTAACGTATGCTGGCGAATTTGTTCACCAAGTTCACGCCACTCTTCCCAGTTTCCTAATTCATCGGCTGCTTTTAATCGATTTGTATATAAACGCGTTTGTGCAGAAGATACTGCACCGCGCATAAATGAATCTTGAATTCCATCGCCAACGCGATCATTAAATTTTTTCTCACTGATTTTCATAGACATAGCTTATGTTCCCCCTTCATGAGCGACTATTCAATACCTCAGCAATATGCATAACTTTTACTTCTTTACCTAAGCGCTCAATACGTCCGCCAATGTTTAACAAACACCCACAGTCAGCACCAATTAAATAATCAGCACCTGTTTCCATCACGCTATCTACCTTTTCATCAACCATTTGCTCAGAGATTGGTGTCATTTTAACTGAAAACGTTCCCCCAAAACCGCAACAATTTTGTACGTTTGGTAATTCTTTTACAGTTAATCCTTTTACATTCGATAGTAAAATCCCTGGTGCTTCTTTTACTCCTAGCAAACGTGTCATATGACAAGATTTGTGAACAGTCGCTATTCCTTCTAAGCTAGCTCCAACATCTGTAATTTTTAACACATCTACAATAAATTGTGTTAATTCATATGTTTTATCTGCCACTTTTTGTGCACGCGGTGCCCATTTTGGGTCATCTTTAAAAACGTGTGGATACTCATGAAACATTGTCGCACAAGAACCAGATGGTGTAACGATATATTCTGCATCTTCGAAAGTTTCAATCATATGTTTCATCGCTTCTTTTGCTGCTTCTACATGACCGCTATTATAAGCTGGTTGTCCGCAGCAAACTTGAGCTTCTGGAAATTCAATTTCACAACCTAAATGCTCCAACAATTCAACCGTTGCTTTACCGACGTTTGTTTCAAACATATCGACTAAACAAGTAACAAACAAAGTAACTTTCATAATTATGATTCCCCCTCATTACAACTTCGCCAACAATCATATGGTCATCAGATGACTTAACGGAAAGAAGAAGCTAGGCATAACCAATTCTGCCTGATCCTCCCTTTCTAAAAGAAAACGCTTACCTAATCTTTCTCTATTTTATCAGAAAAATGAAATTTTGAAAGATTAAATCATGAATTTATATCTTGTCTACCTGTGACAATATGTTCTACATTTGTTAAATGATTTAGCATTGCTTGCTGTGCCAATTCTACATCTTGCTCCAATACCGCATCATAAATAGATTGATGCTCTTCTAAAAGTCGTTCTGCTGTCGTTTGTTCACCATATAAAATAATGCGTCTTGACTCACCAATCGTCTCAGCAATCATTTCCGAAACATGATTCATAAGTTCGAGTAAGATGTTATTATGCGAAGACTCTGCAATCCCCATATGAAAATGAAAATCCGCTTTTTCACCAGCTTTTTCATCTCCAATACTCTTTGCCATTTCATCTAACCAATGCTTCATATTTTGTAAATTATCTTCCGTACGCTTTGCTGCAGCTGCTCGAACTGCCCCCACTTCAAGCACTTTTCGTACTTCTAATAAATTTAAAATATCTTCCTTCCTCATTAACAACGTATTATTTAACGATTTTGTTAATGCTGAAGAGTCGAAGTTCTTCACATATGTCCCTTCTCCTTGTTTCATTTCAATTAAGCCCATTGCTCGCAAAGCACTCAGCGCTTCGCGAACTGCAGATCTGCCAACTTGAAACTGCTCAGCTAATTGGTGAACAGGAAGAAGTTTGTCACCAGGTTTTAACGTACCATTTTTAATCATTGTTAAAATGGCTTCAGATACCTCTTCGTAAATTTTTTTCGGTTTAATAGATTTGTATTCCAGTTAAATCACCTCAGTATCATCCAAACAACAATTAAAACGATTTATAAGAACATAGCATCCATACCTATTTTAGAACGAATTGGTAAGAAGTACAAATGTTTTGTTCATAAAATCGTCAAATTTTTGCTATATGGAGGGAATTAATGGTTTTAATTACCATTATTAGACCATATCTGGTTTTTCCACCTGTATTACAGCCTTCCCTCTGAAAAAGAAGAAGCATGCTTTAAGACTAAAACATGCTTCCTTCTTCATTTATATGTAACTTTATTATAATTGTTGTTCCATTTCCCTTTTCACTTTTCACTTGCCATTCTCCATCATGAATATGCACAATTTGTTTTACAATCGCAAGTCCCAGCCCTGTACCACCATGCTGACGACTTCGAGCTTTATCTACCCGATAAAATCGCTCGCCAAGCTGCTCTAAATGCTCAGCATCAATACCAATTCCCGTATCCTTTATTCTCAATTCACACTGCCTATCTGTTTTCTTCAATTGTATAGAAATGTTGCCATTTTGATTTGTATAACGAATAGCATTATCTAACAAGTTATGAAGCACTTGTTGCATTCGATCTTCATCAATCATTACAATAATGTCTGGATCAAGATCCGTTGAAATACGCAGTTGTTTCTCTGTACATTTCAATTCGTATGTTTCAAGCACATCTTCAATGAGCTGTGCAAATACAATTGGTTGTTTCTTTAATGGAAAATGCTCTCCTTCCAGCTGCGCTAGGTCTAACAAATCGTGCACAAGCCGCTGCATGCGCCCCGCTTCTTTATGGATAAGCTGCGTAAATTTCGATTGCTGTTGTCCCTTTGCTACACCATCTAAAATCGCTTCACTATACCCCTTAATATAACTAAGTGGCGTCCGAAGTTCATGCGAAACATTCGCTAAAAATTCCTTTCGTTTTGCATCTTCAGTCTCCAATGAAGTTGCCATTTTGTTAAACGCTTTACCTAGACGACCAATTTCATCCTCAGATGAAATTGTAATACGCTCAGAAAAATCTCCTGTCGCCATATGATTTGCAACTCGTTCCATTTGTGAAAGCGGCTTTGTAATTGCAATAATAATTTTTCGGCCAATCCATATTGTAAGCAAAATCATAACGAAAGCTAACGGAGCTAAAATAAGTCCCATATCATAGATTAAATCTTTAATACTCTTTAATGGAATATATGAGTACACAATCCCAACTAACTTCTTGCCTTCTAAAACAGGAATGACAACTCCCATAATATTACGATGAAAATGTTCTTCATATCCAACCTTCGTAACTGTTTTTCCATCCAACAATGTTTGTCTATCACTCTCACTAATAAGAGAATGATGATGTACATCAAAAGGCAAACAAGCACTTAAATCACGCGGATTGCTCACAAAAAGTACATCCGCAGTCGAGATACGATCAAATGTCTGAACTTTCTCCTCAAATACTGATACCCCTTCATGTTTGCTATATTGTGATACGAGTCGTTTCCCTTCTATCACTAATGAGTCTTCGATATTTTGAACATATAACTTTTCATATGAATATAAGGACACGAAATAAAGAAAAGAAACTGTTACACATACTGCACATACCACCGTAAGCCAAAGCTTTTGTACCATCGTAAACATGTTACACCTCAAATTTATAACCTACACCCCAAACTGTTTGAATGTAGTTTCCGCTTTCTCCAAGTTTTAAACGCATCGTTTTCACATGTGTATCTACCGTTCTCGTACTTCCTGCATAATCATATCCCCATACTTTTTCAAGTAGTTGCTCACGGCTAAATACTTGTCCATTATGCCCGCAAAGAAAATACAGTAAATCAAACTCTTTTACCGTAAGGGAGATTGTCTCACCGTTTGTCTCAATTTTCCTGCTTTTTTCATTGATTCGGATTGGACCAAATTGAAGCTCTTCTTGTTGTTCTTCTTGCTTTGTATATCTTCTTAATACAGCTTCCATACGAGCGATGAGTTCTCCAGGGCTAAACGGCTTCACAATATAATCGTCTGCACCAATTCGTAAGCCATTGACGCGGTTCCATTCTTCACCTTTTGCTGTTAAAAAAATAATCGGTACATCGGATGTCTTTCGAATTTCTTTACAGACTGAAATTCCATCCATCTCTGGCATCATAATATCTAAAATGACAAAATCGTAATGATTTATTTCTAACATATGTAGGGCATCTTTTCCATTCTCTGCTTCTCCCCACTCATATCCAAAATTATCTAAATACATGCCAACAAGCTGTCTCATATCACTTTCATCATCTACAAGTAATACTTTATATTTGTTCATTTCTCTCTCCCTTCTCGCTGCGTGAGTTGAAATGGTCCCTTTCCAACTGCAATCGTTTGTTTTATTTTCATATTCTGTATATCAATTACATACACTTCATTACTATCATAACTTGCCACATAACCTTCTTTTCCACTTTTCAAGAAAGCAAACGGATTGGATCCTACTTCAATTGCTCCTACTTCTTGATAAGTGTGAGCATCAAACTTTCTAAGCATATTTGATCCATGACTTAAAGCATACATAAATCGTTTATCACCTGAAATACTAACTGGCATAAATGGTGCATGTAAGGAACGGACCATCTCTCCATTACTTAATGAATAAACTAAAACTTTCTCATTCACTTGCTTTCCATCACCATGTCCACCAATCCATATCTCCTTACCATCAGCGCTGACCATGGCCCCAGTTGATGCTGGTGGTACCATAAAAGAGTGTATAACTTTCTTTTTCTCTAAATCGATTGTAGATAGCTGCGTGTCATAAAAATTTAATACATGTAACTGTTTATCATTCTGCACCATCGTTAACGGACCTTTCCCTACAGAAACACTGCCTGTCTCTTCTCCATTTATCGTAAAGAATCGTACTTTCTGTTCATTTTGATCGGCCATAAACAATTGTTTTCCATCATTTGCTACGATGACATTCGTAATTCCTTTTCCTGTCTTCCATTTGTTCACTTGGTTTCCTTCTGTTAACGAGTATATATATGCATATTCTAACTGCTTACCATATACAACCATGTCTTCCCCACTTGGAAGTAGCGCGATTCCTGTAATCGGTTCTTTTAATTCCCATGTTGTTAATATCTTTTTCGATTTTTCATCAATAAAACTAACGCTACCTTCTTTAATATTTGTCGTTATGATGATACTTTTATTTTTAGCAATTGGTGTATATGAATTACCTTGACACCCTGCTAACAGAACCAAAAAACATAGAAGAAAAAAGTATTTCTTCAAAAGATTCCCTCCATCTTTAGATGATTTCGTTATAACTGTAAAATAGCAAATATTTGTGAAGAAAATGTGAAATCTTCCTATCTTAATAAAGTGAAATTTTAATCAGCGGGGGATTTTCTTCATCTCCACTGATTATTAGCCTCATCTAACATCTTTGCCTATGCTATATTTTAAGGTGAGGGTCTTACTGCCCACGAATAGCGGAGTAAAACTACATATATACTGTACAACAAATAGAAATAGAGGTGTGCAAATTATGCTTTTTCCCGATTTAGCCAACAAAATTGTCCGCGAAGTTCGAAGGCTAATTACCGAAAATATTATAATTATTGATATACAAGGTACGATTATCGCTAGCACAGATGCTACGCGAATCGGACTATTTCACGAAGGTGCCCTTCGCTGTGCGAAAGAAAAGAAAACGGTCATTATTACGAAAGAAGATGAGCGATATTTACAAGGAGTAAAAGCAGGAGTGAATCTGCCCCTCCTATTCCATGATGAAGTAATTGGTGTTATCGGTATTACGGGTGAACCCGAGAATATTTCGCAATACGGAGAAATATTACGAAAAATGACCGAATTATTAATTCATGAAAATTACTTTTTAGAACAACTAGAACTAGAGCAACGTTCATATGAAGCTTTTGTTTTTGACTGGTTACAAAGCAATGATTGGTCTCCTAGTTTTCTTGATCGCGCAAAGACACTCGGTATTGATTTACATAAGAAAAAGCAACTTATTTTATTTTCATTTGATCAAGATGACACGATGCTACAGCGCAAAATTTGGCAGCATATGCGTAACTTATTAGCTAAAGAGGAACTATTTGTACGCTGGGGAAATGACCGTTTTATACTATTTACAGCAATGGAAACAAAGAAAAGAACTTTTCAATTTTTAAAGAAATTAAAACAAGATTGCGAATCCTTATTTCCGATTACACTATATATTGGTATCGGACAAACTGTCATGCCAAATAAAATGCGTGTATCATACGAACAGGCATTGCGTGCCCTTTCGGTGGCCTTTGAAACGAAGGGTATTATATTTAATGAAGATTTACGTTTAGAAATGTGTTTACAAGATATTACTGCTGAAACTCGTGAAGAATTTCTTCAACGCACCATTTACAGTTTGCTGCCTGCAACTGAACTCATGCAAACACTGCGCTTATTTATCGATCATAATCAATCCTATAAACAAACAGCAGAAATGTTACACATTCATATTAATACATTACATTACAGACTTAAAAAAATAGAAGATTATACAGGACTCGATCCAAAACAATTTAAAGATTTAATTATTTTATACTTCGCACTTCTTTTATTAGATAATCATACAAAAAAAGATAGTAAAACCAATTAATCTTCAGTTAATTATACATAGAAAGAAATCCCCTACTTTTTTATGATTATAATGAAAACACTGTTACAACGTGTATATTCTTATTTTCTTACTATCAGTAAATATTTAGTAACACACCACTGAATGATGAAATGAGTCAAACTCTTATGAATAGGATAAACAAGTGAACAGTTTGAGGGGGATTTTTAATGTTAGAACAACATATTATTGATTCATTCGTATCTATTGTTGGCAAAGATAATGTAGATACGTCCAACATGGGACGTTTAACGTATAGTTACGATGCAACTCCAAATTTCCAAGCAATGCCCGATGCGGTTGTCGCACCACGCAATACGGACGAAGTAGCTGAAATATTAAAAGTATGTAATGCTCATAAAGTTCCAGTTTACGTTCGTGGCTCTGGAACAAACCTTTGCGCAGGAACATGTCCACTTGAAGGCGGAGTTGTTTTGATCTTCCGCCATATGAATCATATTTTAGAAATAGATGAAGAAAACTTAACAATTACCGTGCAAGCTGGTGTCATTACGCTTGATATTATTAAAGCTGTCGAAGAAAAAGGACTATTTTATCCACCAGACCCAAGCTCAATGAAAATTTCTACTATCGGTGGGAATATCAATGAAAATTCCGGCGGCCTACGCGGCTTAAAATACGGTGTAACACGAGATTATGTAATGGGCCTTGAGATTGTCTTGCCAAATGGTGATATCATTCGTACCGGTGGTAAATTAGCAAAAGATGTAGCTGGCTATGATTTAACTCGTCTATTCATCGGCTCTGAAGGCACACTTGGTGTTGTAACAGAAGCCATTTTAAAACTTGTTCCAATGCCTGAAACAAAGAAAACAATGCTTGCATTATATCAAGACATTAATGAAGCTGCTCGTGCTGTATCAGCAATTATTGCCAATAAAATCATTCCAGCAACACTTGAATTTTTAGATCAGCCAACTATTGAAGTAGTAGAAGAATTTGCACAAATTGGTTTACCAACAGATGTAAAAGCAATTCTCCTAATCGAACAAGACGGTTCTCCTGAAGTTGTTAACCGCGATATTGAAAAAATGGCTGAAGTTTGTCGTTCTATGCATGCGGTTGATGTTCGTGTTGCAAAGGACGAAACTGAAGCAGATGCACTTCGCACAGCACGCCGCAGCGCGCTCTCTGCTTTAGCAAGACTGAAACCTACTACAATTTTAGAAGATGCTACTGTACCACGTTCTCAAATTGCTCCTATGGTTGAAGCAATTAATGCCATCGCTAAAAAATATGATATTTCTATTTGTACATTTGGGCATGCTGGTGATGGAAACTTACATCCAACATGTATGACTGATGCTCGCAATGCAGAAGAAATGCACCGTGCTGAACAAGCCTTTGCAGAAATCTTCGAAAAAGCAATTGAACTTGGTGGTACCATTACAGGTGAACACGGCGTTGGTGCCATGAAAGCCCCTTATTTAGAGTTAAAATTAGGAAAAGAAGGCATCGCTGCTATGAAAGGTATTAAGCAAGCTTTCGATCCACATAACATTATGAATCCTGGAAAAATGTTTGCCAAGGACTCTCGTAAAAGAGTGGTGGTAGAAAAATGACAACATTAAATAAGGAACAGATTCAAAAAGAATTTAAAGAACGTCTGAATGAAGATGAATTATTAAATTGTATGCGATGTGGGTTTTGTCTGCCGACTTGTCCTACCTATATTCAATCTGGATATAAAGAGTCTCATTCTCCCCGCGGTCGTATCGCTTTAATGAAGGGCGTTGTTGACGGCTTAATTGAACCGGATGAAGATGTTGAAAACACATTAAATGTTTGTCTTGGCTGCCGCGCTTGTGAACCTGTTTGTCCATCTGGCGTAAACTACGGACATTTATTAGAAGAGGCACGGGATATTATTAATCAAAATAAAAAATTCTCTATGCCAGTCAAAGCTGTTCGCAAAATTGTATTTGAAGGGTTATTCCCTCATCAAAATCGCATGCGAACATTAACAGGACTAATCGGTTTTTACCAGCGCTCTGGCTTACAAACGTTAACACATAAAACAGGCATTATGAAGTTGTTCCCTGACACACTTGCAACAATGGATCTCGTCTTACCAAAAATACCGAAGATGAAAGAAATGAAAAACCGTCCTGAGTTTTTACCAGCTGAAACAACAAAGAAAAAGCGTGTTGCTTTCTTTACTGGTTGTTTAATGGACACTATGTTTTTGGAAACAAACAACGCTACAATGAAGCTCCTTCAGCTTGCTGGCTGTGATATTGTGATTCCAAAAGAACAAAGTTGTTGCGGGGCACTGCATGGTCATGCCGGAGAAAAAAGCGGCGCAAAAGAGCTTGCAAAACGAAACATCCAAGCCTTTGAAGATTTGAAAATTGATTATATTATTACAAACGCCGGTGGTTGCGGCGCGTATCTCGTAGATTATGACTACTTATTAAAAGATGACCCTAAATGGGCGGAACGCGCAAAACAATTTGTCGCGAAAATAAAAGATATCACTGCTATTTTAGTAGAATTAGATTTTCATAAACGAACTGATTTACGTCTTTCCCCGCAAATTATTACATATCAAGATTCTTGTCACTTACGTAATGTTATGCGGACATCTTCTCAGCCACGTATACTACTGCAAGCCATTCAAGGTGTGACATATCATGAAATGAAAGAAGCAGATCGTTGTTGTGGTTCTGCTGGTATTTACAATATTGTACACTCTGAATTATCCATGGAATTCTTGGACTACAAAATGGAGCGTGTTCATGAAACAGATGCAACAACCATTGTCACTGCAAATCCAGGGTGCTTACTACAAATGAAACTCGGCATTGAACGGGAAAAACTTTCCCATAAAATGAGAGGCATTCATATTGTAGATCTATTATTAGAAGCAGTTGAATCGAAATCGTAATATATGTAACAATGTGAAAACGGCTATCTCCTTCTTCTATGTAAAGAGATAGCCGTTTTTTTATTCGCTACAAGATTAAAAATATGTTACCGTCTGTAAAAAAAGAACAACAAAAAGATTACAGTCTCGTAAAAAAGCATCCATTATATTCCTCAAAAAAAAGTAGAAACCCTTGATATGAATGGTTTCTACCTTTCTTTAATAGGTAATTATAACCAAAACATCCCCTTAATAAGCGAGGCAGAAAATGCTGAAATTTCCTTTTACAATCTAGTTCCCTCTCATTTTACCTCATATTTAAATCTAGGATAAAATAGGAAATTTTATAGTCTATGTATTTTTTTCCATCTTTTTTCCGTCAATTTGTATGCTACGATGAATTTGTCAGTCAGACAGGCTGTCAAAAATAAATCTGTGTGAGAACAGTTAAAAAACTTTTATATAGGGGGACACATGTCATGAAAAAACGTGTTTTATTATCTGTAGCAGCAGCAACTGCATTTACATTCGGAGCATCTACTCTTAATGCGGAAGCATCAACAGTACAACCATCTACAATAAAGATTCAAAATGTTCAGCAAGCTAAAGTTGCTATGCAACATATGAATCAACAAGAATTACAATCTTTCTTACAATCTATGGGAATGCAATCTCTAGCACAATGGAATCAAGTACAATTCCAACAAGGTAACTGCTTCATTCCTGGTCAAGAGCCAAACGTACCTGCACCAGAAACAACTAAACCTGTAGAACAAAAACCAGTTGAAAACAACGAAACTGCTAAACCAGAAGCACAAAAACCTGCTGAAAACAACAATAACAACAACGAAACACAAAAACCTGCTGAAAATAAGCCTGCTGAAGAATCAAAAGGTTCTTTAAGCGAATTTGAACAACGCGTTGTTGAATTAACAAACGCTGAGCGTACAAAACAAGGCTTACCAGCATTAAAAGTTGACGCTGAATTAAGTAAAGTTGCACGCGCTAAATCTGAAGATATGCAAAAAAATAACTACTTCGATCATAACAGCCCAACATACGGATCTCCATTCGATATGATGAAGAAGTTTGGTATTTCTTATAAATCTGCAGGTGAAAATATCGCACAAGGCCAACGTACACCAGAAGAAGTTGTACAAGCTTGGATGAATAGTGCAGGTCATCGCGCAAATATTTTAAATAACGGTTATACTCACATTGGTGTTGGCCATGTAGAAAATGGAAACTACTGGACACAACAATTTATTACGAAGTAAGTATATAAATCAAAACCTTTCTTTTTAGGCGGGAAAGAGCATCCGACCTTGTTTACATAAAAGGAGTCTCCTGTTATGGAAGACTCCTTTTTATGTTTCATAATTTTCTAGTATATATGAATACAAAATACAAAACATAAAAGAGATAGCTCCAAAACTAATTACACCAATTAGTAGATAAAATCCCCATTGTAGTTTCAGGAACAAACAAATTAATATGATAAGTGACATGTATCGAAAAATACGCTGACTAAACAAGCGTATTTTCTGTAACACAATCGGCTCCTCTTCTTTTTTTCTTCCTTTTTTAAATCCTTTACTAACCATAAAAAGAAACGCACTAATTCCTATTATAAGACCAGTTTGAAATGGTATATCTATTCCTGTGCCAATAGCAAGAATAAGCATATGAATAAATAATAAAAATAGAGATACATTCTCTTTAAATCTCATCGCAATATTGTGGTCGTTCTCATTAAACTTATATACGTAATGTGAAATTATATACAACAGACCATGAAAAAAAATAATAAGACAAGGAATAAATAACGCAACAACTTGTTTCCTTGCATATTCATTCGGTTCACCATTGTGATTCCAGTGCACCGCTAGATAATTCGGTAAATATGGATATAGAAACAACGTAAATAGAAAGCAAGCAAAAAATATACCTATAATATATTTATATCTTACCAAGTAATCTTCACCTCTCTTTTCTATTTACGGCTTCGATTTCCACAAAAAATTTCCTGCATAAAATATATTTCTCAACTAAACAGAAAAACTTTACTTGTTCGACATTTTAAAAGATTCCATGATGTTATTTAAATGATTAGGAAGTGGCACCTCTACTGTTATCTCTTCTTTTGTAATTGGGTGTAAAAAAGCAATCCGCATAGCATGTAAAGCTTGACTTGACATATATGTAGCTTGCCCACCATATAACATATCACCAATTAGCGGATGACCACTATGACTCATATGAACACGAATTTGATGTGTTCTTCCTGTCTCTAATTGTAATGTTACAAGCGTTACATCTTGATTCTTAAAATATTTCTCTACTCGGTAATGCGTTACCGCTTGATCACCTTTTAAAGAAACGCGGCGTCTTGTTGCATGATGTCGATCTCTTCCAATCGCTGCATCAATCACTCCTTGCTTCTTTTTCACTTTCCCTTCCACCAATGCTAAATATGTTCTCTTAATTTTACGCTCCATTAATAACCGATCCATAATAGCACCTGCTATCCCATGTTTCGCAAATACAACACCACCCGTTGTGTCTTTATCCAATCGATGAACATGACGTACTTTCGTCTCTACACCTTGCATTTGTAAATGAAAAGCAACGAGGTTCGCAAGTGTTCCTGTTCCATCTTTGCTAGAAGGATGCGTATCCATATGCGCAGGTTTATTTGCAATTAATACATGATCGTCTTCAAATATCACTTCTAAATCACCGAACTCCGGCTGAACACCATACTCTTCCTGGATAAACATATGAACTTGCAGTTTATCGCCTTCTTGTAAAGATTCACTCCATCGTTTTCGTTCTCCATTGACAATAATACCTTTTTCCATACGAAGCCTGTGTAATAGTTTTTTTGGGACGCCCCATTCTTCTTTTAGCAAAGAATCAATGCTGATACCGCTCCATTTAGCAGGAACCGTAATTTCGCACCATTCTCCCTTTCTTTTCATTTCCATGCTTTATCCACCTTATTTCTATTGATTCTACTATTGTAACGGAAATTGATTCATTATGCATTGTTTAACGCAAAAGACAGTCCACATAATAGACTGCCTTCTAAGCACGTAATTTCTTAATTTCTTGTAACGTTTCTTCTGCTTTTTGCTCATAAGAGAAATCTTTAAAGAAGTCTGCTAATCGCTTATAGTCGTTGTAAGCATCCAATAAATCATCTATCGTTTCTTCCTTAGAAACTTGTGGCTTTGCTTTCATTTTTACTGGGTATCGATAACCAGACATCTCATGTATTTTATAATATTCTTCCTCCACTTGAATTACTTTCACAAGTTCCTCTTCTTCAGCATCCATTGTATACCCATCAAATTCCCTCAGTAATTCGTAAATAATATGAGTCCATTCATCTTTTGGATAAAACCCTTTTTCTAGCCTATAGCCGACAATGCGATACATGTGCCCATCATTTTCTGCAAACTGTACAGTATCATTTAACTTAAATTTAAAATAGCGAAACATTGTCTTCACCTGCTTTTATATGTATTGTTCTTACCACATACTATTTGCAAAAAGAGGGTAATGCTATTCATAAAAAAGCACTCATCTATAAGAGAAACCGCTAAAAAACTTTTCTTTTTGGGAGAGAGAAGAGATCCGCTTTTATGTTCATAGCCGTGATTAATGTGCCAGTAAATCAAAATGAACATATATGGAAAGAATGGTAGATTAAAAAAGGCCATTGAAAAACTTCCGTTTTTCAATGGCCTCTCTACAAGGTGAGCGCTTTTTCAATCCGATGATTTTACTTCTTTCTTTCGAAACGGCAGCCACCAGTTCCAATCTCCGAACATTTTCATTAAACTTGGTACAAGCATGAGCCTAATAATCGTTGCATCAAGAAAAATAGCAAGTGCCACACCAAGCCCCATCTGTTTTACTGGTAAAATATCAGTAAATGCGAATGCTCCTGTTACAACAATCATAATAAGAGCAGCTGATGTAATAATACGACTCGTTGATACAAGTCCTTCTAACGTTGCCTTATCATTATCTCCTGTCTCTTCATACAATTCATGGATACGAGAAATAAGAAATACTTCATAATCCATACTTAAACCGAATACAAGGCCGAATATAAAGATTGGTAACACGAATAAAACTGAGCTTTCTTCCAATCCAAAATGTCCACCCTCAAATAGCCAAATAACAATACCAATGGTTGCACTTAAACTAAGTACATTCATCACGATAGCCTTAATTGGAATAAGTATAGAACGGAATGCAAATAGCAAAATAAAGAAAGTGGAACCGAATATAACAGACATCCCAATCACAACTTTATCTTTAATTTCATCTTCTAGCTCTTGTTGAAATGTTGTCATACCACCTAAATAATACGTAATACTATCATCTTTATACGTGTCTTTAAAATCACGCACCCATTGCTTTGCAGTCTCTGCTTTAGGCTTTGTATCCAAGAAAATTTGAAGAGTTGTTTTGTTTCCTTTTGTATATGCTTCAAGTACAGGTTCCACTTGCGTACGCTGTGGGGATTGTAACAATGTAGCGAGCTGTTCAGGTTTCATACCATTTAGCTCATCATATAGACTTTTCACCTTATATACATGCTTATCTTTTTTCAGCTTTTGAACAACATCTTCTATCTTCTGTAAACTTTCTTTCTCTATGATATTACTTTTCGTCTCTAGTACTACTGTAACATCGGCATGTGTTTTTACAATTTTATTGAACGACTCTTCATACCGCTCATATGCAATTCGTGTATCACTTTTCTCCGGCAATGCTTCTACACCGGGAAATTGAAGGTTAGCGGTGCGAAGCGGTAACAAACAGACAATAATAAACGTTGTAACAACGATAATCATCATAATAGGATGCTTCATAACAAATTGAGCGAACTTACGCCACAGTTTTGAAGTGCGAGGTGCAGTTTGATTTTTTTTCAATAATCGTTTCCCTATTAACGATAACAAGGCGGGAAGAAGTGTCAGTGAAAATAATATACTCATTACAACAACAATCATCCCGCTAATTGCAACAGACTGAATATAATCAATTTCAAAGAAAAATAAACCGGATAAACCAACAAATACACATAATCCGGAAAATACAATGGCACGTCCCGCTGTTTGATATGTGACAGCTATTGCCTCTTTTACTGTCCGATGTGCCACTTCCTCACGAAATCGATTCACAAATAACAGTGCAAAATCAATTGACAAAGCAAGCCCGATCATAGGTGCAACATTTAATACAAAAATAGATAACTCTTTATCTATACCGATAAAATATAAAATTCCCATTGTACTAAGCACACTAAGCGCTCCATTTACAATCGGCAAGATCGATGCAAGCAAACTACCGAATGAAAATAGTAATACAAGAAAGGCAATTGGCAATCCAATCATTTCTGCTACTTTCAAATCATTTTGTGTTCGCTCATTAATTTCTTCATTAATCTTTGGAAAACCTGTTGGTGATACTTTCAAAGTATCGTTACTTTCCTTTTTTATTTCTTTTGCAAATTGTAATGTCTTTTCATTCCGTTCTTTACTTGTTTTCCCGGAAAATAAAATCGTCGCATATGCAATATCGTCTTGCAGCATTCCTTTATTTTCTAACGGGTGATGAAATGAATCATACGTTTCTTTCATTTGAATGTTTGTTATAATTTCTTCTATTCGTTTTTGAAAGGTTTCGTTTGAAATCCCTTTATTCTTCTGAAAAACAAGAAGGAGCGTATCTTGAGACTGCTTAAAATCTTTATCTAAAATTGCTTTTGTCTTTTGATAATCTCCTTTTGTTTGAAAACCATCGCCTCCTAATACTCCTGGAAGTTTTGGTGCAAAAATACCAAGTGCTATTGCTAATACGACTAATGCAACTATGACTGTATAGCGAGATTGATAAAGAAAAGTACCTAGTTTCCCCCATTTATCTATTTTATGTACATTTGTCTTCACACATCTTCACCTACTTTATATAATTAGTGAATCCCTCTATATTTTAGCACATCCGGGCATAATCAATTATGAAACACCATAAAAAAACATCCGAAAAAACCAGTAATCTAGGCTTTTCCGGACATTTCTCATCTCTCTTGGTTCGCTCCAAGCCGCTCTGAAAGTAAGCGATGAAAATAAATAGTCATAATTAATAAAATACCACTTAAACAATAACCAGCTAAAATATCAGTCGGATAATGTACAGATAAAATAATCCTACTTAATCCAATCCATATGATTAATAGTGCCATAGCAAGTGTAATAACAACTTTCCCAGCCACATTTTTTACGTTTGCAGCAATAATATAAGCAAGGAATCCATACGTAATAATGGATAGCATAGCATGTCCACTTGGAAAACTGTATCCAAGGGCATCAAGCGCTTCATTTAAGCTCGGACGATCTCTTTTCGCAATTTCTTTTATTCCTTTATTCACGAGATGCGTTATTAACACAGCCGTCGGATAAACAACCATCGCTACATAGTAACGTTTCTTCCAAAAAGCGAGAAGACTAAGACTAAGCGTGCTAATAATCCCAATTGCAGATCCCATCTTCGTAAAATATGAAAAAAACGCAAGCGAGCTTTCTGTTTGCAATCCCCTTACAAGCCCTTTTACATATTCATCAATTGCTGTCGCACCTCCAGCTTGTACCTTCCAAGCAATGAGAGCAAATGCAGTGAATAATAAAATCATACAAAAAAGCTCATATCGATGTAATTTCTTTTTCAATTTTTTCCTCCCACTATGAAAAAATGCGATTTCTATTTAGAAACCGCATTTTTATTATATATCCAATGTAATTTCCAACATATAAATCGCAGCCATGAAAATAAAAGGAGCTTTCCACTCATTTTCTACTTCTGTTTTCACGCAGCATGGGGCTGAAAAAGGATCTGACCGCTTCTACGCTCGGCCGGATCCTCTCTCCCACCTAAAAGATTAGGCTTTTTGTCAGTTTTTCAATTTATATACTTATTTCCCTTTTGTTTTTAACTCTGTCCAATAACGATCATACTCTTTTAATTTATTGTCTACATCAACAAGCCACTCTGTACGATTTAATTCGTCTTGCGATAAGAAAATCATGTGGTTTTCACGATACTCTTTACTGTGAAGTTCCCATGCTTTTTCATTTGGGTTACTATATCCAATGGATTCATAGTTTTTCACACTTACTTTTTCATCCATTAAATAGTTCATAAACTTCTCTGCAAGTTCTTTATTTTTCGCACCTTTTGGAATTGCTAATGTATCCGCCCAAATTGTACCGCCTTCTTTTGGAACGACATACTCTACATCTTTATTATCTTTTGCAATGAACGCTGCATCTCCAGACCAAACTGTTCCAATCCAAGCGTCCTCTGTAATAAATTTTTGTTTAATATTATCTGTATCAAATGCTAGTAAGTTAGGAAGTAATTTTTGCAAGTCAGTAGCTGCTGTTTTTAACTCCGCATCATTTTGTGTGCTGTTTGAAAATCCGTTCTTTTTCAGACCCATTCCTAATACTTCACGAGAATCATTTAATAAAGTAACATGGCCTTTATATTTCTCATTCCATAAGTCGCTCCAACTTGTTGGTACTTCTTTTACATGCTTTTTATTGTAAGCAATTCCTGTTACACCCCAAGTATATACAAGCGAGTATTTATTCTCTGGATCAAATGCAGGTGTTTTAAAATTGGAAACAAGATTGTTTACATTTGGAATGTTCTTTTTATCCAATGGCTCTAGTAAATCCATTTTTGCCATCGTTTTAACCATGTAGTCCGACGGTTGAATCAAATCATATTTTGCACCGCCAGCTTGTAATTTCGCAAGCATCTCTTCATTACTTGCGTATTTATCATAGTTAATTTTCACGTTATATTTTTTTTCAAAATCCTTTAACACTTGCTCATCAAAGTTATCAGCCCAGCTATAAATATTTAGCTCTTCTTTCTTTTCACCACAACCAGCAAGTACACCGGCAACAAGGCTGAAGCTAAGCGCTGCACCAGCTATTGTTTTCATCCATTTCATCGAATCATTACCTCCTTGTTCTTTGTAATTCATTTGCTTCTTATAATGGAAGATGTCCCCCAGAGTTTTCTTCACCATCTGCACCTTTATTACGGAATAGTTCTGATGCAATCATTAATCCAACAATCACAACAATTAATATTGTAGAAAGAGCATTAATTTCAGGTGTTACACCACGTTTCACCATACTATAAATATATAATGGCAATGTTGTTGATCCTGGACCAGACACGAAGAAACTAATCACAAAGTCATCGATTGATAATGTGAATGTTAATAATGCTGCAGAAATAACACCAGGTGCAATTCCAGGAAGCGTTACGTAACGAAACGTTTGCCACGGAGTTGCTCCTAAATCATTCGCGGCTTCTTCTAAATCACGTCCCATACCAGAAAGACGTGCTGCTAAAATCACAACAACAAATGAAATACTAAATGTAATGTGCGCAATAATAATGGTAACTTGTCCAAGTTCCATTCCAATTTGACTAAATAAAATAAGTAAAGATAATCCCATTAAAATATCAGGAATTAAAATCGGTAAATATACAAGGCCATTAATTGCCCCTTCAAAACGATATTTATAACGATGTAATGCAACAGCGAAAATCACACCAAGAACTGTCGTCACAACTGTCGTCACAATCGCAATTGTAATACTATTTATAAATGCATCAATAACATCTTGCTTTTGAAATAGATCTGTATACCAATGGAATGTAAATCCTTCCCATTCTGCGTTAATACGAGAATTGTTAAAAGAATATACCATAAGAACCATCATTGGAAAATACAAGAACAATAAAATTAACCAAGAATAAGAAACTAAAAACTTCTTCATCTTTGTCTATTCCCCTCCGTTTCCGTATTTATATACTTTCGTTACACGATAATATAAGTAAATTAACAGAACAGAGAACAGCACGACAATAATTGATAACGCTGATCCAAATGGCCAATCACGTGCACCTAAGAATTGGTTTTGAATAACGTTCCCGATTAATGCTACTTTCGATCCACCCATAACGTCTGATACAACAAACATTCCAATAGATGAAACAAATACTAAAATCGAACCAGTAGCAACCCCTGACATTGTCATTGGCAATGTTACATGCCAAAATGCTTTCATCGGTGTTGCCCCTAAATCATATGCAGCTTCTAACTTACGTTTATCAAGCTGCTCAATAGCTGCGTACACTGGTAAAATCATAAACGGTAGTAAAGAATATACCATTCCTAATATTACTGATGGTGTATTATATAATAAATTTAACGGTTCATTAATAATACCTAATTTCAGTAATAATGTATTTACAAGGCCTTGTGAACGTAAAATAACAATCCATGCATATGAGCGCACAAGAAAATTAATCCAAAACGGAATCGTTGCTAATAATAATAAAACAGAACGATATTTACGATCAACAATTGTAATTGTATATGCAAATGGATAACCAATGAGTAAACAAATTGCTGTCGTAATAACTGCAATTTTGACTGTTTCCCATAGTGTATTCATATACAACGAATCAAACACGCGCGATATATTCTCTAATGTGAATTGCATTTCCACTGTTCCGTATGCCCCGCGCTGCAAGAATGCAAATGCTAATACGAATAAAAGCGGAAATAAAAAGAAGATTAAGAGCCATGTAACTGTAGGTAATGCGAGTAGTTTCCCTTTTCTCAATTTAAGGTCACCTCATCCTCTTGTTCCCAGCCTACATATACATTATCACCGATACTCCACTGCGCTGCTTCTTCTGCAGTTTGATACGCCATTAATAGTTCAGATGTTTTTTCATCACGTACATACAGCTTTTCCATATTTCCAACAAATTCAATATCTTCAATATGTCCAAGATGGTATTCTTTTAAAATTGGTTGCTCAACCGAACGTATTTTCACATTTTCAGGGCGAACTGCTACGTAGTTTTCCCCATTTTTAATAATATTATTTTCACCAATGAATGTCGCAACAAACAATGTTTTCGGTTCTTTATAAATTTCTTTTGGCGTTCCGATTTGCTCGATATGCCCTTTATTCATAACAACAATGCGATCACTCATGCTCATCGCTTCTTCTTGGTCATGCGTTACATAGATAAACGTAATTCCTAAATTACGCTGTAAATTTTTCAATTCGCGTTGCAAATCTTTTCTTAATTTAAAATCAAGTGCCCCAAGTGGCTCATCTAGCAATAACACACGTGGATTATTTACGATTGCTCTTGCAATTGCAACACGCTGCTGTTGTCCACCAGAAAGCTTGGCAGGCTTACGATTACGGAATTCTAGTAACTGCGTTAAACGCATCGCTTCTTCTGCACGTTCTTTTTGTTCCGCTGCTGATACTTTTTGCATCTTCATACCAAAACAAATATTTTTCTCCACCGTCATATGTGGAAATAATGCATAGTGCTGGAACACTAAGTTCATATGACGCTTATAAGGTGGTAAATCATTGATTCTTTCTTCATCAAGTAAAAGATTACCCTTTGTAGGGGTTTCAAAACCTGCAATCATACGAAGTAACGTTGTTTTACCACAACCACTAGGTCCAAGAATCGTTAAAAATTCTCCTTCTTTAATATCTAAAGAAAGAGGTGGAATAATCACTTGATCTCCAAAATGTTTTTCTACCGCTTCAACTTTAATAATCTTTTTCATTTTCCCGTCCTATCTACCTCAAATTTTCACTCTTTATATTCATGAATAAATATTAGTTTTCTATATTTTTTTGTTTCGATCCAAACAAAAATGATTGTTTAACAGCGTCCTCTTCTATTCTTTATGTAGTATGTTTGATTCATTTTTGCATGATACATATGTCGAACAGAAAAACCCCTTCAGGCGAGAAGGGGTTTTTATCATACGGCTGCGCCTACTGATAAACACCATCATCATTTTAACAACTTTCGTATAAATTTTAAAGCACTTTTTGTAGAAGAATAACGAATTTTCATATCAAATACTGTAGATTGAGACAAAATGCTTTTATAGTGCGAAAATGTGTGAAAACTTTGTTTTCCATGATAACTTCCTAATCCGCTACTTCCAACGCCGCCAAAGGGTAAATATGGCGTAGCAAGATGATACACAACGTCATTTATACAGCCACCGCCATATGAAATATTACTTGTAACTTGTTTTTGAATTTCTTTATTCTCTGAAAATATATATAAAGCTAATGATTTAGGTTGTCGTTGAATACTTTCAATGATATCCTCTATTTTCTCATACTCTATAATCGGCAAAATCGGGCCAAAAATTTCATCTTCCATAATGGAATCCTGCCATGTAATATTCGTTACAACACTTGGCTCAATATGCAGAGTTTCTTTATTATATTTCCCACCAATTTCAACCTTTCCATCTTGTAAAAAAGAACATAACCTTTCAAAATGACGTTTACTGACAATCCGAACATAATTTTCATTTTGCAGTGGTTTTTCTCCATATTGATTTTTAATTTCAATTCGTAACGCTTCAATAAATTGTTCTTTTACAGAAGAATGAACATAAATATAATCCGGTGCAACACACGTTTGTCCCGCATTTAAGAATTTTCCCCAAACAATACGCCTTGCTGCTATTTCTAATTTTGCATCATCATGCACAATACATGGGCTTTTCCCGCCAAGCTCTAACGTAAGAGGTATCAATCTTTTAGCCGCTGCTTCCATGACAATTTTCCCCACTCCAACGCTGCCTGTGAAAAAAATATAATCAAACGGCTCTTTTAACAGCGCTGTACTCTCATCAATACCGCCTTCAACAACCGCAACCAGTTCTATCGGAAATAATTCTCTTAACATTGTAGCAAGAAGATTCGAGACATTAGGTGTTAATTCCGACGGTTTTAAAACAACTGTGTTTCCAGCCGCTAAAGCCCCTACAAGAGGTGCAATCGCAAGTTGGAATGGATAATTCCACGGAGCCATTACAAGGGTAACACCATAGGGCTCTGGAACTACTTTCCCTTTCGAACCAACATGTGTAAGTGCTGTACGAACGCGCTTTGGCTTACTCAATGAAGAAAGATGTTTCATTAAAAATGAAATTTCCTTTAATACGTATCCAACCTCTGTCGTAAATGATTCATGATCTGATTTATTTAAATCTAATTTTAACGCTTGAAAAATATCAGACTCAAAACGCTGAATCCCTTCATATAATCTTTTTAAATGTTGCTTTCTTTCTTCTATATTTCTTGTATGACCTTTATAAAAATATGATTTTTGCTCGTTCACAATAGAAGTGATATTCATCTACTATTCCCACCTTCTATGTTTATATTGATTTTTCAACATATAAGTCACTGCTACGAAAAACAAAAGGTGACCTGCACTCGTTTTCTCTCTTTATTTTTACTCGGCATGGGGCAGGAAGAGGAATTCTCCTCTTCTATGCATGACCAGATGCTCTCCCCCACCTAAAAGAAAAAGTTTTTTATCAGTTTTTCTATTCTTAAAGTTTCATTATATATGAGTTTGTATTTCATATATAATACATTTGCTCAAAAAAAAGCTGTTGAAAGGAAAACCTTCAACAGCTTCTTCATAATTAACGATATAAGCGAACTGCACCTGCAGAATTATCATCAGCTTGACCTACTACTTCAAACTTCAAGCCAAGTTTCGGTAAGATACGTCCTGCATCTGGAATTTGTTTGTTAATATAAGCTTTAGAATCATCGAATTTCGCTACACCTGCTAATCCATTGTATTCAAATGTTCCACGAGTTGGTGATACAACCTTCCAAGCTGGTGTTTGATCGAAAGAGAACGCCGCATCAGCAATTTGATAACGTGTACTATCTTTAAATGTTGGCTTACCATTTAAAGTTCCTGCAATTGCTTCAGGATGAGAATCAACTACACCAAGGAATCCATATCCTGGATGTACGCCAACCCAGTTATCTGTATAACTTGAATCTGCATACCATACAACCATACCTGTGTTATATACTGGACCACGAGCAAATTTTAACGCTTCATCAGCACCAGCATAGTTTCTCCACTCTAAATAGTAGTTATGGGTTTTCTTCTCAATTCCATTTGAAACAACAAAACCATCTAACTTAAACTGAGTATCGCCTTCTGCATCATCAGAGAATACAACATTACCATCCACTGTTAACGTTGCATTATCAAGAGTAAAGCCGTTTAATGCTAAGCCACCGTCAGTCACATATTCAAACACAAGCTTTACTTTCTTACCTTTAAATTGGCTTAAATCATACGATTTGTCTACCCATTTTCCAAGAGTTGTATCTGCACCATCTTTTACATTTTTATTACCAATCGTATCGACTAATGTTTTCGTTCCGTCTTCAGCCACAGCATGTACTTCTAAGTAATCATAGTCTGTTTCAATTTCATACAATGATTTGTAATCAAACTTTGCATTTGTTGCGTTTGTTAAATCGAATAAAGGTGTTTCTAATGTAGTATGAAGATCATCGCCTTTTGTACTATAGTAGTACTTCTTACCAAATGCAGGCTCAATTCCTTTTACCTCTTTATCTGGTAAGTTAACACGAATCATACCTGGTCGAGCAGTTTTTGTTACACTTTGATCTAAATATGTTGCATACCCGATTCCTCGATTTAACTTATCATAATCTACTTCCGCAATATTCGCCCAGTTCCCACCAATTGTTTTTTGGAAGAACTCCTTGTTTTGCGGAGAGAAACTTGTTGGCGTCGTTCCAGCAATGTTACCTGTCCAGCTACCGCCACTCATAATAGACCATGACTGAACTGGTTCACCGCCGCCAGAATATTTTGTATCATACTCATCTGGAAGACCTAAATCATGACCATATTCGTGTGCGAATACACCAACTGCTCCATCTTCTGGTTCAATTGTGTAGTCGAATGCTGCCATTTTACCGCCCCAATATGGAACTTTTGCTTGTGTACCATCAATCGGGAATGGTTTTTGACCAATTGTCCAGCGGTGTGACCAAATCGCATCGTCACCTAATTTACCGCCGCCAGCTTCTTGTCCAACACCAGCATGGATAACCATTAAATGATCAATTAAACCGTCTGCTTGATTTTGATTACCATCACCATTTACATCATATTGATCAAATTGATCAAATTCTGATAAATCAAGACCGCTATCTACCGCTGCTTTTAATGCATCTTTGATAAGGTCACGAGGTCCTAATGGGCCTTTATTATCGTGGCCATCCCCAGCATCTGCACCATAGTCAGCTGCTTTTCCTGGAACTGTTAACCACTTTGTAACTGTTCCATCTACTGTATAACTGCCACCAGATTGTTCTTCATAATACTTCTTAAATGTTTCAATTTTACTTCCATCATCTAATGTAAATGGTTCGTCACCAAATAACATTTTTTGATAATGCTCTTGATTGAAATCCTCAGAATACATATAACCAGGTTCTTTATCAATATTGTTATGCTTAAAGTCAGCATACTCAACAAGTAGTACAAGCACTTTATCCTTACGAACATCCCCATTATACTCTTTTGCTTTTGCAGGAGTCGTTGGTACTTTACCATTTAATGCACCTTTTGGTGGCACTGCTCCAGCTCCGTTACCATTTGCTGGTTTATCTAACTTTTCTTTTGTTTCTGCTTTTGCATCTTTTACCTTCTTCAGAAAATCAGATGCTTCTTTTGTAACAGAATCCCCAGTTGTTTCTTCTTTTCCAGGTTTGTCACCCTTCTTTTTCTCTACATACTTTTCGACAGCTTTCTTTGTTTCTTCTTTTGAAGCGGATGAATCAATTACCCCTCGTTTTTTCAGAGCATCAGCTAAACGCTCTTCTGGAATTAAATGATCATCAATTGGGCTTGTTGTAGATGTTTTTACAGGTGTTTCTGCATAAACAGACTGACTACCTACCCCAAACGAACAACCAAGAACAGCTGCTACCGCAAGTGTTGATAGCACTTTGAATGGTTTCTTTTTCATCCCATTTCCTCCCCTAATAAGAATATGTACTAATATTTAGATAATAATAAAAATTCAGTAACTTTTCAATAATTTGTTTTATTTTGCGATATTTTGTAAAATTCGTAATATTTTTGTAAAATTCCATGTTATTTATAAAAATGTTTCTCAATATGTCAGTTATTTCTGAAGATATTGATAAATTTCTATAAAACTATTACAATTTCTTTATAGAATGACAAAACAGTAACTTCTTCATTGGTTTTACCTACAAAATATACAATAAATTAACATTATTTTTACCAAATTAACTTTTCAAAATATTATAATGTGTTTAAATGATTGTTTATTTTGTACGATTCATGACATGACAATTGAACATTAGGGAGGAATACATTTTGTACAAAGACAAGGCAGATACGCTAGATCAGGATTGGATTGATTTAATGCTCGAAGCTTTAGATGCGGGAATCGCTATTCAAGATATCGAACACTTTTTCCAACGCATGAACCAACCTACTGGAAACTAGCAGAGGCGTTCTTTTTAACGAAATTTGTGTTATACTAATGACATCATAAGCCGACTACATACTTACAGAAAGGTGCGCAAAGATGATAGGAGAACGTATAAAACGCCTTCGTTTGCAAAGAGGGATTTCTTTAACAGAACTTGCTGAAAAAGCTGGTGTCGCAAAGTCTTACATCAGCTCTATTGAACGAAATTTACAAAAAAACCCTTCCATTCAATTTCTTGAAAAAATCGCAAATGTTCTACAGATACCAGTTGACACGCTCCTCCACGATGAAACAACATCCGAAAGCCAATTAGATTCGGAATGGACACATCTCGTCAAAGAAGCAATGAACTCCGGTGTCTCAAAAGAGCAATTTCGTGAATTTCTAGAGTTTACAAAATGGAAGAAAAACCAGAAATAATATAGACAAAAAGGGGTGCATACTGGGGAGCACTCTTTTTTATTTACAAAAAAAGCGGGGAACCCCCGCTTTTTTTGTGTTATTTCTTTATTAATTATTTCTCTTCACCTTCAGTTTGGTTTGCATTAAATGTCCATTCTAAGTTTAATGCATCGCCTTGGAATTTATTTTGATCCTCTTTATTGTCTACAAACTCAAATTGTACCCATAGATAGTCTTCAGTTCCTGGTTGTAAACCACCCTCTTCACCCCACTCTGGAGCAAAGATATCTTTTGCTAAAAGGTCTGGATCTGCCTTTTGTAACTCTGCTAATGTTGTTTCATATACTGGCTCACTTTGTGTATCCCAGTTCCAAATGAAATTAACTTTAATGTGCTCAGCAAAATCTTCCCCAGCATTATCACCTTTAGCATCTGTTACCGTATACTTCGTTGCTAATTTAACATCTTTAATTGCTAATGTGCCGCTGTTCTTTAATAAGAACTCTTTCTTAACAGTATCCCCTGGTTTAAGATCCTTAATATCTACAATCGTTTTAGGGTCTAAAGTAAGATCTAATGTGCCCGCTGCAAACGTATTGTTCGATACTTCTTTGTCACTAAAGTAAGCGAATGTTCCTCCACCGATTAAAGATAATCCCAATGCTGCTGAAGCGACTCCCATACCTAATTTTTTCTTTAAACTCACTTTAAATTCCCCCTAGCTGTTTTTTATTGTTATCTCTTAATGTAGGATAAGAGGTATAACTAATAGAACGACTATTATTTTTCTACGGCCAATGTATGTACAATACCCCTTAAATTTCTCTGTTCTTTAAAAAACCACCTTATGTTCATTATAAAGAACATAAGAGTGTAATTGCAACCATAAAATAACATTAATTTATTTCTCAATATTTTACAGAATATTCGAAACGATAATCCCTTTATAATGGAAGATCCTTACAATCGGTAGCAGGTTTTTCCGCTAATATGAAGTGAAACTTTATTCAATGAAGGGTTCAAAATCCCCATCACCAATCGGGCTTTTACAGACAGTACTCCCTACTGAATTTTAATATGGAAGTGTTACTGTCCGCGAATAGCTACTGTGCTACTTTTGTAGATTGTTCCTTAGATTGCTCCTTAGGTGGATTTCCCGTTTCTGTTTCTTTTGGGTGCTTCTCCTCTTTTAGCTGATTATGTTGAATCGTTTCTTCTACAGTTGCTATTTCTTCTTTCTTTTCAGGCGGTGCTATTTGTTCTGCTGGCTTTTCTACTTCTTTCGCCTGCTCACTTAGCTTTTGCTTTTCCTTTTCATCATCTATTTGCTTTTGGAATCCTTGAATTTGTTCATCTATTTTTTGCAAGTTTACTTGCTTGTCTACATTCTCACAAATTTTCTTAATAAACTCTACACCAGTTTGTGTAGAATGAATGATTTGCTGATTGGATTCTAAATTACGATCCTTTTCACGTTCTACTAATTGGTTATAATAACTTTCAATCTCTACGTATATGTTTTGCAATGCTTCACGCTCAGGAACAATCTTTTCACGTTGTTGTTTCCATAAGTTCAGCTTTTTTTCAAGAGCTTCTACAGAATTGGTTTCTAGTTCTTTATTCATCTCATCATATGCATGTAAAATAGATTGTTCATGCTGCTGAGCATCGTTTTTTAATACATCTATTGTTTTCGGAAATACAGGTGCCGCGGAAATAACAGCTTGAACCTTTTGCTCTTTTACAAAAGCAGCTTCCGTATGAGTAACAATTTGAGAGCCCATATAAAAAGCACCTGAACACATACATGGTAATATGAGCATCGCTTTTATCCTCTTTGAAGTTTTTGACATTATACCCTCTCCCATTACGTGCATTTCATGTTCTTTATGAAGAACTTATACATTCATTATAATGAAGTTGTATTTAAATGAAAAGAAAAAGCTATATCATTTTTCACTCAATTTATTCCTTATATCGATCAAAAAGAAAAAAGCTATCATTTTGATAGCTTTTTATCTTTCCTCACCTTTTGTTTGCTGTGCATCAAATGTCCATTTCAACTCAAGCGTATCTCCTTGGAACTGATTTTGATTTTTCCCATTATCTACAAAATCAAATTTCACTTTAAATGTATCCTTGTTTCCCGCTTTAATTCCCTTCTCATCTAATACCTCAGAAAGTGCATCATCATTAACTGGTACCGATGGTTTTCCTATTAATTGAGATAATTTCTTTTCTTTTATAATCGCATGTCCCTTGTCCATATTTCTTAAAATCGTTACTTTAATATGGTCACCAAAATCTTCAGTATTATCACCTTTCGCATCTTTCACGCTATATTCTGAGTGTAATAAAACTTTTTCAATATCTAATGTCCCGCTATTTACCAATTCAAAATCACGAATGATTGTATCACCAGGCTTAATATTATTAACATTAATAATTGCTGTCGGATTTGCAGTTAAATCAAGCGTACCTGCCACAAATGTATTATTTGTGACTTCTTTATCGCTAAAGTACGCATATGTTCCTCCTCCAATTAATGCCGCTCCCATAATTGCCGAGGTAATTCCCATTCCTAATTTTTTCTTTAAGGTCATGTCCATATCCCCCAATGATATCTATCTATTTATAGAGAAAATAACGGAATTACACAGATTGTCCAACATCTGTAGATTTATTTTTCTTTTCATTATCAATGCTGCGGATTGCACTAAAAATAGAAATTATAGAATACAAAAGTAAGCATACGCCTGGAATAATTAAAAGTAAGGCAGCTCCTGCTTTTGAATTTGCATAATTCAACAAATATCCCACATATGGAACTGTAATATCTTCATATTTTCCAATAACATTTTCCGCTAAGACTGGCTTTAAATCTGGGCCATTATTATTGTCACCTTTTGTTTCATACATTACTTTCCCATTTACATCTTTCACACCAATAATACGGTGAGTTACAATTTTTTTCTCATCTTCTTTAAACGTAATTACATCACCTTTTTTATATTTAGATCCATCCTTCGTTGGTTCAATCGCAATAATTGAGCCCGTTAAAAATGTTGGTTCCATCGATCCAGATAGTACCGTTTTAAATTGATATCCCATTACGGTTGGATCCCCACCGCTTGCTTTTGATGAAATGACAACAAACGCTAAGCAAACCATCAAAGCAAATAAAACAAATGAGATGACGTTACTAATAATCTTCAAAACTAGTTTCATCGCTATCTCCTCCTCTTTATTATGTATATGCACATAAAACTAGGATATCCTGTTTTGTTCTTAAAAGAGAACTTAAATTAATACTATAATGAACAATCCAAAAACGCAATAAAAAATAGGCAATTGCTCATTGCCTATTCCCCTTCTGAAACCGCATTCTTTTTAGCTCGTCTTACTACATATAAACCGATTATCATAAAGGTAATAAATCCAATTCCGATACTTGCCATCAACCCAATTGGATACGTAGGCTCAGCTGGCTTTATATTTTTTTGCGGCATTACAAATGTAACATCTTCCTTAGAAAGAACATTAATGCTTTCAATCGTTTGATTATTTTTCGTCACATCTACTGTCCCGATGACATCTCCGCGGTGAATTCCTTTTTGATATAGTTTTTCTTTATCAACCGGAGCCGCTTTAAAAACTGTTTTCACATTCTTTCCTTCATCTTTCTTTAACATCAATTCTGCACTTTTTTCAAGGTCACAATCTATGTTTTTATCTAGATATGTTGTTATCTGATGCCAATTATTTTTATCTAGCACCATTTGCTTTGTAAATTGCGAGAAGGAATGATCCGCGATTTGACGCATATCTTCGTAGATTTCTGGTCTTTGTGAGGCCATCACAACATTGATAATACGATTGCCATCTTTCTCATTTAATAATACAAGTGTATTGCGTGCTTCATTTGTAAAACCTGTTTTTCCACCAATACTGTATGGATTTTCAAAATAGGTAGATTTATTAAAAATAGAAACCGTTTGTTTAGATGTTGTAACCGTTATCCTTTTTGTATTCATAGCTTGTAAAATCTCAGGATATTGCTGAATCCCCCTCGTAATCATTGCCATATCATATGCCGTCGTATAATGATTCGGGTCATGTAAACCATTTGGCGTTATAAAATGACTATCCTTTGCCCCTAACTGCTTTGCTTTCTCATTCATCATATTCGCAAAGTTTTCTATACTTCCCCCAATACGTTCACCAATTACATACGCAACATCATTTGCACTCAGCACCATTAAAATTGTGAGCGCTGTATTACGATCGATCGTTTCCCCTACTTGAAATTCAAGTTGGTAGTTACTCTTTTCCTGATCTAATGCAGGTTGCGAAAACGTAAATTGCTCCTCTGGCTTCACATGCTCCATTAATAAAATAGCAGTCAATACTTTCGTCATACTTGCCGGGAATGCATGTTGATTTGCATTTTTATCGTACAAAACATCCCCTGTTTTTGCATCAATTGAAACTGCAAACTGCCCAAATACAGTTGGAGCTTGGCCAGGTGCCGGCACTGGTGCAATGCCAGTTTCAGCGTACAATGTCATAGGTGTCAAAAAGAGTAAACAAATAACCATAATAAAAACCGAAATTTTCTTACAATTCCTCATATGACTCTCCCTTTTCTATTTTCTTTTTGCTTTATATACTAATTCTACCAATCTGACATGAAATTGGTATTTAACTGGAAAAACAATCACCATTTTTCACTATATCATAATTTTACAAGAAAGGACATAATCATATGCATAAAAATAAGAAGGACTCATTCTTTCTCATCCTTCTCATCAACCAACAAATCTATTAAATTATTCCCAGCTTCCTCTTCTGTAATCTCATCGGTCATTCCCATGAAGGACCAGCCCTTTGAATCCACCCATTCAATAAACTCCTCTAAAAACTCATCATGAGAAACATCAACATCAAGAATCGCACCATTTATTGAAATCGTTCTATTTCTAGGTACACGCATCTTGAAAGATTTTCTTACCATTCGTATATGCTCCTTTAACCTATGAATATTTATAAATCTATTTTCTATTTCTGTTATATACTATTTCTATACAATTGTAAAAAGAAGTTCCTACCAAAACAAATATAAATTTAATATTTATTTGCTATGTTTCTTAATATATTCATCATAAGTAGGTATTTCACTAGCATCACCAGCACCCTCTTTTGCGCTGTTAAATATATCCCTCGCTTTCAATCCGTTTTGTCCGATATCCAGATCATGTAAAATACGGTGAACATATACTAAAGCTGTTGTATCATGATTTTGAACTGAAATATCAAGCAATTTTCTAGCTCGTTCCAAATCTTCTTTCAAATTCCCTTTACATAATGCAGCTGCTTCTTTTAACGTTGTATCAATTAATTTGAACCCCCATTTGTTCTCTTCCCAAGCTGGAGCATCCGCCTGCTCAAACTTCTCATACTTTTCCCAGCCTGTAATGTTATTTAAATCACTATGTGTTGCTCTTATCTTCATTCCAATATCTTTTGATTTATCCACTTCTTTGATTTGCCCAGTCTGTTCAGCCTTCATTTCTTTTTTATCTGCTTTATTGAAAAACATGATGCCACCAAATATCAATCCAAATAAAACAAGGCCTCCCATAACAAAAGCAATTCCTTTTCCTGTCCTTTTAAACAAAGTGACACACTCCTTCAAGTTATTTACCCTTTTAAATTATATTATTTTTAAATCGTATTATAGTATAAAATTAATATTCAACTTGATGAAACGCAAAGAATCAATCCTGCTTCATGAAGGAGTCATCCTCCTACTATTTACTATTAAACTATATGGAAATGTGCTCATAATAAATATAAACATATTATTCTACCAAGTTCCATTTTAAAGGTTATAGTTAAAAAACTATTGTAAGGTGTCACTTATTTTTGTATAATCAACCTAACAGAATTATCAGATATATCAATCATGATCCCGTAGCTCAGCAGGGAGAGCGCCACCTTGACAGGGTGGAGGTCGCTGGTTCGAGGCCAGTCGGGATCATAGTTGTAAAACCGTATCAGATAAATATTTGATACGGTTTTTACTTGTTTGGATTTACTCTCTAAACAGCCAGTGGTCACAGAATTGGTCACATTCCCTACAAAATCTCTTCTATTTTGTTAACCGCATCTTCTTGCATCGTTGGTAGTACATGCGAATAAGTGTCTAATGTGATTTTGATATTACTATGTCCTAAACGCTCGGAAATCACCTTCACATTCACACGTCATTTATTGCTACAAGTACCTTTGAGTCTAAGGTACTTTATTTATCAGAATATTCATAATTTTTTTGATAAATACTTACACACACTCTTCTTTATCCAGATTATGTTATATAATTATTTGAAATAACATATATTTTAGATGAGGAGGATACTATGAACGCTTCATTAAAGGGGAATGAGCAAATCACACAGTTATTAAATGATTGGTATGTAGAAATTCGTGCAAGACGTATAGCTAATGCGCACAAATTAAAAGAAGAAATTGATACTAAAACAGGAACTATTGAGGAAGACCAAAATCTATTAATATACTACTCTCTTCTTAATTTTAGATATCAATATTTGGTCGATAGCTTAAGCATCTCTAAGGATAGCTTTAAACAAAATGATTCTTTTGCAACACCAACAGATAACTTCTTAGCATATTATTACCACTTTTTTAAGGCAATTCATTCAAATATAACTGGCAGTCACACTATTGCTAAAACGCACTACGAAAAAGCTGAAGAGCTTTTAAAACATATACCAGATGAAATTGAAAAAGCTGAATTCTATTATGAATTAGCCATTTTCTATTGTCACACTCAAAAGTATATTCTTACTATTAATTATTTAACGAAAGCTAAAGAAGTGTTCTCTAGTCACAAAGGATATGAATTGAAAGTTGCTTTTTGTAATAACCTATATGGATTAGCATGTAACCATTTAAAAGAGTATGAATTGGCAGAGGAACATTTTGTTTCTGCAATAGATACATTCCAAAAAGAAAAGCAAGACTCTTATATTTTAATTGTGCGTCACAATCTCGGTTTAATGTATGCAAACCAAAATCTTTCTAGTCTAGCTATCCGCTATCTATCTGAAGTTAATCAAAAGTTAACAACTGACTACAAGGCAATTTTCATTCAAGCTAGAGAGCATTTCAAACTAGGAGAAGCAAATATTGCTTCAAAGTTAATTGAAAACGGATTAAATATTTGTAATAATTTAGGTAACGAAGGGTATATACATCATTTTACAATTTTAAAACTAATGAACGACAATGCCTCTACAGAAGATTTAGAAAAAGTTGTTATAGAAGGATTATCCTATTTCGAAAAAGAAGAATTATATGAGTATGTGGAAGAATATGCTGAAAAGTTAGCATTAAAATTTTATCAAGAAGACAATCACTCAAAAGCCAGTAAGTATTTCTATACAGTCAGCAAAGCTAAAGATAAAAATTTTAAAAAAGGAGCATTAAAATGAAGAAAATAGTATTAAGTTTACTCGGAATTTTGACAGTTTTAACTTTAAACTTTGGAGCATCTTCTTCACTAGATGTTCAAAAAACAGTTGAAATCATTACATACACACATGGACATACTGGTTGATTAGTTGTTTATTATTTTACAAATATAATTATAATACAGAAAGAGAGTGGCAATTATCCCACTCTCTTTCTTAATGAAATCTAAGTTTTATTATTTAACTGTTACGTAAGCAGGGTTCGCAGTAATGTAGAAGTACTTATATTTGTACATCTTAGAACTTATTTGAATTTAATTATTTAAACTGTACCAATTAAAAATTCTCTCTAAAAAGAGCAGCGTTATAGATTTGACGACAATATTGTAGCCAACGGTCTAACGTTTCTTTTTGTTCTTTCGTTGGGAAAGTCTCATATTTTTGGCTTAGCAACATTATCATCCCCTCCCTCTTTTTTCGATATAGTTTTTCAGATTCCTAAACACAAAACAGAATGTATGTTCCTTTTTCTGCTAGTACACACAAAGTTACATAAAAAGGAAATAGAAACTTCGTGCTATGCACGGACCAACAGAAGTCCCCTTCCCTACCACCTGGGCTATGCCCTGCACGTGCTTGAGGAAGGGGACTTCTGTTGGAGTACTGTTGGAATACTGTTAAATGCAGTTAAATACCGTCTACTCAGTGTCAATTATATCGATAAATTCAAACGTATTCTTATAATGAAACGCGTCCGTGCATATGACTTTCTTTTCTAAAGGATCGATATCAATAACAGTCATATAACTAGTAAGTACGTAACCATCCTCGTAGTATGTAATTAGTATTTCTTCGTCGGTTAGTAACGAAGTTAGTAGGCGATTCTCAATTCGTTCCTGGGCGTCTTGAGTAACGATAGGCCGTGGTACTTTCGTTTTCTCCTTAATGATTTCTCGTATACCAGCGAATTGTTCCGGCATACTCGCGAACGGCTGCCACTTCACCATCCCTCTTCCCCTCGGTATATTTGCGTTGTTTGCGTTATTCATGATTTATGTCCCCCTAGTAAAGTGTTTCTATATCTTGCGGTTGCACCTTTCGTATATGAAACGCCCCGTAATATACTATTTTTACCGAATCGTGTTCGAATTTCGTCCATGACTCGCGTTAAATTCATTTCCTTTTCTCGCTGTATTACATTATCGAATAGAGAAATTTGCTCTTCTCCTTCGTTTATTAAATTCGTTAGTGAAACACTGACTGATCTAATTGGGTCGCCAGTATATAATTCGTGTAAATAATATGTACAAACGTTGTATATATCCATCGTTAAATTAGTCGCTCGATTTAAGGTATGTGTTTTACAAATACCTCCGCCTCCTCCGTAACCTTTACTGCACCCGACTGAAAAGTGTACGGTTTGAGCGAGTTTATTTTGTCTTCTCAATCGATAGCAAACTTCCTCGGTATGTTCTAATAAGATAATCGGAAATTCATCTATCGTATAATCACGCAATAATATTTGATTTTTAGCTATAGATGTCGTAGCTGGAACGTATTTTTCAGCAATCCTACTTAAGTCAATTCCGTTTGCATGTAGATGAAGCTCCTCGCCTATCATACCGAATGTTTGCTTCAAGTATTTAAGCGGATAATTTGCTAAATCACCGATTGTATAAATTCCTTTTCGGTTTAACTTCGTTTCTGTCTTATACGATATACCCCAAAATTTACTGAGTGGTCTAATGCTCCATAACTTCTCGGGTATATCGTCGTAAGTCCATTGCGTTATTCCATCTTGAATCTTCTTCGCTTCGATGTCCATTGCGACTTTACTCATTAACAAGTTCGGACCAATACCGATTGTGCATTCGATACGAGTACGGTCGTAAATCTCATGTTTAAGTTTCAACGCAAATTCGTACGGGCTATCTGCAAATAAGTGTAAAGAAGCCGTCATATCCATAAAAAATTCGTCTATTGAATACTGGTGAAAGTCTTCTGGTGTTACGTATTGTAGCGCTAAGCTCGTTATGTAATTCGAACATTTAATATACGTATGCATGACTGGATTTACTATAAGTATGTCTGGTCGTTTGGGTATTTCGTATAGCCGGGCCATCTTTTTGACACCCAACGCTTTCAAAGGAGGAGTTGCCGCTAGTACTATCGACCCACTTCGATTAACATCGCCAACTACGGCAAGTTTTGTATATCGTGGGTCTAACCCTCTTTTAATACAACTGACTGATGCGTAAAAGCTACGTAGATCAACGCATAATATAATCCGATTAGGCAAAAGAGAATAATCATACAAGGGAATCACTCCTGATTTACAGAACATTTGTTCTTATTATATACGAACTTGTGTTCTTTTAAAAGTGTTTTTTAAGAAAATATTGGTTAAAAGGAATTCCCAATGCTACATAAAATTAAGATTATTATCACTTAATTTTATTTTTATAAATCGCATGGAAATATTTACTTTAATTTTAAAACGTTATATTCTTATATCCGGACATTATGCATTATTTAAAAAGGGGTTGAAGTTTTGATTAAAACTAGAACTGTTATATTAGTTGTCTTTATAGGGGGGCGTTTATCCGCATGGCGTACAAGCCGCCAGAAGGAAAAAGTTTCGCCCGGCTTCAACAAAAGACCGTTCAGCGTCTTTTCTGCCAGTTTTAGGTTAAATACCTTGTTTTCCTGATACACCATGTCAAAGCCGGTATTGCCGTTGTATAATGCGCAGCCCGCTTCAAAGAGCTTATAGAGCGACTGCTTTTCGGCAATGGTTTCCGCGTAGCGACGGCCATCAAGTCGCATACCGGCATAAAAACATATCTTCCTTTGCATGACCCTAACTGGCAGCAGGAGAGAGAATATCTGCGTCAATCTTTTTCTGCTCATGGTAAGCACCCGCTTTCTCATTTTTTGAACCCACAATGTCTACTGAAGAATTGCGGCGTAAATCGCAAAAGCGTCGTCAATGTGTAAATAATCCGTTGCTCTTGGGAGTATGCGGAGATGCGGATACCGTAAAACCTTTGAGCTGGAGTGCACCCGTCTTGGAAGGACGATAGACATATCGGAACGAATCAAGCCCGAATAGGAGATACTGCTGAAGCGATGGCGCGTTGAAAGGATATTCGCGTGGCTGAATCATTGGCGCAGACTGTCAAAAGACTATGAGGTTAGGAAAAGTTCGGCTGAGAGTTTCATCTATATCGCACATTTTGCCACCTTATTACGCAGATTTGTCTGAGATTTTGTGAATCCCTGTTCTTAGAAAATGCCACGGGTCTTTTTCCGCCTCGCGGGTTATTCTTTGATCGTTGTCGTACTTCTGTTTGAATATAAATAAAGTAAGTTCCATTCATCCAAAAACACCCCTGATTTCCTATACATAATGGAAATCAGGGGTGTTTATCGGTATATAAAACTTCAACATTATTAATAAGTCTTCTTTTAAAATATAAATGGTTAAACAGATGAAAAAACTTCGATTGTTATATCATCCCTTATTTCTTAAATAAAGGTGCTATTTTATCAATGCGATTTGTCCAAATTCCACCTGTATAATCGTCAGGAAGGCGTTTTATATCTTCAGATGAGTCAAATCCACTTGAAAATCCAAACCCATTTCCTCCTACAACGATAACTCGAGTATCTGCTTTATCCATTCGATTAAGAAAACGATTTGGCCATCCCCAAAGCCAAGGAGCTACTTTGTCTGGTATATGTAACTCTCCATGCTTCAGGCTTGAAGGCATGTAGCCAGTCCATCCTAACGCAATATAAGTAAGAAGATCCTTTTTCATGGTTGCTTTTGACATTGTTCGTAAACTAGGGATGCGCTCTTTTATCGCAGCAATTGGTTTATCGCCACCATATACAGTTAGTTGATCAAGGCGTTTCGCTGGTAATTTCTTGAGGTGAGTAGCCAATTGGATTCCTTCATTTTCATCATCACTTTTAATATGAATAAGAAAAGAACGATCTGGAAAATGGTTAAGTACTTCATCAAGTGTTGGCATAAGATTAATCCCTTTACCACGAAACGGGAATGTTTTCCCCCCATTAGCTGTATAACCGTAACCAATATCAAGTGCTTGTAATTCTTTTGTTGTAAAATCTCTTGTAACACCTTTACCATTAGTACGGCAATCAAGAGTCCAGTCATGAAAAATAACAAAATTATTATCTTTAGTTGGTTGAACATCAAACTCTACTAGATCAGCTCCAGCTTTAAATGCCGCTTCCATAGATGGAATTGTATTTTCTAAATAAGAATGTTCAGGTTTATTTATACGTTCTGCTGTACATGTATCACCCTCAATCCCTTCCATGCTAAATGTTTGCGAAAGTCCTCGGTGAGCAAGAAGAAGAGGAGTCCCCTCGTCCCTCTTAGCAAAAAAAGAACTGTTATTTACATAAACAAACACGAATAGGATAAAAATTATCCAAGTCGTTTTACGTTTCAGTAATCTTTTTATTTTGTTCATTGTATTCTCCTCTTAAATATTGGTTGAAATGATTTAAACAATGTTCTTCATTATATATACAGACAATCATAATGTTCATTTAGATAATTCTTCGAAATAAAAATGGATAATGAAGTAATATCATACCTATAAACGAGCAAACTAAATAAAAAATAGCCTCGTATTGTATTACTAGAGAAGATTTATTATCAAGCTTTTTTTCACCTCTTTTATATATCATTTTAAATAAAGCTCTATATAATAAATACCCAATAATCGCCCCTAGGGTGTTCATAAGTAAATCATCAATATCTGTAATCCTATGATTTAGCAATTGACTTAGCTCAATAGCCAATGAAAAAAATAATCCAGCATATGCAACATTTTTAATTGATCTAAACTGCGGCCAAATAGTTGGTAATAAAAAACCTAACGGCATAAACAGAATAATGTTCAAAATATACGTAGTAATGCCTTCAGAAGCAAAAGGGAGTAAGTTGATTTCACTTATACGAATTAATGTTTCATATCTTCCTATTACCCATATATTCCCTATCCCCGTCACCATATACACTAGCGCAAGGTAGAAAAGAAAAACATACACCCATAGAAAATGCTTAATAGATAAATTTTTTTGCGCCTTTAATAAAAATCCAATTTGAAACACAATACAAAAAATAATAGTACAAAAATAAGTATACAAAACTGTAAGTGTAAGCATATAGAATACGTCTCCTAACTTTACATTTAAACCTATGACTTTATCATTTTAGAACCTAATTCAAGAAAATGTGGTCACAATCACTCCATCTATATTATCACCAGATATTTCATACTGTTCATTCGCTGGTACTTCAACTTCGATTGTCTCATTTTGAGAAATGGGATAATATGAAATTGTATATTTTTTCCCATCAACACTAACAGAATTACTCTTTTCTTCTTTTAAATAATCCAAATATTCTTCCAAAGCTAAATTCATTTCCTGCATAATCGCACTGTGAGGCAAGCCGACATAGCGAATATGCCAAGGTTCATATTGAATTCCTGTAACATCCGTTTTATCCAAGGGATAGCGTAAGATAAAGCCGTATTTCCAAGAATTTTCTTCTATCCACTTTCCTTCAGGTGCTTTATCCATCTTCATTTGAGTAGATCCCACATCAAGCGATAACCCTAAATTGTGTTCGCTATGACCTGCTGGCAAAGCATAATCAGAATCCATTTCTTCGTAAAGTCTGCTTTGCTCATCTAAGTCTCGATAACCACTGCTAATTAAGAAATTACTAACCCCATCCTCTTCAGCCGCAGCTATCGTCTCCGAAAATTTTTCAGCTATTTCTTCTGATAATTTTATTTCACTATTAAGTAGCTGGTATCCGGTTGTTAATTCTTTGTGTGTAAATAAATTTATGATATCCGATTTTATACCAGCTTGTTGAACAGCATATTCACTGTTAACCAAAAGCAGATTCCCTTGATAGATCTGCTCTTCTGTAATCTCAATCTTTTGGGTATTTTCAGTAGCTGTATTATCATTTTGTTCATATATTTGATCCTCTACTTTATCTTGGGATATCGGTAATATATTAAAAATAAAAACTAGAAATAATGCAAAAACCAATAAAAATCCCCACTTTTTCATTTTTAGTCTCCTCCTTGATGTAACTTGTTTATAGGATAGGAAAAACTTTTAAAATAAAAAGTGGGGTAAATATTAAATTTTTCTTAAATTTCCACTTGGATTTTATTATTAATCTTCTTAGGAATCCGCCATTGGTAATCGGACTTCAAATATAGTGCGTATTAAATCACTTTCGGCAGTTATTGTCCCATTGTGTTGCTCTGCAATATTCTTCGCAATGAATAAACCGAGACCTGTACTATTTTCTTGATGAGTTCGTGCTTTGTCACCAGTATAAAGCATATCAAAAATATGAGGCAGTTCATCTGGAGGAATGGCATCCCCATAATTGATAACTTGAATAACTACTTCCTCTGAATCAATAAAACCGTTGATATCTACATACTGCCCCTCATACCCATAGCGATTTGCATTAATCAGAAGATTTTCAAACACACGTGCCAACAACTCTCCATCACCCATAATAGATAAAGGAGAAGTAATATTCATTCTTGCTATCAAATCGTTTTTCTCGAAGACAGGATACAACTCTTCTTTCAATTGAATAAGTAGCTCACTTAAATCGATTTGTTTCTTTTCAATTGGTAACATGCCATAATTCATCCTAGTTATTTCGAATAATTCATCAATTAACCTTTCTAAGCGTTGAGATTTGGTAAAGGCAATCGTTAAATAATGCCTGATCTGTTTTTCAGTCAAGCTATTATCCTTAAGGATTAAATCTAAATAACCTAAAACAGAGGTAAGAGGTGTGCGCAAATCATGAGCCAAATTTACTACTAACTGCTCTTTACTACTTTCCGAAAAGTCACCCCTTTCTATGGCTTGTTCCAATTTTTCACTTGCCAGATTAATGCCTTGTGCAATATCACTAAATTCATCATTTGACAATATTTGAACTCGATGCTTAAAGTCACCCTGAGCGAGATAATGAATTCCTTTTGAAATCTCATTGAAATAGGCAGAATAGGGTTTTGTAAGTAAAAAGAAAAATAATATCGAAAGCGTGATAAATAAAAGTAAAAAGACGTTAAGGTCTCCAATATTTTCTATGATTTTGCGAAAATAAGCTAGTGTATCTCCACGACTAACATTTGTATAATAATACAATTGGAGTACTTTAAAGAGTAGGTATGTTATGGCGATAGACAACAACATGCTTAAACCTAACAACATTATCATTTTTGAACGAAAGCTTCGTAGTATTTTACCCATTGAATTTATAACCTACCCCCCATACAGTTTTTATCAATTTGTTTTTTCGTTTATCCTCTTCAAGTTTTTTCCGCAAAGTACGAATATGAACCATAACGGTATTCCTACCTTCATAGTATGCATCCCCCCATACCTTCTGAAAAATATCTTCTGCACTATAAACTTTATTTGGATTACTGGCTAATAAATATAAAATTTCAAACTCTTTCGGTGTTAACTCAATATTCTTACCATATAGAGTAACTGTACGTTGTTCAGGAGAAATCTTTAATCCTCCAAATTCCAAGTTTGAGTTCTGTTTGGTTTTAGGTTGATTCAACTTCATAAAGCGCCGCAGCTGTGCATTTACCCGAGCTACCAATTCAATGGGTATAAATGGTTTCGTCATATAATCGTCTGCTCCAATCACGAGTCCCTGCACTTTATCAAAATCAGACGTTTTAGCGCTCAAAAAAATAATGGGCATATTATGTTTTTCGCGGATGCGACGTGTAACTTCATATCCATCCATTTTCGGCATCATAATATCCAAAATCAGTAAATCAATTGGTTGAGTCTGGATAACATCAATGGTTTCTTGCCCATCCGATACCTTAATGACATGATACCCTTCTTTCTCTAAATGTATAGCAACCAAATCAGCAATTTCAACATCATCATCAGCTATTAATATTGTTATATTTTTCATTTATTCCACTCCTAGACAAAGTTATCATTAATCGTCAATAAGTCAGACGAAGTTGTATCATAAAAAAACATCAGTTTTTGATAGTTAGTTCCGCAAAGTTAGTTTAACAGTGTGACAGTTAGTTGAATAATTTAGAGTTTTTATTTATATTCTATTGTTTCCTTTTCTTCTTTAAAAATATTGCCCATTAGCGGAATACAGAATGGCTAATTATTCACTTCTGATAATTTCCTGTATAATGAAGCCCTAGATACATTAGTAATTTCACAAATTTGATTTACAGTCATATTTCCTTCTTTATATAGCTTTACCGCATAATTCATTCCTGCGTGATTTTTATGATACTTCTTTAATCGACCTTTAAACTTTCCTTCTTTCTTAGCCAATTCAATCCCTTCACGTTGTCGCATCCGAATAAGATCTCGCTCTAATTGGTTAACACCAGCCATTACAGTAATTAAGAATTGGCTGTATGGATTATCTTCTGATAAATCAAGCCATGTATCTTTTAGTGATTTTAAGCCTGCCTTTTTATCTCGTATGTTATCGATTAATTCAAATAGATCTTGTGTACTACGAGTGATTCGAGTTAAGTCTGTAACATAAATGATGTCATCTTCCTGTAAATCCTCTAACATTTTTTGAAGTTGCTCGCGATCCTTTGTTGCTCCTGAAACTTTCTCTTCATATATAATATCCATTCCGATCTCGTTCAGCTGCTGAAATTGTCTTGAAGGATTCTGGCTAGTCGAACTGACACGAATATAACCGATTTTCCGCAAAATATCACCTCATTTTTGAGACAAGTCTTATGAGACGCTCTTAACTATGATTTTATCAGTCTACTACACTTGTATCAATAGAGTGAACCCTACTAATACAAGGATTGCTACCTTAACGTTTTAAATCCGAAAAATCCTGATGTTACCCGAATAAATAATGTTGAAAGAGATGTATAGATTCCTAATGGAATCTGTTCTTATGCAGAAATTCCAAATAGTTGATGAATGAACTTCAATTGATTTTGGACAGACTTGTCCCGTAAAGCAAGTTGTCCTTTTTTTAGAGTACTAGTATCAGTATGTCCAAGTTTATAGGGGATTACTTGCAAAGTTTGCACCAGAGCCGTTTTTCTTGCTCCAATTTTAAACGAAAGAAGAATCTTCATTCTAGCAAATTCAACTTCATCTTATATCGTCCTCTTCGAGAAAAAACAATATAGTTTAACGAAAATAAAAACCCTATTTTTGACAAACTATCAAAAACAGGGTTTTCATCCTATACTCTATTTATAATTTCTTAATCACCAATACAATCAACACAATAATCCCCACAAACATCACCGCTAAACAGCCAATCAGTTTATAAAAACCTCTCTTTGTGAGTGTATTATCTTTCGTAATATCTTTACGAACGAAGAAATACATAAATAGAATTAAAATAATACTTATACCAAACGCATAAAAAAACTGCATTTTTTCTCCTTCCTATATGTAAGACTTATTCTTCATTATTTCCCGCTTAGAACCACTTTACTTGCATATTTCTTTTTTGTAAAAATTCACGGATTTGCTCCACTTCTCTCCCGTTATAGTGCTTCTCTAAAAACATTTAAAATTGATCTTTTATTTTAAAAATTGGATTGTACGTAATCAAAATTCCTTCACGCCTGATTATTTCTTCTATTTCCTCTATTTTCCGCTGCTACTCTGACCAATTTTCCTCAATACATCTCACTTCAATTTTTTCATTTGCATTTGTATAAAATACAAATTTAAAACCAAGCCTATTTGATTTTACATGCTTATAGTCATCATACACTTCTACTTTTTCAATCTCTCCCCAACTAGCCCTTTTAGCACTTCCCCAAAATGGATCCTCAATAACTTCTTTATTACTTACACTAGAATAGTAGAAAAAAAGCAAGTAAATGAGCACCCAAGAAGCACCAAAAATTATAAATAATATACGTCTTATTTGCTTTCTTTTTGGTAATGCACCCAAGAGAATATACAACATAAACCATAGTATGTAAATAAAAGATAACAATGTAACACTTACTTCTTGTTGCCTATCGTACACAATTGGATGAAGTGAATTCACATAACTAATCTTACTTGACATAAAGTGAAACTTTAATCAGTGGGGGTTTTCTCCATCCCCCACTGATTATTAGCCCGCACCAATCGGGCCTTTACGGGCAGTTTATCTCCCACCTAACTTCTTTGCTTTCGCCGAATTTTGAGGTGGGAGTATTACTGCCCTAGAATAGCGGGATAAATGGAACAAAACCGAATATCGATAGAATCATAGAAAACACTATTGGCCCAATAACACTAACATTTTCATTATCCGTTTTCTTTTTCATTTTATTGCCCCTAATTTTCTCTTACATAAAAACATAGCATTCCTTCTTTCGTAAACCTCCCTCATATATGTTAATCCCTTTTATCCTAATTTCCATTTTATAACATCCATTTAATGGAATGTGCAAATTTTAAAAATCTATATATCCTATAACTTCATTCTAAAACGTTTTCTGATTTAAAGATTAACTAACAATACAAATGATTTAGATAAAAACAATTCAATATTCGCCATTTTATAGCACTTTTTTCTCATCGTTTTGACTACAACGACTATTTTTATAACCAAAGTGGCAAAGTATAACGAATGAAAACAACCAAAATATTCGATTTCTTTTTTATTCCTGCATCTATATAAATTGCTACTCTGAAAAACAAAAGCTCACCTGCACTCGTTTCCACTTGGTTTGGGGCTGAAAAAGGATCTAACAGGCGGATTCTCTCTCCCCTCTAGAGAAAAAGATTTTATGTCTTTTTCCATCGAAAGTTTTCGTTATATTAATCCTTCTCAAATTAGAAAAATTAGTATAGCTATATGCACTTTATTTTTTGTACATATACAAATCCTCTTCCTATTTGCATGAAATGAGCTATCGTTTTCAAGCAATTTTCTGCTATATTTGCAAAAACTAACGATTTATAAGTCATTTTCAAATCATAATCATCATTTACAAGCAAATTTTTCTTTTTTCCTTTCAATATTTAACACTATCGAAATAAAGTTTACGATAAATTCATAATTTTTTATTTTTTATACTATATTCTGTTATATTGTTGTATAATATTCTTGAAAGCGGTTATTATTTTAATATACATAAATCAAAAGGATTTTGACGAAACATTCTAACAATTTACTTTATACTTTTATCCGGAAGATTTTGTTTCAACCACGGATGTATCAGATGAAATCACCTATTTTTCCCTTAAAATTCCTTTATAACATGAAAGATTAACTTGGGTGATAAGTAATTGTGAATGTTTTTTTACAAAACGGATAAGTAATAACATTTGGTATTATGTAAATTATTGTAATAACATAAGAGTAAAGATAACATTTACATTCATTACTGGTTCATCAATTATGAAAAGAGTGAAATGCATCCTTTTCACACGAAAAAAGGAATATATGCATTGGGAGGTTTAAACAAATGACGAGGAAGAATACAGCGACAAACCCTTGGGCCAAATTCCATGGTCCGAACCTTGGCTATGTTATTGAACAGTATGATCGTTACGTGACTAATGAAGGTTCTGTTGATCCGGAATTACAAGAGCTTTTTGAAACTTTTGGAGCTCCTACATTCCAAGCTGATGTCGTAACGGGGGACAACAAAGAAACAAATTTTTCTCCTCAAGGTACAGGAAACATTGAAAAAATTCTTAAAGTGGTGCAAGTTGTAGAAAGTATCCGTTCATTCGGACATCTATCCGCTCATATTAATCCGATGGAAGATCCTACTGATGGACAATCCCTTATTCATGAAGCAATGCACGGATTAAACGATGCAGATTTGAAAGCGATTCCAGCAAAAACAGTATGGCCAGATGCGCCAAATGGTATTCACACAGCTCTTGATGTAATTAATAGATTAAAAGATGTTTATACAAAATCTTTAGCCTATGAATTTTCTCATATACAAGATAGTGAAGAACGTAAGTGGTTGCATCAAATGGTGGAATCAAATTCATTGCGTCAACCACTACCAAATAAAAAGCGAACTGCTCTGTTAAAACGTTTAACAGCAGTTGAAGGTTTCGAGCAATTTTTGCATAAAACGTTTGTAGGTCAAAAACGTTTCTCTATAGAAGGCGTTGATATGCTTGTACCTGTACTTGATGAAATTATTTCAGAAGGTGCTAAGGGCGGCGTAAATGACGTTATGATCGGTATGGCTCACCGTGGCCGTCTTAGCGTGCTCGCTCATGTATTAGAAAAACCATATAGTCACATGTTTGCTGAATTTAAACATGCAACTATTGAATCTGATAAATCACAAGATGTAATAAAAAGTAGTGTCGGCTGGACTGGCGATGTGAAATACCATTTAGGTAGAGAACAAGTTGTCGGATCTGAAGAAGCTAGCACACGCGTTACATTAGCAAATAACCCGAGTCACCTTGAGTTTGTTAACCCAGTTGTTGAAGGTTATGCACGTGCTGCTCAAGAAAATCGTAAAAAAGCTGGTTATCCTGAACAAGATGTTTCGAAATCTTTCGTAGTTTTAGTTCACGGTGACGCTGCATTCCCTGGGCAAGGTATTGTATCTGAAACATTAAACTTAAGCAGATTGAATGCATACCAAACTGGTGGAACAATTCATATTATTGCAAATAACTCAGTTGGCTTTACAACAGATAGCTATGATTCTCGCTCTACAAAATATTCAAGCGACCTTGCAAAAGGTTTCGATATTCCAATCGTCCATGTAAATGCTGACGATCCAGAAGCTTGTCTTGCTGCTGCTAACCTTGCAATTCAATATCGTATGCTGTTCAAAAAAGACTTCTTAATCGATTTAATCGGTTACCGTCGTTACGGTCATAACGAAATGGATGACCCAGCAGTTACGCAGCCACAAGTTTATAAAAAAATTAAAAACCACCCAACTGTAAGAGCCTTATATGCAAGCCAATTAGAAGCTGCAGGTGTTCTAAATACAGATGAGGTTGAAACAATTACTCAGTTTATACAAGAAGAGTTAAAAGCTGAATATGCACAAGTACCACCTGCTGATACTAGTGAAGCAGCAATTCATGTTAAAGTTCCAGACGTTGTTGCGAAAGGAATTCAACCGATTGATACAGGTCTTCCACTTGAAACACTTCGCGCAATTAACGAAGGACTTTTAACTTGGCCAGAAGGCTTTAACGTATATCCAAAAGTGAAGAAGATTCTTGAGCGCCGTAAAGATGCTCTTGAAGAGAACGGTAAAATTGAATGGGCACTTGCTGAATCGTTAGCATTCGCTTCTATTTTACAAGAAGGCACGCCAATTCGTTTAACTGGTCAAGATTCACAGCGTGGTACGTTCGCACACCGTCATATCGTACTACATGATACAGAAACAAACGAAACATATTCACCGTTGCACCGATTACCAAATATCAATGCATCATTCTCTGTTCATAACAGTCCGCTGTCTGAAGCTGCTGTTGTCGGTTATGAATATGGTTATAACGTGTTCGCTCCAGAAACTCTTGTTATGTGGGAAGCGCAATATGGTGACTTCTCAAATACTGCACAAGCATTATTTGACCAATATGTTTCAGCTGGAAGAGCAAAATGGGGACAAAAATCAGGTCTAGTTCTTCTTCTGCCTCATGGTTATGAAGGTCAAGGACCAGAGCACTCTAGCGCACGTCCAGAACGTTTCTTACAGCTTGCTGCTGAAAACAACTGGACTGTTGCAAACTTAACAAGTGCGGCACAATATTTCCATATCTTGCGTCGTCAAGCGTCAATCCTTGGTACAGAAGCTGTTCGTCCATTAGTCATCATGACACCAAAAAGCTTACTGCGTCACCCACTTACAGCTTCATCGGGTAGCCAATTAAGTGAAGGACGCTTCCAACCTGCGTTAGAACAAGAAAACCTTGGCACAAAACCAACCAAAGTAAAACGTCTTGTTTTAACAACTGGTAAAATGGCAATTGATTTAGCTGCAGAGATTGAGTCTGGTAAACATGAGTACAATTTAGATGAAGTTCATATTGTTCGCATTGAGCAATTGTACCCATTCCCTGCTGAAAAAGTTCAATCTATTATTAAAGGATTTAAAAACTTAGAAGAAATCATTTGGGTACAAGAAGAACCAAGAAACATGGGTGCATGGCATTACATGGCTCCAATTCTGTTTGAACTTGCTGGAGATAAAGTAAAAACAGGTTATATTGGACGCCCAGACCGCTCAAGTCCATCTGGTGGCGACCCACATGCACACAAAGCAGAACAAGAACTTATCGTTGCACACGCATTAGATACAAAATATAACTTCCGTCAAGACAAACAAGAAATCGAAGTTTATAGCAACTAACAACGAAAGTGATGTGCTCTAGCTCATTTGGGCAGAGTTCCTTACACTCAAAATCGTAAAGAATTTCTGCCCAATCAAGCTGGAAAAGATGGAGATTACCAAAGAAGAAAAAAGAAGACAAAACACAACGTTAGGCAAATAAGGGGAGGACATTTAAAATGATCGAAATTAAAGTACCTGAGCTTGCAGAATCTATTTCAGAAGGAACTATCTCACAATGGCTTATCAACGTAGGCGACAAAGTTGAGAAAGGTGGCAGCGTTGTTGAGCTTGAAACTGATAAAGTCAATGTAGAAATCATTGCAGAAGATTCAGGTATTGTATCACAACTACTAGGAGAGCCTGGGGATACAGTTGAGGTTGGTGACATCATTGCAATTTTAGATGCAAACGGCGCTGCAGTAAGTACACCTGCTCCAACAGCAGCTCCAGAACAACCAAAACAAGAAGTTACTGAAGCACCAAAAGCTGAGGCTCCAAGTGCAACGCAAAATAAAACAGCTTTACAAGGTCTTCCAAATACAGATCGCCCTATCGCATCACCTGCTGCTAGAAAAATGGCACGTGAATTAGGAATTGACTTAAATGAAGTACGCAGCACTGATCCACTTGGCCGCGTGAGACCGCATGATGTACAAGCACATGCTGCTGCACCAAAAGCAGAGCCAAAACAAGAAAAAACAAGTCCAAAACCAGCTATGGCTACTGAATTTGAAAAACCAGTTGAGCGCGTAAAAATGTCCCGCCGCCGTCAAACAATTGCAAAACGTCTTGTAGAAGTTCAACAAACATCTGCAATGTTAACAACATTTAACGAAGTTGATATGACTGCAATCATGGAATTACGTAAAGAACGTAAAGACTCATTCGAGAAAAAACATGATGTTCGTCTTGGCTTTATGTCATTCTTCACAAAAGCAGTTGTTGCAGCATTAAAACAATTCCCATTGTTAAATGCTGAAATTCAAGGTGACGAGCTTATCATTAAAAAATTCTATGATATCGGAATCGCTGTAGCAGCTCCAGATGGATTAGTTGTTCCAGTTGTACGCGATGCAAACCAATTGAACTTCGCTGAAATCGAAAGCGAAATTCGTGAACTAGGTAAAAAAGCACGCGATAACAAACTTACATTAAAAGAACTACAAGGTGGTACATTTACAATTACAAACGGTGGTGTGTTTGGCTCCCTTATGTCAACACCAATCCTAAACAGCCCACAAGTAGGTATTCTTGGAATGCATAAAATTCAAGTAAGACCAGTTGCAATCGATGCAGAACGTATGGAAAACCGTCCGATGATGTACATTGCTCTATCTTACGACCACCGTATTGTTGATGGTAAAGAAGCAGTTAGCTTCCTTGTTGCTGTTAAAGAAATGCTTGAAGATCCAAAATCATTATTATTAGAAGGTTGATAGACTTTCGAAATACAAAAGGCTGTATGAAAGAATCGATTTATTCGATCTTTCATGCAGCCTTTTTTTATTAAGCAGAAACTCTAAAATAATAACAATCAGTTAAAATTCATAAGGGACAAATCACAGTACATACACTAACAATGTGTGCCTAGAACAAATTTACTGATAAGGAGGAATACAATGAGTGCTCTGCCCGCTTCCACAAAACTAAAAATGAACAAGGATACCTTTTTCCTTCCCGACTCAAACGGGGGTGTCTATTTTCGAAATAACTCCAGCTCATTCCGGATGCAAGGTAATGGTATCTATGAATGGATTGAAAAATTAATGCCTATGTTTAATGGAGATCACACTTTGGAAGAACTAACAAGTGGACTCCCCCTCCCTTATCAAAATAGAGTGTTTGAACTTGGAGAACTTTTGCATCAAAATGGTTTCGTCCGAGATGTAAGTCAAGATTCTCCTCATCAATTAGAGGATGCATTACTTGAGAGATACGCATCGCAAATTGAATTTTTAGATACTTTCTCTCACTCAGGTGCCCTGAAACTTCAAATGTATCGACAAGCTAAAGTCTTAGCAATTGGATCCGGATCTATTTTCACTTCATTAGTTTCTTCTTTACTTGAATCTGGTTTACCCGAATTTCACTATCTGATTACCGATCCTGATGCAACAAATCTCTCTCGGCTAAACGAACTTGTGCAAAAAGCCTATACTGCCGATCAAGATGTACTTGTTCAAGAAATAGATACAACGATAGATTGTTCTTTGCAAGAAATTTTTCAACCCTTTGATTGGATTCTATATGTATCTCAAAATGGCAATATCGAAAAGCTAAGGGCTATACATGCAATTTGTAGAGAAGAAAAGAAAAACTTTCTTCCCGCTCTATGTTTGGAGCAAAAAGGCTTAGCTGGTCCTGTCATTACTTCAGACTCTGAAGAATGCTGGGAATCAGCATGGCATCGCATGCATGAAAACGCTCTTCACCAAGATCAATCACCAGAACCATTCTCTCCAATTGCTGGTGCTATGTTAGCAAATATTATTGTTTTTGAGTTATTTAAACATGTTACAGATGCTTCGAATAGGGAGAAAAACAAGCAATTCTTTTTACTAAATTTAGAAACGCTTGAAGGCAATTGGCATAATTTTATTAAACACCCACTTATAGCCACTAAAAGCTTTACGATAGAAATGATACAAGACCTTGATGAAACTCTCAAACAACATGCGGATCAAAATCATTCGAATGAACTTTTTCGTTTTTTTGACCAATTAACTTCAAGAACTTCTGGAATTTTTCACATATGGGATGAACAAAATCTAAAGCAATTACCGTTGTCTCAGTGCTATATTCAAGTCGCAAATCCGTTATCAGAAGGACCCACTACCCTCCTTCCTACGATAATTTGCGGTGAATTGACTCATGACGAAGCACGCCGCGAGGCAGGGCTAACTGGGATTGAAGCATATGTAACTCAAATGATTCATTTTCTCCTTCCTGAACAAGATGAATTTATTGGAATTGGTGCTGGGGAAACAATGCTAGAGGGTGTTTATCGTGCGCTACAAAATCATTTAACACACACATTGAGAACGCGACAATTGAGTCAAACAGAAGAAATTGCAGAGCTACACTTAACAGAGATTCATGACAAACATTGCCGTTTTTATTTAGATGCACTCCGCACAATACACGGGACACCAAAAATAGGAATTGGCGAAGAAATACTAGGTTTCCCTGTTATTTGGGTCCGCGTACACAACCAGTGGTATGGTAGTGCAAATCTAAATATGACACTAGCACTAAGAAGCGCATTACAACAAGCACTACTTCATTTCCAAAATCAAGAGCCTCCCTATAACTCTAATATATTATGGGAATCATCTGTCCTTTTACACGATGCAGAGTCGTTTAGAACTGAAGTACAAAAAGAAGAAGAGATTCCACATTTAGAGTCCTTACAATTAGCTTTACAGAATTTAAAAGAACATAATCTTCACCCCTACGTCCTCGACCTAGCAATTGAACCATTTTTAAAAGAAGGATTAGGTGGTGTAGTTGGTGTGGTAATAAAAGAGGAGGTAGACTGATGGATCGTAAAATATTAATTGTAGGAGACGGCACACTTGCAAACTATGTAAATCAGCAATTGTCGGTTCACTACCCTATCATTCATCAACATACGATCGAAGAATCCCTCCCTGAAAATATTCATCTCGCTCTTGTATTACACGATGGTTCTCCTCCCTCCATACATCAGAAAGCTGAACAAATATTTCGATCTGCTAACATCCCTTGGCTTCGTGGCTTTACTTCATTCGGCGAAGGGATTATTGGTCCTTATGTTAAACCAAATAAACCAGGATGTTCCTATTGTGCCGATGCAAGACGTTTTATAGCTGGCTTTGACCAAAAGGAAATGTGGGAATTACAACGGAAATATTCCTTACAAACGGATGATGTCATACAGAGGGATGTATGTGCAACGCAAACTGGATTACTACAAATGTGCCAGCTTATTCACGCTGAAACAGAAAAGATATTAACAGAGGGGCATACCTCTTTAGCAGAAGAACTAATTTTACTTAACATGCAAACATTTCAATGTTCACGTCATTCCTTTCTTCCTGATCCTCTATGCCCAATATGTAGTACAATACCAGATGACACTGAAGCTGCTGCCTACCTTTCTCTACAACCAAGTTTTAAAACAAATAGTGAGAGTTATCGTTGTCGTTCTATTGAAGATTTAAATACATTTTTGACGCAAGATTATTTAGATTATCGGACTGGACTTTTAAACGGGAAAATGCAACATTCCTTATTACCATTCGCTGACGTAATTGTAAATATGCCGTTACTTTTAGGTAATGAAGGGGTTGCAGGTCGAACACATTCATTCGTAACTAGCGAGGCAACCGCGATTTTAGAAGGGTTAGAAAGATACTGCGGAATGACTCCTCGCGGGAAACGGACGAATGTTCATGGTAGCTACCGAGATTTCGAAGATACAGCCATCAATCCTCTCACAATTGGTGTACATACGGATGAACATTATAAAAAAGCAGATTTCCCGTTCAAACCATTTGATCCTGATCAACCTCAAGATTGGGTATGGGGTTATTCTTTATCACAAGACCGTCCAGTCTTAGTTCCAGAATCAATTGCATATTATAGTCTAGGACACAGGGATGCTTTTGTCTATGAAACCTCAAACGGCTGTGCAATTGGAGGTAGTTTAGAAGAAGCGATTTTCCATGGTATTTTAGAAATAGTCGAACGCGATGCTTTCTTGCTAACTTGGTATGCGCAATTGCCACTTCCCCGCCTTGATTTAGCTTCTGCGGATGATGTGGAATTACAATTGATGATTGAACGAATGCGCACCATTACAGGCTATGATTTACATGTTTTTGACGCAACGATGGAGCATGGTATTCCAAGTATATGGGCAATTGCAAAAAATACAAAACAAGATGGCATGAACCTCGTCTGTGCAGGCGGTGCTCACATGGAACCACTACGAGCTGTTAAAAATGCTATCCATGAATTAGCAGGTATGTTGCTTACAATGGATGAAAAATTTGAAGCAAACAAGCAAAAATACGAAAAATGTTTACGTGATCCCTATCTTGTCACTCAAATGGAAGATCATAGTATGGTATATGGCTTACTAGAAGCCGAGGAACGCCTTCAATTTTTATTGAATGACGATCGGCATGTACAAACATTTCAACAAATGAATCAGCTAAAATCTATCGATAGGGATCTAACTTCGGATCTTCGCCATCTTTTAGATCGACTACATCACTCAGGGCTTGAAGTAATCGTTATTGATCAAACTGTCCCTCTCATACAGAAAAACGGGCTATCTTGTGTGAAAGTACTGATTCCTGGTATGTTGCCAATGACATTTGGCCATCACCTTACTCGTGTAAAAGGACTACAAAGAGCACTTACCGTACCAATGGAACTTGGATATATCGATAAGCCTCTTACATTTGAACAACTTAATCCACATCCACATCCATTTCCATAAGCCATAATAAAGTGAAACTTCCATCAGCGTTTTTTTCTTTATCCCCCCCCTCTCCTTTACTTTTGCTAAGTGTTGAGGTGGGGGTATTCGTGATAAGGAGGTCGATTGTTGATGCAACTAGAAACATTTCTACATCATTTACATTTTTCTACCGATGAAATTATGCCCCAAAATAAAGAAGTCGACTGGGCTGATGCCCCCCTTCCCTATAAACTATATCGTAATCTCCCCAGCATTCCTCTTTCTTTAGAAATACCGTTAACGCTACGCGATCAAAATATGTCTAACGAACCCACTTTAGAGCAAATCGGACATTGTCTCTGGTATACATTTGGCCTAACTCAATTATGTCAGCCTTCTTTCAATTTAACTGAAGAGCAAACAACAACAAATATATATCGGAGATTTGTTCCTTCAGGAGGGGCTTTATATCCAAATGAATTATATTTATATTTAAGAATTGAAACTATCCCATATGGCATCTATCATTACGACGTAGCACATCATCGTCTGATTTTGCTCCGGGAAGGAAATTTTGATTCTTATCTCACGCAGGCACTTGGGAATCGCTGTGATATATCCGCTTGTTTCGGTATTACTTTCGTATCAACAATGTTTTGGAAAAATTTCTTTAAATATAATAATTTTTCTTATCGGCTCCAAGGTCTAGATGCCGGCGTACTCATCGGTCAATTACTAGAGGCCACGAAACAATTCGGCTATACCTCTGGTGTATATTTTCAATTTCTTGATCGAGCTATTAATCACTTACTCGGACTATCTGAACAAGAAGAAAGTGTATACGCAGTTATTCCGTTATCTAACAAGCCCACAGCAGAATGGTTTCACCAAAATCATACAGCAACAGAAAACATCTCGTCTCACGAACTGTCTGAACTTCTTCCTCTTTTGCAACATGAACACTTTGTTCGCTCACAGGACGTTACAGCGTATCCTATGCTAATAAAAATGAATACAGCATCCATATTAGAATCAACAGAATCATTCCGTACGTTGCATGAAGAGGCGGAGGTTCCACACAATATGCAATCTTTCGTACTTCCCGAAGTGGAACGATTATCATACGATTTCGCAGCCGTTTGTCAAAAACGCTATTCACCTGATATAGACTTTGTCTTAAAAAAAATAAATGGAACACAACTCGCTACCTTGCTTCAAGAAGCAAGCCTTTCCTTTCCGTATCAAAATGATTTAGACGGAAAACATACCAATCCAAAAGCACGCGTCTCACTGTACGGATGCTTTTATAACGTAGAAGGTTTGCCAAATGGTGCATATTCCTATAACAGCGCTGCCCATACATTAGAAGAAATTCAACATGGAGATCTACGCCACCCTTTACAATCTGGTATGACAATGGACAATGTAAACCTCTTTCAAGTGCCACTCTGTTTACATGTAATGGGAAATAAAGATTATTTAAAAAACGATTTAGGTTATAGAGGATATCGGATTCAACAAATGGAAGCTGGAATGCTCGTACAAAAGCTCGTCTTAGCAGCCTCAGCTATGGATATGGGAGGACATCCGCTCTTAGGATTTGATGCAAACTTATGTGACAAACTGTATGAAACTGATACAACTGGAAAAACGACCCTCATTCAAATTCCTGTTGGTTTCTATCGACCTCGCACTTGGTTAAAAGGATATTTGCATAGTTAAAAATACGCCCTTTGCTAGCACCGTGTACTGAGCGAAGGGCGTGTTTTTTAAAGGAATTTGGATTACCCAAAGTGAATATACAAATTTAGGAAATTTATATATAAGGAGAGATCAGGTTGAGCGTATTACAAAAATTAATTGAACAAGCTAAAAACCCTAGAGGTTCTATCGGTTCTTCTATGCTTTGTATTATGAATACTGTACATACAAGGCTAACGAATTGGGCTTTGCAAAAAATAAATATACGTAAAGATGCAGTAATACTAGACATTGGATGTGGTGGCGGTAAAACGATACATACCCTTTCCAAAATGAATCCCGCTGGAAAAATATACGGGATTGATTACTCAGAAAAAGCAGTAGAAAATTCGATAAAATCCAATAGAAGTGATGTGAAAAATGGAAAAGTTATGATTCATAGAGCAAGTGTATCTTCTATTCCATTTGATGATAACTTTTTTGACCTCATTACAGCCTTTCAAACTCATTACTTTTGGCCAGATTTAAAAAATGATATCAAAGAAGCTTTTCGCGTCTTAAAACCAAACGGCTCCTTTATGATTGTAGCTGAAGTCTTTAAAATGAATTATCATATGCAACAATTTAAAACAACCGAAGAATTAGTAACTCTTTTTAACAACACTGGGTTTCAACATATAAAATATTACGAAGAAAAAGGATGCCTTTGTATAGTCGGGAGTAAATCATAAAAAAGCAGACCTTCTAAGGTCTGCTCTTTTCTACTAAATCAATTTAAATATACTCTTAATCTGTCTTGCAAATAACCAATTTTTCGTTCCGCAGTTATCATTTAAACTATCTAGCATAATAGAATTTCCATTAGAGAACTTCAACTCTAATGTTGTATTTTTATCATTTGTTTTTAGGCTTATGTCTGTAATGTTCTCATACTTTAATTTTTCAACTTGAATAGATTCTTCTTGCGCCATGCCCATGATAACATGGTCTTGGAAGAAAAAGTAGACTTCAGCTTTTTTGCCAAAGCAAAATACATTTTTCGGATAAATTAATGTAGCGTTATCAATCGCAACACAGAGTTCTTTCATTTCTTGAACAACTTCTCCAAAATCCTCCTCATGTCTTGCATTTAACTCCGCAATCCACTCTTCTACTGTTTTCATATTTATAGACATCGTTTTATCCTCCTGCATCATTCATTGCTAGCTTTCTTGTCATGTATTCATATGATTTACGATATTTATTCTCAGCTTTTTTTCTATATATCGTACTTCTTATGTATAAAAAAATAAATACTATATGAAAATATAATAGATAAGTACTGTATTTTTCAAGAGCAAATAGTATTTCATACATCTTTTGTATAACTTGATATTTTCAAAATAAAGAAAAACAGCCCTTATTTACTATCGCCCGCAAATAGCGGGATAAATTTTAAAATACATATAGATTATATGGAAATCTAGTTCTACCCTTCCATTAAAACTACTTTACTATTATATTTAATACCTTAGATGTATTTCTTTCATACCTTATCATCGGGCTATACCCTGTACACGATTGAAGATGGAGTATTCTTGTCTATTTTAGATAAAATAGACATGTTTTATTTCATTTTTACTGCTTTTGCACAACGAATAATAGTACTTTGTTACAAAATTGCCTTATTTATCTTTGAATCAACGCTGTAAATACTATGAAAAGTTCAAAAAATAATCAGAGATATTTTATAAATTACAAACTTTATTTTTTAATTTTGTTGTATTATTTATCTTTAGAATGGAACGTACGTATGTCTTAACACATTTATAGGGTAAAGGAGGGAACAAAATGAGAAACTTTTTCGAAGAAAAATATGTCAGTTTAGAAAATAAGAAGGAACTTCTAAATTTAGTAAGTGAAATTAGTGAATACAAAGGAAAACTAGAAGTTTATCAACATCTCAGACCAGAATTATTTAATCTTTTGGAGAAAAATATTCCACTACAATATATGAAGAATTCTACTATTATGTATGAAAATATTACATTCTCAAATAAACAGTTACAAAATTTAATACTTAATGATATGGCCCCTCAAACAATAGAAGAGGATGCCTTAGTTTGTTATTATACAACATTAGAACTCATACAAAAAAAATACCATACATTGCCTATTAAACCAGAGACGATTCAAGAACTGCATTTCCAACTATTAAATTACTCCACTTCCGAAAGTGGGAATTGGCGAAAAACAAAACCTATTTTACCTAATATTCCAGAGTTTAATATTCATCCTAATCAGTACAAAGCTATTTCATATGAAGCAATTCCACAAGCTTTGCATCAACTATGCGAACAATATAATACATTAAGATCTAATGGTGATTTTCATTCACTCTTACTAATCCCTCGATTTATATTAAATTTCCTGTGTATTTATCCTTTTAATAAAGGAAATGGAAGGCTGGCACAAATCTTAATTCAATTGTTATTAATTAAAAGTGGATATACATTTGTAAAATACATATGTATAGATAAATATATTAAAAAGCACCAGTTAGATTACTATACTGCACTTTATAAATCTGCGGCTAACTGGTACTATGGCGAACACTGTATAGGTTTTTGGTTAAAAGTCTTTTTAACTATTGTTTTAGCAGCATATCAAGAATTACACACTCTAGTAAGAAGTCATATAATTACTCATACGAAAAGTAAAAGAATCAAAAAATACATAGATGAACAAAAACATTCTTTCACTAAAGAAAATATTCGTAATGCTTACCCAGATATAGGTGAAAGTACTATTAATAGGACATTGCATTCCTTACAGTTACAAGGATATATAAAACTAATTTCAAAAGGGAGAAACGCACAATGGATAAAGCTTAAGTCATAAATATTGTATATAAACCGTATTCAATTAATACATTCCCATGAGTATTTGAGCATTAGCACTCTGTTTCCTTCAAAATTTTCCATAACGAATAGGTTGCCTTTGATCAAAATATTTGTCTAAATATTGAACTTTTAACTTATTGTTATGTTTTTCTTAAATCTTTTTTTATCAGAATGTAGAGTTTTAACTATATTTGTTCGATTCCCTATAATAAAACAGAGGAAAATCTACTTAATATTAGTCTAAAAGTATCCTTTTGTGTTCATATTGCATAAATTTTCGTCAATATGTATTATTAAAAAATGCAGACTTTTTAAACTTAACACTTAACTCTTCCTACTACATTCATTTAATATTTAGTAAAATTACTACATATACATGAAAGGCAAATGGAGTGAAGAATTCATAATAAGGTGCGAGAAAACAATATTATTTTTTATTAAATAGTACAATAATGATTTATGTTTTCTACAAAAAGTACTGATAGATCATTAACATGCTGTTGCTTTTTAATAATAAAAAAGACACTTTTCTTACATTACTTCTATAATTAGAGAAGAATTGCTATATTTGGAGATGACTATGCTAAATCATAAAATCGAGGAAAAAAAGAAAGAATTGATTCACCTAGTTACAAAATATGGTTTCAATCATCATAAAGTCCTTAACCTTAGCCAAGAGGTAGATTACTTAATTTATAAAGTAATGCAACAAACAAAAAATTCCTCATGTTACAAAACTATTGGTAAAGACGTATAGATATCTATAATAATTATTTAATAACATCAGCATGTTGTACAATCCTAATAAAAATAGTATATTAGTTGTTTTTTATTCAGCTAATAGCAATGTAACACTAGCTTTAGTATAAAAACGTGGGGATCTATTATTAAGAAAAGCACTGAAATGAGTGCTTTTCTTTTTATTCTCTTGAATTTCCTACATCAAACTTTTCCATCCCTTCTCTATCCCTCACTTTAATTTTATATCACTAATAAAACTTGCTAAGGTTGTTCTTTAACTATCAATAAGTAAAGTGTGAACATTTTATGAAAATTTATAGCGTTGTTCGCTTCTGTCAAACAGTAAATAACGCAATAATGTAATATATTTATTTTATTTAGGACCAATTTTCATTACCTAGTACAAAAACTTATTCATTTTATGCAACTATTGTCATATTAATACGAAGTTTGTTTGATTTTGTGTTCACAGCTATCATACTAATAGAAATAAAATTTTGCACAAACAAAAATAATATTACCTTTTAGCTAATGGTGTCTCTCTTACTTTATAGATATTTAAAAGTATTCTTTTCTAATTGAAAGTATAAGAAATAATCAGCATAATAGAATTTTCTTTTTACCTGTTTGCATCAAAACCCTCATGCTTGCCATAAAAAATACAGGGGGACACAAAAATGAACAAGAAGTTTGCATCTAAATTTACAAAACTAAGTAAAAGTAAAAAGGGGGTAAGTGCTGCCATATTAGCAGCTGGAATCATAGGAATTACAGCAGTTCCTGAAAGCGCATACGCACATGGATTCGTTGAAAAACCGGGAAGCCGTGCCGCTTTATGTAGTCAAAATTACGGCGCACTTAACTTAAATTGCGGAAACGTAATGTATGAGCCACAGAGTCTAGAGGCACGAAAAGGATTTCCACAAGACGGACCAACTGATGGTAAAATTGCCTCTGCAGGTGGCCTGTTTGGTGGAATTCTCGACCAACAAACACCAGATCGTTGGTTCAAGAACACGATTACAGGGGGAGCAAATACCTTTACGTGGAAATACACTGCAACACATCCGACAAGCAAATGGCACTATTATATTACTAAAAAAGGATGGGATCCAAATAAACCACTAACCCGCGCTGATCTTGAACCAATTGGAACTGTTGAACATGACGGTTCTCAAGCAACGAATAACCTAACTCATACAATTAACGTACCAACTGATCGTAGTGGTTACCACGTTATTTTAGCCGTTTGGGATGTATATGATACTTCAAATGCTTTCTATAATGTAATTGATGTGAATTTAGTAAATAATGAAACTCCAGATACGGAAGCGCCAACTCAGCCAACAGGATTAGACGTAACGAACGTTACCTTTAACAGTGTCAATCTAAAATGGGAGCCTTCTACAGACAATGTAGGCGTGAAAGAATACCAAGTATTACGTGATGGACAAGTAATTAAAACTGTAGTTGGAACATCATTCACAGATAAAAGCTTACAAGCAAATACAGAATATACGTATACAGTAAAAGCATTAGATGCAGCTGGAAATGTTTCTGAAGAAAGTCAAGCTGTAGTTGCAAAGACAACAGATGAAGTTCCAGATACAGAAGCACCAACGCAACCAACTACACTACATACTATGGGAGTAACAGCCTCAAGTGCGGACTTAATGTGGAGCGCATCAGAGGATAATGTAGCAGTTGATCATTATGCTGTATATCGAGAAACAGCAGGAGGACAAATGACTGTAGTTGGAACATCTCAAACTACATCCTTTATGGACATGAATCTACAAGAAAATACAACATATAAGTATGCAGTTACTGCAGTAGATGCAGCTGGAAATGAATCTATTAAAAGTAACATTTTAACTGTAACTACAAAAGAGCAAGGTTCATCTTATGAGCAATGGGATCCATCTAAAGCATATAAAAAAGGCGATAGAGTAGAACACCAAGGCAAAGTATACGAAGCTGTTCAAGATTATCAAGGGAACGGTGACCCAACTTGGATATTTGCCTTATCATTATGGAAACCAATTACAACTAAGTAATATGTAATATACAAGAAAATCTAGAGGGTTTTGGTGCAAAAAGTTAAACAGAAAAATCTTTTCCACATAGAATACGAAACGAACAATACTCCACTTTTACTGGGGTATTGTTTTCGATTATGGGATTCTATTACTAAATAAATTGAAACTTTAATCAGTGGAAGTTTTCTTCATCCCCCACTGATTATTAGCCCTCACCAATCGTACCTTTACGGGCAGTTTATCCCCCACCTATCTTCTTTGGCTTCCTTAACATCTCTTACTGCCTACAAATAGCAGGATACATATATTCAATAGAGGTAAATAGAAGTAATACACACAACATGGTTCAAGATTCACTCTTGAATCATGTACATTAGTTTTTATACCCTCCACTTACCACGAAAAAATAGCACTTCATCAAGAAGTGCTACCTTTATCATCTATTCCGCTCGCCGTGCTGCTTGTTGAATTGGATCCCAAACACTATTATACGGCGGTGCATAGCTTAAATCGACATCCTCTAAATCGTGGATACTCATTTTATGAAAGAGCGCCATTGCAATAACATCAATTCGTTTATCCACGCCTTCTTCTCCGATAACTTGTCCACCAAGCAATTGTTTCGTATCTGAACGATATAATAATTTCACATAAAGTGGCGTTGCATTTGGATAGTAACCCGCCATACTTGTTGAATCTACCTTCACCGCCCTATATGGTAATTTTAGTCCGTGCGCTTCTTTTTCATTTAAACCCGTTCTTGCTAATGTAAGTCCCATAAATTTAATAATGCCCGTACCGAGAGTACCTTTAAATGCTCTTCGTTTATCAACCATATTTAGTCCAGCAAGACGCCCTTGTTTATTCGCAGTTGTACCGAGCGGAATATGGTCCTGTATTTCCTTTACAACATGATAGTGCGTTGCACAATCTCCCGCAGCATAAACATCCTCGACATTCGTTTGCATATAGGCATTTACTTCTATGGCCCCTTTATTATTTGTACGTATATCGGTTCCTTCAAGAAAATCTGTATTCGGTTTTACACCAACGGATACTAAAACAAGATCTGTTTTGTATGTTCCTTTATCTGTTTCAATCCATTCGACTTTCTCATTTCCTTTAAAAGTTTTTACATTTTCATTTGTTAAAATTTCAATATTATGTTTCGCCGCTTCTTCATGTATATGTGCTGCCATATCAGCATCATAAATCGTACCGATATGATCATTTCGTTCAATCATTCGTACCTTTTTCCCAAGTTCCACAAATGTTTCAGCCATTTCAAGACCAATTGCCCCGCCGCCGATAATTGTTACTTGCTCAACATTTTGTTCTTGTAACGTCTCCAATATTCTATGGGCATCCGGAATTGTTTTTAAAAGGTGAATACCTTGCAACTCCCTCCCTTCCCAATCTGGCATAACAGGTCTAACTCCTGTCGCAATTAACAAGCGATCATATGTAAATTGAAATGAATCTTTCGTCTCTGTATGTATACCATGTACGATTTTGTTTTCAGTATCAATTTTCGTTACTTCATGATTTGTTTTAGCATCAATTCCATACTTATCACGAAATGTGCTAACGCCTCGTGCAATTAATTTTTCAGTAGAAACAATCATACCGCTAATAACATATGGAAGACCGCACTGCGCATATGAGTATATTTCTCCTTTTTCTAATGTAACAACTTTTGCTTCTTTATCATTTCTAACAATTTGCATTGCCGCACTCATACCAGCTGCATCTCCGCCAATAATTACATAGTTCAACTATATCACTCCTTTAATTATTCTCTACTGTTTTACCGTATCCAAATTCCATTGAATTAAATCCTTTTCTTATTCACAGTATGAATTCTTCTACACTTTTTAACAACAAAAAGCACTTTTCACTAGTATTGAACTACCCCCACCTTCACTTCGTTTAGAGGAGGGGGTCTTCTCGGTTAAAATGATAAAAATAGCAAAAGAAGATAGATGAGTAGCGTTATCCATCTATCTTCTTACTCAAATAAGGAATTCATCTCTATTCCATTGCATTCGTTATTCCTTTGACTTTATAAGCTCATCATTATACGCCTCAATATCATCCAACTCTCTTGTATAATACGGAGTCACATAATTTTGACTTTGTTTCATAAGTACAACCTTTTCATTAGAAGATTTTTAACCCGCTAGTTAAGGTATCAACTATTGTTTTTATATAAGACCAAAGCACAATCCAGCTCGCAATTGAAATGCAAATATATGCGATAATAAGTGTATAAACTGGATCTACTCCACCACGATCTAACTTTAGTATTGAAACAATTGTACAAATAGTCATTCCCGTCACAGCAAGCCCTAAAAATAGCGGTGCTAGAAAACTTAACAAAAAGCTAAATAAGAGTGCAATAACAAGTACAGCGACAGCTGGTGTTGATACTGTCCCCCACACCCCAAGCGTTTCTAAAAAAGAAAAAGATGATTTCATGAGTTTTCCACTTACAAAAATGATACCTCCAATAAAAAGAAATAAAATTAATAAAAAGAAAAAGACTTTAACTGATTCCCCGAAAAAAGAAGGGGTTGCTTCAGGTGCAAAACCAGCACCTCCTATAATACCCGTTGCAATCGATACAGTGGCACTCATCATTCGGTAAAACAAACAAGCAAATAAAAAACAAATAAGAACAAGACTTGCAATCCCATTTCTTATCTCAATATGTCCACTTTTCATAATTGCCGACGGAGATTTTAATGCATTCTTAAAAAACTGAAAATATCCACTCGCAAATTGCTTCGCCTGCTCTACCTTCTCATTCGAGCCTGCTGCCTGCGTAGATGCAGAGCGGATCAACTGCTGTTCTCCTTCTGCACGATTCTCTACGACTTGTTCCGTCAGTGTCAGTGCATGCCCGCAATTCCCGCAAAATTTCGCTTCACTTGTATGCTCAGTTTTACAATTTGGACACGTCATCTTAGCATCTCCCCCTTAGCATGTATCTTCTAAGCTGCTACAAATTCAATATATGTGTAAGGAAACAAAACATGCCTACAAGAAAAAGCTATATATTCTATACATTTCCATCGTATCTATTCTGGTAATCTACTAACAAAGTGGTATGATAAACAATATCAAAAAGAATTTCGTAAAATACATAGATTGGATGAAGAATATGGAATTTGCATACTCAATTTTTCATATATTCCTGACTAGCTTGATACAATTATTTTCATTACTAGGTGTCATCATTTTAGTTGGTTTTTTATTGGGTTATTTAGAATCTCTTACACGGGCGTATTGGACAAGAGCTTTTGGCAAAAAAGGCTTCCTTTTATCAGCTTGGATTGGTGTTCCCGTACATGAACTTGGACATGCTGTTATGTGTATCGTATTTAGACATCAAATTGTAGCAATGCAGCTCTTTCCAACCGATACAAGTAACGGTTATTTAGGTTATGTAAGACACCAGTATAATCAAAGAAGTATCTATCAAAGGATAGGAAATTTCTTCATCGGAGTTGCTCCTATTTTTTCAGGAATGGCCACCTTGATATTTTTGATGTATTATTTCGTACCACAATCCTACTTAGTATTTATACATGCCCTTGAAACAAATACTCAAACTACTTCTATTAATATCGATATGTTGCAAAATATTTTTGTATCATCATTTCTCTTATTAAAAAGTCTTTTTACGATTAGTAACCTTTCTACCCCTTCCTTTTGGCTGTTTCTTTTCATCGCGATTTGTATCTCTGCACACATTGCCTTGAGTAAACCAGATATAGAAGGTTCATTAGATGGTGTGATTACTATATTTATCGTCTTGTTCCTATTCAATACAATAGCAGGATTGTTTCATTATGATAGTAATCAGCTGATAGGTAATGTAGTGAAATACAATACGTACTTACTCGCTTTCTCTAGCATCGCTATACTATTTTCATGTATCGCTGTATGTATCAGCTTTATATTCTACAAAATTAAAACAGCTAGTTCGAGATGAACTAGCTGTTTTAATTAATTTTTACTCTTATAATCGCACTGCTCCACTGGAACCCGAGCATGCCCTTCTTCATCCGTACACCAAGACTGCGACTGAAACGCAAGGAAAATTCCGACCCATTTCTTCTCTTTCTCGAAGTGGATTAATATCCCGCCATCTTGCCATACGCCATCATCCTTTTCCCACTTTTCCACATTCCCTTGATTCATGTGAATATCATGTATACCATTACCGGGTTTAAAATGAAAATATCGATCTGGTGTATTATTTTCTGGACCCCATCGTTCTCCAAATGCATAAATAATTGCCTTTTCCTCTATTGCCTGTTTTATATAGTGTTCTATTTTTTCATTTAAATCATTGTTAGCTCCCGATTTTTCTGGTGGCAAAGGAATCATCTGTTTCGAATTGAATAAATTTCCCCTCACATAATCTAGTGCAACCTCTGGCTTATTGTTCTTAATTTCAGTAAATCCAAATGGCAATGTCGGTAAAATAGTAATGGCTTCCGACTTAATATTTTCACTGGCATAATATAGTACTTCTGATGGATAGCTCTGTGATTTCACATTAATTGCAATACGATAGTCTACTCCTAGTTCATCTTGCAAATGAACTTGATAATGAGGTGTTTTCCCTTTTCCAATCATAGATTGTAGTGCTGTGCCTTTTAAAACGCCGTAGTTTTTTAGGGGCATGGGATCATCTCCTCTTCATATAATAGAAACACTTGTTCTTTTATAAATTATCCACTGACAAACGAAAATCCTCCTAAAGAAGAGGATTTCATCAAATATTTCATTGCAATACATACCACCCGGCAACTTCCACCACTACAATCAACACCGCTCCAAAAATCATAAGCGTTGTCTTCTTTAGTAGTTCATTCTCACGAAACGGGATATTACATAAATAGGCCCCAAGTGTAATCCGTGATGGACAAGCAATTGTCGCTACAGATGATGCTGTATTTTGAAGAGTCGTAACATATTGCCACGGAAGCCCTACATTCTGCGCTGTTTGCATTTGTAGTTTAATAAACATTGCATTTGATCCTGCGTTACTTCCCGTTAAAAAACCACCAATTGCACCAATGAAAGGGGCCACAAAGACAAATAACGTTCCAAATGTATTTCCAGCTGCTTCCGCTAACAATGTGTGCATACCCGCGGCACCCATTAGTTCTGAAATCGCAATGAACATTGTCGTTGTAATAGCGAAAGGGATCCATTGTTTTATCGTTTGAGATAAAGATTGTTTTATAATAGTAGAAGGAATACGGAAGAAAACGATGGTAAATAAACATGTAACACCAAGCCAAAACCCAGGCGAATACAATAGTTCAAGTTTGTAAGAATATGTTGGTAGATCCAGAACAGCATAAGATTGTAACATATTATGTAACGACGGAATTAAACGAGAGAGTAGTATACAAATTGTTAAAAATAAGTATGGACTAATAATTTTCACAATAGAAACTTCTCGTTCTACAGTTGCAGCATGTTCTGATAAAACTTCCTTTCCTTGCCTCGCTGTTATTTTAATGATGAGAAATCCAAATGTAATTGTAACGATTGAACTTAAAATCCCAGCCAATTCCACACTCACATATGCATTAGAAAGATAGATTGATAAAGAGAATAAGAGAAAGAAGCCGACTGCTTCCTTCCATTTCTGCATAACTGCAGACCAACCACCAACTACATACAAAGAAAGTAAGACAAAGTATGCAAAGAAAGGAATACTTAGTAATGCTGTACTGGAACCCAAGTTTACTAATGGCATATTCACAAGCTGCGATCCAATAATCGTTCCTGTTGCCATCGCTCCCCATGAACTTGCTAATAATCCAATAAACGAGAGCAAAACAGCTTGGAACGGTTTATAACCGAGCGAAAGAAAAATAGGAGCTGCCACCATAAAGCCAATTCCAAACCCACTTACTGATTCAATAAGAGGACAAATTCCAAAACACATTAAAAGCATTTGTAATAAACGATCATGTGTAACCTGTTCCATAAATCTTGCAACCTGATCAATGTACCCCATTTTATTCATGAGGTGAAATAAAAGGATACCAAAGAACAAAACATATCCAACAATAAAACAAATTAAACCACCTTTAATTGTTGCATGTACAACCTCTCCCATCTGCAAGCGAAACATCGGTGTTAGTAAAACGATTCCACCACATACAGCATAGGAAATCAATGAAGCTTTAAGCGATGTTTGCTTAAATACAAATAAACAAATAAAAATCATCATAATTGGAATAAGAGCCAACAATACGGCCATACCATCATCTCATTTCTTATAAGATACAATTGTAACTATTATATAACAGTTGACAGAATATTCAATTCACTTCGCAGCAGTCTCTCAAATTTCTTAATGTCATGCAGTAGTAGCAACATAATACTCATATGTTAACTTGGTGTATATAAAGTGAAACTTTAATCAGTGGGGGTTTCTTCATCCCCCACCTAATTTCTTTGCTTTCGCTGAATTTTGAGGTGGGGGTCTTACTGCCCACAAATAGCGGGATAAAATCTACGTCAAGAAATACCCGTCATTGTTATTATCTAAATGGTATAATTTAGATAACGGTGTTCAATTTTACAAAGATCAGGAGGGGGCATATGGGAAGAGAAGTACAGTTTGATAACGATAGTATGACGCTAAAATTAAATGGAATAACAGGGTTCTTCGCCTTAAAATTAAAATTAAAAATCCCTTATAATACTATTCAAAATGTATATGTTGACTATTTTGATGCTCCACAATGGATGCTCCGAATGCCTGGAACTTCAATTTCAGCACTTAACATTTTTGAAGGTAGTTTTAAATATAACGATGAATGGTATTTTCTCTCTTATGAAAACAGAGTACCTCTTGTAATGATCGAACTAGAGGGTCATGAAAAATACAAATATGTCTTTTTTGAAATTGATGATCCTACTAAAATAGCCGCTGATATTAGGAAACACATAAGGGATTTATAAGTGTAATAAGTCTAAAACATTTTTTATGAAAAAGAGGCTACCTTAACAGGTAGCCTCTTTTTCTCATTTCACCGCAGCAATTAATTCACAAATTTCCTCTTGCTTTTCTTTTTCTAACAACTCAATCACTTTACTTCCTACAACAACTCCGTCACATACACCAATCATTTCCTTTATTTGCTCAGTTGTCGATATTCCGAACCCCGCAACTACCGGAAGCTGAACATGCGCTTTTACATTCTCTAAGTAGCTATGCAATTCTTGCTTAAAGTCACGTCTAACTCCAGTGACACCCGCTACCGTTACTGCATAGACAAACCCTTGTGACTCACTCGTAATCTTTTCAATTCGTTCAACTGGACTCGTTACTGTTACAAGTGGAATAAGAGCAATATTCGCATCACGAAGAAGCAGTGCAATAATATCTTGTTCTTCATATGGCAAGTCCGGGACAATAATCCCATCCACACCGGCTTCAAGACAGCTTCCAATAAAACGTTCTTTTCCAAAAGCTAAAATAGGATTCAAATATGTCATGAGTACAAATGGAATTTGTACTTCTTGTCTTACTTCCGCTAATGCTTGAAAGATTCCTCCGAGCGTTGTTCCATTATCTAATGCACGTTTTCCTGCCCTTTGAATTGTGGGACCATCTGCAACTGGATCAGAAAAAGGAATGCCAATTTCAACAATGCTTGCTCCCGCTTCATCTAAGAAACGAATTTGTTCCTTTAATTTTTCTAAACCACCATCTCCCCCCATTACATACGGGATAAATGCTTTTTTTCCATTTTGAAATGCCGCTGTAATTCTTTCTACTCCCATCATTTACACCTCTTCCATATAACGTTTTATACTTTCCACATCTTTATCACCACGGCCTGATAAACAAATGACAAGTCCTTCATCTTGTTTCATTGTAGGCGCGAGTTTTAGTGCATATGCTACAGCATGTGAGCTTTCTAATGCCGGGATAATCCCTTCTTTTTTCGTCAGTAATTGAAATGCATGTAATGCTTCTTCATCTGTAATTGAGTTGTAAGAGACACGGCCGATATCTTTTAGCAAGCTATGTTCTGGCCCAACACCTGGATAATCGAGCCCTGCTGAAATAGAATGCGCCTCCTGAATTTGTCCTTCTTCATTTTGAAGAAGATACATCATCGAACCGTGCAGGACGCCAACGCTTCCCTTTGTTAATGTTGCTGCATGCTTCTCTGTATGAACCCCTTTCCCTGCTGCTTCGACGCCGTAAAGAGCAACTTCTTCATCATGTACAAATGGATAAAACATGCCCATTGCATTACTTCCGCCGCCAATGCAAGCAACAACTGCTTCTGGTAATTTTCCTTCTAACGCTTCATATTGCTTCTTCGTTTCTTTCCCAATTACACTTTGAAAATCACGTACAATTTGCGGGAATGGATGCGGCCCAAGAACAGATCCCATTACATAGTGCGTATCGTGCACATGTGCAACCCAGTAGCGAAGCGCTTCGTTTACTGCATCTTTTAACGTCCTGCTTCCTGTTGTAACGCTTTCCACTTTCGCTCCTAATAGTTCCATTCGGAAGACATTTAACTTTTGACGTTTTACATCCTCTTCTCCCATAAAAATGACGCACTCTAAACCGAGTAAGGCGCATACCGTCGCTGTTGCAACTCCGTGCTGTCCAGCTCCTGTTTCAGCTACAACCTTTTTCTTACCCATTCGTACTGCAAGAAGCGCCTGCCCAATTGTATTGTTAATTTTATGAGCTCCTGTATGATTTAAATCTTCACGCTTTAAATAAATTTTGGCGCCTCCGCAATACTTTGTCAGATTTTCAGCAAAATAAAGCGGTGTCTCCCTTCCAACATACGTTTGTAAATAATGCTCTAATTCTTGCTGAAACGCTTCATCTTGCATCGCTTCTTTATATGCTTCTTCTAATTCTAAAACAGACTGCATTAATGTTTCTGGAACGTAACGTCCTCCGTATATACCGTAGTGACCTTTTTCATCTGGATATGCATATTTCATATGGAACACTCCTTCGCTTTTATAATAAATTGTTTTATTTTCTCGCTATCTTTCTTGCCATCTGTTTCTACGCCACTACTGACATCCACCATATATGGCTTCACTGTTTCAATCGCTTCTGTAATATTTCCATGATGTAATCCACCAGCTAAAATGCTCTTTTTACGAATTTCATCTGACATCTGCTCTAGTAACGGCCATGAAAATGTTTTGCCATTTCCACCATGAAACTTTTCTTTCGGGCTATCAAATAAGATAAAATCAACTTCATAGTCTGTTGCCTGTTTTATATCTTCACTCGAATTTACACCAAGCGCTTTTATAGATGGAATATTCAATCTTTTTATATGATGATTCCCTTCATCTCCATGCAATTGTACATGTGTTAAGCCACAATTATTTACGATTTTCTGGATGACTTCTACCGATTCATTTACAAAAACGCCCACTTTCATTACGCCAGCTGGGAGCTCATCAATAATTTCTTTTGCCTTTTCAGGCGCAATTTCCCTTTTGCTTTTCGCGAACACAAATCCAATGGCATCTGCGCCATATTCACAGGCTCTTTTTGCTGTTTCTATATCGGTAATGCCGCAAATCTTTACTTTCATATCGTCACCTTCAGCGATTGAAAAAAGTCTTGTACGGAAGGTGCAGTCATCAGCGCTTCCCCAACAAGAATTCCTTTTGCACCAGCTTGCTTGACACGCATGATATCTTCTTTCGTATGGATTCCACTTTCACTAATCCAAAGCATATTCTTTTCATTTAATCGCTTCCCAAGCTTTTCTGTTGTACTTAAATCCACTTCAAATGTTTTTAAATTCCTATTGTTTATTCCAATCACATGAGGGTTTAGTTCTAGTGCTACCTCTAATTCTGCTTCATTGTGAACTTCTACAATTGCCTCTAATCCGATTTCTTGTACGTATTCATATAACTCTTGTAACTTTTGCTTCGATAATGCCGCAACGATCAGTAAAATGAGATCAGCTCCCGCTTCATACGCACGGTCAATTTGAATGGTATCGATAATAAAATCTTTACATAATAGCGGAATATTACTATGTCTTCTCGCCGTTTCTAAATCGTGAATAGATCCTTTGAAAAATTGTTCATCCGTTAAAACCGAAACAGCTCCTGCACCACATTCTTCATACATTTTTACTTGTTTCGATACGTCTACATGTAAATTTATATCACCTTTAGATGGAGATGCTCGCTTCACTTCAGCAATGACTGTGAAGTTTTTCAATGCTTCTACAAGAGAGTATGACTTACGCTTTTGCTTCACCAGCGTATATGTTTCGTGCAGCACTTCTACTTCTTTTTTCTTCTGCTCGACAATCTTGTCTAAAATTGTTTCCATTTAGTTCACCTTCTCCAATCTGTTATGACTTGCGTGAATTAATGCATTCAATTTCGCTAACGCCTTTCCAGAATCAATGCTATGAGCAGCTAAGCGAATTCCTTCTTCAATCGTCTCTGTTTTTCCGTTTGCAAAAAGAGCAAGACCTGCGTTTAATAGCACCGTATCACGGTATACACTCTTTTCCCCTTGCAATACTTGCAGTGTAATATTGGCATTTTCTTTTGCATTCCCGCCCCTTATCTCTTCATTTCTTACTCGTGAAAATCCATACTTTTCTGGAACAATAGTTACTTCTATAATCTCGTTATCCTTTAAAATTACAACATGATTTTCTCCCTGCAGAGATGCTTCATCTAAAAATCCACTTCCATTTACAACAAGCGCTTGTTTTCTACCAAGCTTTTGCAATACTTCTGCTACTGGCAATAACATATCTCGTTTGTATATGCCAACAAACTGTGTTTCTAAATCAATCGGATTGGTAAGCGGACCAATGAGATTAAAGATGGTCGGTACATTTAGCTCTTTTCTTATTTTCATAATGCGTCTTAATGCCGGATGCATAGCCGGTGCAAATAGAAAAGCAATGCCGACTTTTTCTAATAAATAATCAATTTCTCTCGGTGTACATGCAATATTTACGCCAAGCTCTTCTAATAGATCTGCACTTCCTGTTTTACTAGAAACAGCGCGATTTCCATGTTTCGCCACCTTCACGCCAACCCCGGCAAGTACGAAAGCAGATGTTGTACTAATGTTAAATGTTTGTGCACCGTCTCCGCCCGTTCCGCAATTATCCATGGCTCCTTTTATATGACTTGCAAATGGTAATGCCTTTTCCCGAAGAGCACGAACAAGGCCGTATATTTCACCTGAAGTTTCTCCCTTTGCTTTTAATAATGCTAAAAAGGCAGCAATTTCGCTTTCTAATGTATTCTCATTTAAGAGCGCAAGCCCCGCTTCATACATTTCCTGTTCTGTTAAGTTCTGTCCATCTACTAATTTCCGAAGATAACTGTTCATACTCGCTCCCCCTCTTTCACATTGGATAAAAATGCACGTATTAATTTCCCGCCCTCTTCCGTCGCAATTGACTCTGGGTGAAACTGAAGTCCAAAGAGTGGATAATAGTTATGGCGAACTGCCATGATTTCCCCATCATCCATCGCTGTTGCTAATACATCAAAACACTTTGGAATCGTGTGCTTTTCCGCTACGAGTGAATGATAGCGCATCGCAGTTAACGGCTGTGTGACATATGAAAATATCGATGTGCCATTATGTTTTACACGTGATGTTTTCCCATGTTTTATATGCTCCGCCCTTACAATTTCACCGCCAAATGCAGAAACAATTGCTTGGTGCCCTAGGCAAATACCAAGAATCGGAATTTGTTTATAAAAATGCCTGATCACCTGGGTGCAGATCCCTGCATCCTCTGGTTTTCCCGGTCCTGGCGAGAGAATAATTGCGTTTGGTTTCATTTCTTCCAGTTCTTGAATCGTCACTTTATCATTTCGCAGTACAATAATCTCTTCCTCATATTGCCCTAATAATTGATACAAGTTATAAGTGAATGAGTCATAGTTATCGATGAGTACAATCATTTCATTACCTCCAAAAGAGCTTTCGCTTTATTTAACGTCTCCTCATATTCAGAGGTTGGGTTGGAATCATAGACAATACCTGCTCCCGCCTGCACATATGCTTTTTGATCCTTTACAACCATTGTGCGAATCGCAAGCGCCATATCAAGGTTTCCGGAAAAAGCTATATATCCTACCGCTCCGGCATACACATTTCTTTTTTCAGTTTCTAATCCATTTATAATCTCCATCGCCCTAATTTTCGGTGCTCCAGATACAGTACCAGCCGGCAAACAGTAGGCTAATGCGTCAAAACAATCCATCTGTTTTCGCAATGTTCCGGAAACTTCAGATACAATATGCATGACATGTGAGTACTTCTCTACTTTCATATACTTATCGAGCCCAACAGAGCCGACTTCGCTCACCCGCCCGATATCATTTCGCCCTAAATCTACAAGCATCATATGTTCTGCACGCTCTTTTTCATTTGCTAAGAGCTCTTTCGCGATCTCTTCATCCTCCGCTTTTGTTTTTCCGCGTGGTCTTGTTCCTGCAATCGGATTTGTCATCACCTTATCATCTCGTACTGAAAGTAAGCTTTCCGGTGAAGAACCAAGTACAACATAATCCTGGAAATCAATATAAAACATATACGGTGATGGATTTGCAATGCGAAGTTTGCGATATAGTGCAAATGAATCGCCTATAAATTCACTTTGCAAACGCTGAGATAACACCACTTGAAAAATATCACCAGCTCGAATGTATTCTTTTGCCTTCTCTACCATTTCGCAAAATTTTTCTTCTGTTATAGAAGAAGTAAAGGCTAGGGAAGGCGGCATTTCTGACACTTGTTCCTTCGCTCCTTTTAAAATACCTCGTTTATATACCTGCAGTCTCTCATACACTTCTTCAAAAGAGTCTGTATCATCTTCTCTGTATACATATACAAACGATAATTTTTGACGTAAATGATCGTATACAATAAACTCCCGGTACAATAATACATGAACTTCTGGAATATCTACCGGGTCAAACAGTTCTTCTCCAATATCTTCATATTGCCGAATCACATCATAACCAATATATCCAACTGCCCCTCCGCAAAATGGAAATGGACTTTCTATCCCTGATGGCGCAAGAGCCTTTTTCAATACTTGTAATACATTTTCTTCTATTTGCTCAAATCTACCATTTATCGTAATTTCTACCTTCGCACCGCTACTTTTGATTTCTCCATATGGATCACATCCTAAATAGGAATAACGACCTTTATCTTGATGAAGCTGCGAGCTTTCGAGTAAAAATTTTTTCTCACCTTTCATCTGGCGATATAAAGCAATCGGCGTTACGCTATCTCCTTCTTCTTCATCAATTACAAGAAATGTTTTCCCTTGTTTCTTTTGTATCATAAATTGTTCTGTCGTTATCATGACTTTCACCTCACTCTGAAAAATAAAAAAGTCCCCTACATATCGAAATATGTAGAGGACGATAAATTTACCGTGGTACCACCTCATGTTGGATGCAGAAGCATCCCGCTTTATTCAGGTACAAATATATACCTTATCCTTGTAACGGCGGAACCCGGGTTGCCTACTTATATCTGTTCAGCATACCTCTCGTAAGCCCATTCCGCATATGGCACCGCACCGGGCTCCCACCTATCCCCGGCTCTCTGGAACGTCTCCAATATACGTACTCTTCTTACTTAAACGATTTTACTTATTCATTTTTATATGGGATGTTCAAAAAGTCCGTTAAAGATAACTATCGCATTTCTTTATCCTCCTCTTTGAACAAACATTTATACACAAAAAGGGAGTACTCATCCTATAGAAAGGACGGGTACTCCCGTGGTGCCACCTTAATTCGTTACAAATGTAACGCACTTTGCCGTATCAAAAGTTAATACGTGTCTCTTGTATCGATGAGATCCTGTCGCCAAAGCCTACTTCTTTCGGTTCGGTTTGGAAGCTCCGAAGGCCATTCCATATTAATTCCATACTGATTCGCACCAACCATCAGCTCTCTGACATGTTCATAATATGTACTCTTCTTCATCAACGCTTGCATTTTTTTAAGTTGAACTCATTATATTCCTTTCCTTTTTCATAAGTCAATAATTTTTTTAAAATTTTTATTTATTTCTCCATTCAATATTATATTGACAAAACAACCTGTTTCTATGTAAATATAATAAATACTCTATTAATATTAAGGTTTTTTGTCAGAAAATTATATATTCTAAAAATAAAACGATGTCAAAAAACGCTTACATTTCAGAAAATTCATATTTGTATATGGATTTTCTGAAATAATCATGATAGATTATAAACATGCAAAGTTCATCAAAAGACATTACAAAAGGAAGGGGAACTACATGAGTACGCAGATGTTAATTTTAATTTCTATCTCTATTTACATGCTCGGGATGCTAGTTATTGGCTATTTTGCCTATAAACAAACATCCAACTTAACAGATTATATGCTTGGCGGGCGTACACTAGGCCCCGCAGTAACAGCATTAAGTGCTGGAGCAGCCGATATGAGCGGCTGGCTGTTAATGGGATTACCCGGTGCAATGTTTAGCGTTGGATTAAGTAGTAGCTGGATTGCGATTGGCCTAACACTTGGCGCCTACGCAAACTGGATCTATGTCGCTCCTCGCTTACGTACCTACTCAGAAATAGCAAACAACTCTATTACTATTCCAGAATTTTTAGAGCATCGTTTCCATGATGCATCTCATATGCTACGTCTTGTTTCTGGACTTGTTATTATGATCTTTTTCACATTTTATGTAGCTTCAGGATTCGTCTCAGGTGCTGTATTATTCGAAAATTCATTTGGCTTAAATTATCATGTTGGATTACTTATTGTTGGAGGCGTTGTTGTAGCTTACACATTATTCGGCGGCTTCTTAGCTGTAAGTTGGACAGACTTCGTTCAAGGTATCATTATGGTGGTTGCTCTTGTACTTGTTCCAGTCGTAACAATTATGCATGTAAACGGCCTTGGACCAGCATTTGATACAATTAAATCTATTGACCCAGCGCTATTAGATATTTTTAAAGGAACATCCGTATTAGGTATTATTTCATTATTCGCCTGGGGTCTTGGTTATGCTGGACAACCTCATATTATCGTGCGCTTTATGGCTATTTCATCTGTAAAAGAAATTAAAAGTGCACGCCGAATTGGTATGGGCTGGATGATTTTCTCTGTAGCAGGAGCTATGTTTACTGGCCTTATCGGTATCGCTTACTATTCAAAAGCGGGATTAAAGCTCTCTGACCCAGAAACAATTTTCGTTGAACTAGGTAACATTTTATTCCATCCATTAATTACTGGATTTTTATTAGCAGCTATTTTAGCGGCTATTATGAGTACAATCTCTTCTCAGCTTCTTGTTACATCAAGTGCAGTAACGGAAGACATATATAGAACATTCTTTAAACGTTCTGCATCTGATCGCGAGCTTGTATTTGTTGGTCGTATGGCCGTTCTTGTTATTGCACTTATTGGTTGTGGATTAGCATTTAAACAAAATGACACAATCCTATCGCTTGTTGGCTACGCTTGGGCTGGCTTTGGTTCTTCATTTGGTCCTGTTGTTTTACTAAGTTTATACTGGAAACGTATGACAAAATGGGGTGCGCTAGCTGGGATGATTGCTGGAGCTGCAACAGTTATTACGTGGACACAATTTAAGTTTTTAAAAGATTTCCTATATGAAATGATTCCAGGTTTCACAGCAAGTTTACTAGCAATTGTTATCGTTAGTTTACTAACAAAATCTTCAAAAGAAGTTGAAAAGCAGTTCGAGGAATTCGAAAAAACTGCATAATATTTTTAGAATAGAGAACCTCCGCTTTTATGATAAAAGCGGAGGTTCCTTTCTTTTATTCATTGTTCGACAATTTCCTCCTTGAAATTAACAATTTCTTTATATTTCGTTAAATTTACCATAACACTACTTCGTTATAGTATTAGTACCAACACTTATACAGAAAGGAGATTTCAGAATGATGGCATCACTACAACACCAAAACTCAAAAAAACTATCACTTATTACAAATGCTTCTTGTCCAAACATACAGTCAAAACCTCAAATTTCACTCGCTCCTTCTGTTGTATCTGTAATTGGTGTGCATATACAAAAAAATAAACTAAAAATAAAAGTAGGACAAAGCGCTGAATTATCTGCTTCTGTTCTCCCGATTCAAGCAACAAACCAAGAGCTTATATGGAAAAATATGAACCATGACGTCATAACAGTTATCACAGAGAAGGACAAAGTAATTATAACGGGAAAGAACCCTGGACGGGCCGTCATTATCGTAACAACTGCTGAAGGGAAATTTCGAGATTTATGTGTCGTTCAAGTTCAGCCATTTATGACAAATCCGAAGTAAAATTCCTTGCTTTGTTTAGCTCATGTAATTCTTTTTATAAAGATAAAAATAAGAGTGGCCCTTGAGACCACTCTTATCATTCATTTATTAAGTTATTTGCTACTTCAATTTGTGGATGAATGCTTTTTATAAGAGAAACAAATTGCTGCGCTTCACGCGGAGAAACAAATTGCTGCGCTTCACGCGGAGAAACAAGTTCTGTTTCAAATTGAGAACCGTAAAGGATTTCAAGTCTATCAAAAGACAGTGCAGGAGCTGCTAGTGGATTTTTTGTTGTTGTAATCTTTCTTATATCTTTGATTGAAATTCTTTTTTTCATCGGGCCATATCGAATGATGATTTGTTCCTTTTCTACCTTATACCCTGTTGTAAACCAGCTCCAAATGAGAAGAATTGCAAAAGGAACCGTGAAGAATAGAAGAAAATAATCTCTACCTGCAAGAAAAGGAGCAAAACAAGCAGCTACCCCCGCCAAATAAATTGGATATAACCATGCATCTTTTTTAGATGGAAAGTACATATAAAACCACCCCTACACCCACTATATACCAATTTCTATTAAAAGACTTACAAACTATATAAAATTATTTAATTTTAAAAACTAAAACACGTATAACCCCGTTCTGATTTTAAGAAGGGGTTTTTAAATTTAAGTGTTATTGCACAATTGTGCCCTATTCTGGAATGGTCCTTTACTAACATTACCTCGTGAAGCCCTTTTCACTTTTCTTGTGCTTTTTGTCTCCAGAATAGTAGTTTAATACCGAACAGTTGGGGTAAGCATAACATAAATCGAGACAGCTGCCACTGCACAGATAATTGCTACGCCCCACAGTGCAATTCACCAAGCCTCGGTGAACTGTGAATGCCGTCGGGACGAGGGTCACGCTTTTCTGGTCGAACCCAGAACCTCTAAATAGTGCTGATTGTACATAATGCCTAAGATGTTCCCAAAGGGATCGACCACGGAAGCAGTAATGAACCCCTCGCCGCGCTCTGTGGGTGCCTCGTACTCTTTCGCTCCCATAGACAGCAGCTTTTTGAAAGTTACTGTTACATCGTCGACGTGCCAGTACACTACAGCACCGGCCGGGCCGGTCGCTGAACCATCGGGCGCGTAGCGGCTATCTATCAGGCCCAGCTCGTGCTGGTAGTCGCCAAGGCGAAACTCGGCATATCCTGGACGTTCGAAGTATGGTTCGATGCCCAATAGCTCGGCGTACCACTTCTTTGCCGCTGCCAGATCATCCGTCCAAAAACTGACTGTGGTTAGTCCTCGTAATGTTTGTGTGTCGCTCATAATCGATTTCCTCCTTAATGTTGAGTAGTACGTCCCGATGCTAAACTAAATAACATCTTCTGAATTAACTTCAATTTACTTACGAATAATCCTTTCTCTTATTCAAGAAAATGGCCCTTTAATGGAATACTATGACTGACGTTTGTGAACATCTTTATTGTAAATGTAACGATTTTATTGTTACTCAACAAAAAGGAGATCTTCACTCGTGTTCTCTCTTTGATTCCACTTGGCATGGGGCTAAAAAAAGGAACTGATCGCTTCTATACACGGCCGAATCCTCTCTCCCACCCACAAAGAAAGGTTTTTATATCAATTTTTCAATTTATATAGAAAAAAGCTGTTAGGATTGCCCCTAACAGCCTACTAATTATCTATAAATACGCTACAGCTCTTGCGTAAATGCTGCACTTTGTACTGTTTCTTTCTGCACCCGTTTTTGCTGTTGCAGCAAGAAAATAAACACACCACATAATACGAGAACGCTACCGATAATTTGCATACTATTCAGCTTCTCACCTAATAAGAAAAAGGCAAGTATTGACGCCCCAACAGGTTCTCCTAAAATACTCATTGAAATTGTCGTCGCATTCACATAATTTAATAGCCAATTATTAATCATATGTGAGGCTGTTGGTACAATCGCAAGCAAAATGAAAATCCACCAGTCCCATGTAGAATATCCTGTAAACGGCACACTCATTACTACGTTATAAATAGCGATAAATATCCCCGCAAATGCAAACACAGTAAAACTATAAATCCAGTGTGAAACTTTTTTTACTGTTGTTTGCCCAATGAATAAATAACCAACAACTGCAATTACACTTAAAAAGGATAAAATATCTCCAATTATCGCTTCTCTGCTTAACCCTAAATCTCCCCATCCAATGCACATCACACCAAGAATCGCAATTCCCATTGTTACAACTGCCGAATATGTCGTCCTTTCTTTAAACAGAAAAAAACCGCCAACTAGCGATACAATGGGCTGGAGCGCTAAAATAATAGTTGAGCTTGCTACAGTTGTAAATTTTAAAGATGCAAACCATAACAGAAAATGAATTGCTAAAAAGAATCCTGATCCTATCAAAAACAACCAATCTCGCCTTTGAATTCTGCCAAACTCTTCACGTTTCTTCCAAACGATTGGAAGCATAAAGAGTACAATGATCCATAATCGATACATGCTTAAAATTGAAGATGGTGCTGAAGACATCTTTACGAAAACAGCTGCAAATGAAATGGCTATAATAGAAACTGCTAACGGTAATGCAATTGATTTTTCTTGTTTCAAATTGATTTCACCCCTCTCCCCTGTAAAAATCCCACTTCATTATAGCTTTTTTCTTTTATCATATAAATACTAATTTTTTAGATTCTTCACACCATTATGGTAAAATATAAAATGAGAAGCATAGCAGTGAATGTGACCTTTCATTTTCACTATTCGCGCTGCCCTCACGGAGCAAAACACAGTATATTTTTATTTAGGGGGATTTACATGAATCAAGCAACAGGGAGAATCGAAGAACTTTCATTTTACAGTACATCGCTTCAAGAAGAGATGACACTTCTCGTCTATTTACCAGCTAATTATACGCCGCTGCACAAGCACACCGTTGTCATTGCGCAGGATGGAAGAGATTATTTTCAGCTTGGTAAAGCGCACCGCGTAATTGAACGTCTTCGTGAAAATGAAGAAATTGACCGAACAATTATTGTCGGTATTCCATATAAAAATGTACACGATCGGAAAGAAAAATACTTTCCAAACGATGTAAAAAATAGCGCATATATTCGTTTCCTGGCTCACGAACTCGTGCCATATATTGATGAAAATTATCCAACATACCAAATGGGAAAAGGTCGTGTATTAATCGGTGATTCCCTTGGGGGTACAGTGTCCTTTATGACAGCACTGATGTATCCGCATACATTCGGTAAAGTCGTTATGCAGTCCCCGTTTGTCGATGAAACAGTGCTTAAGTTAGCGAAGGATTTCACAGAAACACAAGCATTGGACATTTATCATGTCATTGGGACAGAGGAAACCGCTGTGAAAAGAACAGATGGACAAGTTTCTGATTTTGTAGAACCAAACCGTCAATTGCACGCGCTACTAACAGAAAAAAACTTTACAACACACTATGAAGAATTTGAAGGCAATCATACGTGGAAATATTGGCAAACAGATTTACCAAAAGCATTTTCTCATATTCTATCAATGAAATAATAGGAAGCAGTGTTCAGAATTATTTGATATAATAGAAAAAGAGATTTGTTTTCTCAAAATCTAACTAGACTTACAAAGGGAGGAATTAAAAGATGAAACTAGGCATTGTAATTTTTCCATCAAAAATGATTCAAGATAAAGCAAACGGATTGCGTAAGCGTTATGATCCGCATTATGCATTGGTTCCACCACATATCACATTAAAAACACCCTTTGAGGCACCAGATGAACAATTAGAAGCGATTGTTGGGGAACTGCATACAATCGCAAACAAAACAAATCCGTTTACCCTTCATGTTGGAAAGGTAAGCTCATTTGCACCTGTTAATAATGTTATTTATTTCAAAGTAGAAAAAACACCTGAACTTACATTCTTAAACGAAGAAATGCATAAAGGATTCTTCACACAAGAACGCGAATACGCTTTTGTACCACACTTAACAATTGGACAAAATTTATCAGATGCAGAGCATGCTGATGTATTAGGTCGCTTACGTATGAAAGACTTTTATTATGAGCAACCAATCGACCGTTTCCACCTTCTATACCAATTAGAAAACGAAACATGGACAGTACATGAAACATTCCATCTTGGAAAGGAGAACAAATAATTTGCAAGCACAAATCGTACAAACAGATGAACAACTAAGAGATGCATTCTCTGTACGTAAACAAGTCTTTGTTGAAGAGCAACATGTGTCTGCGGAAGAAGAATACGATCAATTTGAAGAAATCGCCAAACACATTGTTATCTATGATGAGGATATTCCAGTCGGAGCAGGTCGCTTTCGTATTGCCCAAGGCATCGGAAAAATGGAACGTATATGCGTTCTCCCTTCCCATCGCAAAAAAGGAATCGGAAAAATCATTATGGATGCGCTTGAGGCATATGCCAAGGAAGAGTCTCTATCCAAATTGAAACTTCATGCGCAAACACACGCGGAAGCCTTTTATAAGAATCTCGGATATCAAACTGTTTCTGATGTATTTATGGAAGCTGATATTCCACATGTTGTGATGATAAAAGAAATATGATTTTCTAAACAGGAGGTAACCCCCTCCTGTTTTTTACATTGCTATTTTCTTTTTCTTCCGCTAAAGTTAAAAGTTGATGCTATAGTTTTGAAGGTGAATGTATGACTCAAGAAAAATTTTCGCAAAAAACATTAACGCACGCTAGCGTTCCGCAGGCAACCTATCATATTCCGAAAACCTCTGTCAATTTAATTGTAGAGAAGGATAATGATGCAGCTTATTTTCGTGCTCTGGAACAGCAAGGTGTTTATTTAAATGAAAAACAATTAGAAGCAGTCAGAACAACAGAAGGTCCCGTTCTTACATTGGCCGGGGCAGGAAGCGGGAAAACATCTGTTTTAACAACTCGCGTTGGCTATTTAATTAATGTGAAAAATGTTCATCCACGCAACATTTTACTGCTTACGTTTACGCAAAAAGCTGCTGAAGAAATTCGAAGCCGCGTAGCAAGCTTACCTGGTATGAATCATGCCGCAAGTCGCTACGTTGTCGCAGGCACATTCCATTCCGTCTTTTTAAAATTGCTTCGTAGCCAAGGATATAACCAGCAAATTTTAGCAAATGAAAAACATAAACAAATTATGATAAAGAAAATCTTGAAAGAATTGCGCTTAAAAGACGATTATGATGCAGAAACTATGCTCGCAATGATTTCACTCGAAAAAAACAAATTAAATCGTCCAAAAGATGTACAAGCAAAAACGCCTGTTGAACAAGAATTTCGTGAAGTGTATGAACGTTATGAAGATGTAAAACAAAGATATGGATATATAGACTTTGATGATATCTTACTAGAAACATTCTATATGCTTGAAAATAATGCACCTTTATTAACGCAGTTACAAAAGAGATTCCATTACATCGAAGTGGATGAATTTCAAGATACGTCTTATGCACAATATGAGATTGTAAAACTATTAGCCACACCGCGAAATAATTTATTTATCGCAGGTGACGATGATCAGGCCATCTATGGCTGGCGCGGTGCAAGCCATCAAATTATTTTATCATTTCCAAAAGAATTTGAAGATACAACGATTATTGCTTTGAATACAAATTACCGTTCGAATCCATTTATCGTTGGACTTGGAAACGAAGTCATTAAACTGAATCAAGAACGTTTTAAAAAAGAATTATATTCCGTTCATGAAGAAGGCATACAACCCTTTTATGCGCGTCCTGCAACTACTCTTGATGAAGCGAATCAAATTTTACAACTCATTCAAGATAAAGTAGCAAGCGGTGAACGATCGTATAAAGACTTTTGCTTATTGTATCGGACACATTCTGTAAGCCGTTCTTTACTCGATCAACTTACAATTCATAAAGTTCCATTCATTAAACACGGCGCAAGCCAATCATTCTATGAACATTCTTTAATTAAACCAGTATTAGATCATCTGCGCCTAGCATATGAACCGTTTCGAATCGAATCGCTCTCAAGCATATTGCCAACGATGTATATTGGTCGTGATGAATGCATTTCATTTATTGAACGTGAACAGTGGAAATACGGCGAAGGAAGATTCCCTTCTCTCCTCCATTTTCTATTGCTTAATCCGAGTTTAAAACCATTTCAAGTCAAAAAAATAAACGACCGAATTGACTTCATTAAATTTATTAAAGAATTAGAACCAAAAAAAGCACTAAAAGAAATTATTAAAGGTAAAGGTAAATACTTAGAGTACTTACAAAGTAATGATCGTTCTTCCTTTACAATGCATAAAGACATACAAGAAGAAATGCTCGAAGAACTGATGGAATCAGCAAATCGTTTTACTGATATTCTTGCTTATTTAGAATTTGTCAGTACGGCGATTCAAAGCCAAAAAGAAATGGAAGCATTGAAAACAATGCACGAAAAAGATGCTGTATCCCTTATGTCCATTCACAATGCAAAAGGCCTGGAATTTCCATGTGTCTTTTTACTTGGAGCAAGCGATGGCATACTGCCTCATTCTTCTTCTTTAAAAGACGCAAATGACCGCGTGACGGACACTTCTGAAGCGTTAGAAGAAGAAAGAAGGTTAATGTACGTTGCGATCACTCGTGCAAAAGAAGAGCTTTATATTTCCTCACCGCAATTTTTCAGAGGAAAAAAATTAGATATATCTCGTTTTTTATATATTGCGCGAAAAGATTTACCGAAGAAGTTAGCACCTTAACATGTGGTGCTGGCTTTTTTTCATATATTCCTCAAATAATATCCTTCCCTAACCTACTCACATTCTAATAATGTAAATTGAGGATAGGGAGTTTGACCAACATGAACTCCAATCGTAACATACACACATTTGGAGATATGGAATCCAATTATAATTTGCTAAAAAACCCGAAACTACACAATAGCTTCGTTATATTTGTGTAGTTCCATAAATATATTTCCTAATCGGGGACAAATTTTTCATCTAGGAATATCATATTGAAACGGCTTTACACATAATCCAATATCCCCCTCTAACTTTCCACCTTTTTATCACCTGAAATTTGCATACAAAACCAAAAACACTCACGATAACATGAGTGTTTACTTAACCTTGATTTTGTTGATTTGGCAAAATTTGTTTCTTCCCGCTACAATTACAGTTTTTCTTTTTGACATATCCTTGTTGTTCTAGTAGCTGATGCTGATGCAATTGTTGTTGTGCCTGTTGATTCTTCATATGTTGCTGCATTTGATGCCAATATTGAATGTTATGATATGGATCCGGTTGCTGATAATTTGTCATCGCAAACATCTCCTCTATTTTTTTACGCTCGATTTACTATATGAACAATCCCTCTGTTTCGTTCCCTCATTTCTTATTCTTCCACCAATCGACTAACAATCGTCTCAATAATTGCCGCAACTCCTGCAACTGCTAATAATAATATAATTGGCTCCATTACTTTTGGAATCCAATTATGACATAACAATAAAAATGCGCTCGCCCATATCCCTGTACACCAATAACAACTTAACAATTCCCCTATCCATTTTCTCAATCCCGTTCCTTTTATTTTCATATAAGTGGCAATACTTCCATCAGGTTCGGTAATTTGTACCTCTTCAATAAAAGGCGCCCGTAAAAATGATGTGATTTTATCATAGACAATAAGCCGCGTTAACCGGAAAGCCGCACATGCAAAAATAAAGAACATAAGCCAACTTGTAAATAACATTTCCCTCTCCTGCCTTTTCATTATTTCTACCCATATAAAAAAAACTCTGTAAGATGAGTAACCGATTCACCCTTGCTTCAATATTCTATTAATGTAAATCAAAACTCAATGATAAGGAGTGTATAGAATGAGTTGCAATGATGACAAAAAGCACTGTTCCGATGTCAATTGTGTATGTGACGTCGTGAATTTTATCAACGAACTACAAGACGTACAACTTGATAGTTGCCCGACTGGTTGCGAAAATCCGATTCTAGGTGCAAACTGTGGTGGTACTTCCCCAATCGCTAATACCCGCCCTTTCGCAGTATTTGATAAAAAAGGGGGCATTTTCTTACCAGCAGGCTGCTTTAACGTTATTAATACAGCATCTGTAACAGCTGATGCTTTTGAATTGCCAATCCCTGTTCCATCCCCATTTTTACGCGTTGAAAGTGTAGATGGCGATTGTTGTGCGGTTCTTAGAGTATTAATACCAGATGTATCTAATCTTAGCGCTGGTGCCTTAGATGATCTTATTAGAGAATTATCACTATTCTTACCAACTGCAGGGCTTCCATCAACACAGGCTGATTTCCAAGCAATCGCAAGAGCTTTAATTTGCAAATATCAAAACGGTATTACTTTCAGAGATACTGGAGGAGGTTCAGGAGTTGTTCCTAGACTTACAACAGAATTCTTTGGTTTAGCATCTACTAACTTCTGTATTACAGTGGATTTACGATGCTTCTGTGCAATTCAATGTTTACGTGACACTTTCGTTGGAAGAGTGTAATTTTATTGTAAAACCCAAAAACTATGAGGTGACAGAGTATCTGTCACCTTTCTATATTTGTTCCTATAAACCCATCATTTTAATGTGAACGATATCTTCGAATTTAACTTTAATTTCTTTTGTTTTCTCCATCATTTTGATTGCTACATACCCTTCTTCATAAGAAAGTACGTACCCAGTTAAATTTTCTTTTACTGTTTTAATTTGACATCTTACTTTCGGAATATACTTAGGTTTGTGTATTAAAAAATAGAGTTTTTCTTCATTATTCATCTCTTTGAAGGACTTTCTCTTCTGCACTCCTTTAGATAAACCTACTTCCTCATTTTTCTTCTCGGTTACTATTGGATTAGAAAATAATTTATTCTCTTTTGCAGCCATTCCTCTTGTTTCTGTTTGCTCATCTTTAAGTTGTTCACCATCAGTTTGCTGCTCTTTTGTAAATTCCACCTGTTCCTTTACTTCTTCAATGATTCCAGCTTCCGCTATTACATTCGCTTCCTTTACTTCTTCAATGACTTCAGCTTCCGTTATTACATCCGCTTCCTTTACTTCTTCAATGACTTCAGCTTCCGTTATTACATCCGCTTCCTTTACTTCTTCAATGACTTCAGCTT